>JAITER010000077.1 GCA_031281945.1 Spirochaetaceae bacterium | reverse complement strand
AAACTAAACGGATACACCAGGCGGCCGGACGCCCCATCCTCATCCAACTCCCACCACTCCTTCCCCACGTCAAAAACAGGCCGCGTTTCCACGTACTTGCCGGAACAAGTCAAAGTCCCTTCCTTCAGCCGGTAACCAGGCGCCGCCCAAACCTCGCCGAACACTTCGTCCCCCATATCGGCCCGATTAACATTCGCGTACACGCCCCCAAAACGGCCGCTGTAACCCTTCACACCTATTTCCCCGGAAAGACCCCCTACTCTCACCACCTTGTACGACAACGCGCTAGAAAGCGCCTCGCCTTCCCTTTCAAACTTCCACCGGTAGTCGTCCGGCAAAACAGGCACCTTCAACTCGCCGCCCTCCGCGTCCAGCGCCACAAGCCGTAGCTCCGCGCTGGGATTCGCCTTAGACGTGTCAAAACCTTCCACCCTAAAACTCAGAGTCTTACCGTCCTCGCCCTTCATCGTCAGTATATTCGCCTTATCGTCAAAACTCTCAAAATAATACGCGTAAACCGTCCCGCCCCCTATCGTTACAGCCGCCTCTATCCCATCTTCCGGATTCGCCGGATTCACCGGAACCCAAACAGAATCGCCCGTCTCGTAAACCGTCTTGTACGGCGGCAGCGTAACACGCACGGCCACCACCGAATACGTCATCGTGTGAACCTTCCGCAACTCGTTCTCTATAAAACCCTTAAAATCAGGATTTATCTCCGCCCCGCATCCGGAAAAAAAAGAAACAACCGCAACGGCAAAAATTACTGAGGAAAAAATCGCGCCGCGAATGAAAAAATTCATAACGGCCATAAGGGGGGGGGGGGGGGTAACATGCTTTCTCGCTTCATTACTTCTATGATATTCATCATAAATATAATATCCGTTATTAAAATTTACAAGGCGGCGGCTTAAAACAACGCCGAATCCAAACAACGCAAACCGCCGGAAAATTAACGCGCCGCGGTTAAACCCGCCGCCAGACGCGCCGCGCCGCCGGCTAATACAAGACGCTTTGTAAAAAGGCGCAAACTCTTTTTTTATTAACGGTTAAAATGCTATACTGCCGTATGAGCAATGTTATTTCAATTTTAAAAGAATGCGGGGCCCTTTTGGAAGGGCATTTCCTGCTCTCTTCCGGCAGGCATTCGGATAAATATTTTCAATGCGCAAAACTTTTTAAACACCCGCAAAAAGCCTCCCTCGCTCTTGAAGCGGTCGCCTTAAAAATCAAAGCGGACTTAAAAAGCGGCGTTTTGGCCGCGGACGCGGTTGTAGGGCCGGCCCTGGGCGGGATAATCGTTTCTTACGAACTGGCCAGGGCGCTTTCCCTGCCGGCTTTTTTTACGGAACGGGACGAAAACGGCGTTATGACGTTGCGCCGCGGGTTTGAGGACGCGCGGGGCCTTAAAATCATTATAGCCGAAGACGTGGTGACCACCGGAAAATCTTACAGGGAATGCGCCGCCGCGCTGGAAAAAGCCGGCGCCTCCGTAACGGCTCTATCCTGCGTGGTCGACCGCCGGGGCGAAGGCGAAAAAGCCCCCCCCTTCCCTTTTTACCCGGCGGCGCGAGTGGAAGCCGAAAACTGGGAAGCCGAAATTTGCCCGCTTTGCAAAAAAGGGATTCCCGCCGTAAAACCAGGTTCGCGTAAGATATAATTCATGAAAAACCGGCTCCTTCGCGCCGTTTCGCCCTTCGCGGCCCTTTTTTACTGTGTTTTCGCCCCATGCCATTTTGTTTTAGGGCAAAGCGCGGAAGAAATAGAAAATTCGCTTTTGTGGCGGCAAACCTTGGGCGGCGCCATTCTCGCCGGGCCTTCGGTTCAAACGCAAACCGCCTCTGTAGTGTGCGAAGGCGGTTTTATACGCACTTACGGCGATTCCGGAAAGCCTTTGTGGGAATATTCCGCGCCGGGCAGACTCGCCCCGTTTATAGCGCGCTCCGGCTCCGGCATGACTTTCGCGGGGCGGACAAACGGGGTTTTTTACGCTCTAAACCGCTCCGGCAGGCTTTTGTGGGAAAAACGTTTGGGAGAAGCCCCGGCCTGGACGCCCCTTATAGGCTGGGACGGCAGGGTGTTTGTTTTTTTAAGCAAAAAAATACTTTGCTTCACCGCGGCGGGAACGCAACTTTGGGAATTCAAACTGGAATTTCCTATACAAAAACAGCCCGTTCCAAACGGCGAAGGCGGTTTTATAGTTATACAAAGCGGCCCTTCTATTTTGATTTTCAACGCTTTTGGAAAAGCCTCTCTGGTGGAACTTCCAGAGCGGGCCGCCGCCGTAGTCCCCGTTAAACAAACCGGAGCGCTTGTTTTTTACCATAGCGGGGAGGTGGAAATCATAAAAAACGGAAAATCCGCGAAAAAAGAGGCGCTAAAACCGGAACCGCAAGACGCCGCCGGAAAAGAGAACGCGGAAGGACGGGTAAACGCCGTTTCATTAAAAAAACTTGGCGGCGAACCTTTAGCGGCGGTTCACTTTAAAAATATGGCGGCGGTGTTGTTAAAACAAGGAGAGTTGTTGCTTTGGGATATAGATAAAGAGGCGGAACTCTGGAGGAAAAGCGCCGGGTTGGGAATTGAAAGCGCGAACCTTCTTTTTGACGAGCGCGGCGTGTACCTTTTTTCCATGAGCGGAGCCGCCGGTTGGACTTTTGACGGCAAAACGCTTTGGAGCATGAGAATAAACAACGCATCCTCGCCGCCGGTTCTTTCCAACGACGGAATCCTGTACGCGGGCGGCTCCAACTGGCTGCTTTACGCCTACAAAGTTGAACGCCGCAGCCTAGGCCCCGCGCCCGTTTTCCCGTTCACTACGCCGCAAGAAGGCGAATACGGCCTCTCAGCGCCCGATGGAACCTTTAACAAAGAGCTTTTCACTTCTTCCGCCGAAATAAAACCAACGCTTAAACAAATAGCAAAAACAATAAGAGCGGGCGGCCCGGGCGAAGACGAGCCGTTTATTTTTTATGCGTTGCTGGCCGTTTGCTCCGGGAAAGGGGGCGCGGAAGCGGATTTTTTGGAAAAATTGGAGGCTCTGCGTCTTTTGGGCGAAATAGGCTCGCGGGAAATAACGCCGTTTTTGGCGCGTATGCTCGCAACTGAACAGGATTCAAACATTAAAGCGGCTGTAGCCGAGGCTATAGGCCGCATAGGCGAAGATCCGTATTTAAAAGGTATGTACGCCTTTGAAGCTCAGATACCTTACGCCGTAGACGTAAAAAACGTCCGCCTTTTAAGCGCCATAGCGAAAGCCGCCGGCTCTTTATGCCGTTTTTCAGGCCCGCCTTTAAGCGAAACTGGAATAAGACTGCTTGTTTCCATAGCGGGAGCTGCCGGGGTCAATCCCGCGTCTGACGCGGCGAAAAAAGAGCTGGCGGCTATAAGCAAACGTTAGGAAAGGCGGAAACGCCGGCGCGGGGCGTCTTTTAGCCGCCTTTCCGCCAAAGCCGCTCATAACCGCCGCATCTTACAGGCGCGGCTAAAGCGCCCGCTTCCAGGCGGCTTGCTTTTTTCGGTTTAAAAAGCGCAGAGTGCGCTTTTCTTTTTCCGTGGAGTTAAATGCGCGCCAATGCGTAAACTTTTTTTTATTTTTTTACTGTTTTTAACCCCGGTTTTTTATAAGCCGGCGCCGCTTTTGGCGCAGGAAGCTCCGCCGCAGGAAGCTTCCGCTGGCGAACAGGACGCTTCCAGCGGCGGAGGCGAACCGCCGCTGGAAGAGGGCGCCGTTTCTGAAGAAGCCGGCGGCGCGGAAGCGGCGGAGGCGGAAAAAGAAATTGAACTTAGCGAAGAAGAAAAGGCCGCTTTAAAAGAGAAAGAGGAAGCCAGCCGAATTTTGGATATGGATTTGCGCACTTCCACGCTACTGGAACTAGCCGCGCTTTGCCGCGAGCTAGGCCTAAGCGAAGGCGGCGGCAGGAACGAGTTGCTATCGCGTCTTAGAGATTACTACAAAATATCCTCCGGCCTTTCGGCGGGCGGTTCAAAAACTGACGACGGGCGAAAAGTTATAACAATAGAAAAAGCCGTTACAACGGATTATTTCACCCTGGAATCTGTGGACGAAGAATACGCCAGGCTTTCCGGCGGCGTGGCCATAAGCCTAAAAGACGGGGACGCGATTCATAAAATCAGCGCGTGGGAAATACTTTACAACCGCACCCGCAACATTGTAACGGCCAACGGAAATGTAAAATATGTGCGCGAAGAAAACGATTCAATCGAAACGTTTGAAGGCGATTCTATAACCGTAAACCTTGACACATGGGTCGGCGGATTTATAGATACGATTTCCGAGCGCTCTCTTGCGGGCGGCGATACGGCCTACCGTTTCGCCGGAAGCATCATATCCAAAACTGAAGCCGAAACTACGGTTTTACAAAACGCCCGCATCACCAACGCCGCGCAAGAAGAAAATTTTTGGTCGCTGGACGCCTCAAAATTGTGGCTTTTGCCGGGGTCGGACTGGGCGCTTTTTAACGGCGTTTTAAAAGTGGGGGAAACGCCGGTTCTTTGGCTGCCGTTTTTCCTGTTTCCGGCGGACGAGGCGGCTTTTCACCCGGTCGTGGGCAACAGAAGCAGGGAAGGCAACTACTTTCAGACTACATTTTATTTTTGGGGCAGGGCCGCCCAGGACGCGTCTAAAGAAAGTTCAATTTCCAAGATTCTTGGAAGCGGCGCGGATATGGAAAAAAAACCTAACGGCGTCTTTTTAAGAAGCACCCGTAAAAAACGCAGGCAAACAGACGGCAAAGTTTTAGCTTTTATGCTGGACGGCTACGCGAACCTTGGATTTTACACCGGAATGCGCCTTGAACTGCCGTCCTTCAAAGTTTTGAATAATTTTAAATTTGACGGCGGCCTGGGCTGGACGCGCACCGTTTATGAAACAAACGGCTACTATACGCCGTATAAAACAATTTACACGGAAGACGCTTTTAACGATGAAATTGAGGTGAATAAATCAAACCTTTTTGGAATAGACGTTCCTTTCCGCTATAGAATGAAAACAAATTTTGATTTTAGCACGCCCGCGGGCTCCATGTCTTTTGAACTGCCGCTTTATTCAGACCCTTTTATAGACCAGGACGTCCTAAACAGGCAGGAAATGATGGATTGGATGGAAATGTTAAAAAGCGGGAAAATGCTCACCGAAGAAGAAAAAAAATCATATTCGCTTGGTTCGTACCAATGGACTTTTAATTACAGCCCCAATCTTTCTACAAATATATTCGCTCCTTATATATCAAATTTGTCTATAAATAGCTTTCAAAGCTATCTTAATTTCAACTACAAATCCTCATCCAGCTCGGACATACCCGCGGAAAGCCCGTCCAGAATTTTTTATTATCCGGAAAAACTTACAATGTATTCGTTAAGCGGCTCTATATCCGGCTCCCCGGTTACAATAAGCAGCAGAGGAGCGGTGAAAGAAAAGGACAAAGAAAGGCCGGACGCGCTTGAAGGCGTGGGAACGCCGATTTCGCCCTGGGAAAAAATAGAGAGCGGCGGCGCAGAAAACGGCGGCGCGAAAGAAGCCGTCAATCTTTCCCCGCCGGTTTTAACCCACAACTTCACCCTCCCTTCCAGAGGAGCCCTTACAGCAAGCTGGAGTTACAGGTTCAACCCGTCAAGCGCGGGAGAAATGCAGTTTAACCCGTCAAAATGGAATAACGCGCAGGATATAGAATGGAAAGACAGAGCTTCCATGTTCTATAACTTTAGAACGGACGGCAGCACAAGTTTATCTATTTCGGAATCCAACAACGGGCTCTTTTCGCTCTCAGGCTCCCTTAGCGGGAATCTTGCGTGGCAGGATCATACTTACATTAACACAGAATCGGAATTGTACGACGCCGAAGACGAACAAAAAAACATAAGGCTTTCGGATTATAACGCGACTTACTGGACTTCTTCTTTTTCCGCTTCCGCGCAAATCAAACCGCTGTACTGGAGCGATATATTTAAATCTTCCTCCCTGCAATACAACCTCGCCGGCCTTTTCGCGAAATCAAACATGGAATACAACGAAAACGCCAAAAACGCGGAAGAACTTAAACCAGTTTGGGACGTTACATGGCTTCAATGGCGGCGGGAAGATTTAAGCTCGCACAACGTAAGCGCTTCTTTAAGCGCCTCAATTATGGACAAAACGCAGTCGCTTAGTTTTTCGGCCTCCCTTCCGCCGCTATACCAAAATTACAGCGCCTCCGCGGCTTTGCGCGCATGGATAAGCGAAACTTCCGCAAGCGCCTCCGTGCGCGAAAACGCCGAAAACCAGCCGCCGACAAGCGCCTCTTTCGGAAATATAATTCCAGGGTGGACTTTCTCGCCGCTTAACGTTTCGCAGTCCTTCACTTTTGGAAGCGGAAAAAGCTTGCGCGGCTCTTTATCTTACGACCCCGAAATAGATGAATTTACAAGCCTTAATTCATCTTTCGCGTTTAATAACTTCAGCCTAAGCTTCGCTTCAGCCCGTATGTATAAATATGATTATGATATATCCAAAGGCTGGATTCAGGACTTAAAAAGCGAACAAAAGCTCCAACCGCGCGATATAAGCGCAAGCTATTCAAAATCCCTGCAAAATAAAACTTTTTTTAACGAAGCCCTCAACTTTTCCGTAAACGGCAGAACCAGCCTTTCTGTGGATTTGCAAAGATACAGTTATTCACGTTTTGCTTTTTCTTTGAGTTTTTCGCTTGGAATTAAGAATTTTCTGGATTTAACTTTAAGCGCCAATACAGAAAACGCCAATATATACCGCTATATGCAGGATTTGCCTTTTTTCTCCAGCCTTAGAGATAAAATTGAAGTGCCTGGAGAAAAAAATATTTTTATAGATTTAATAAATTCTTTTCGTTTTGACGATGAAGATTTGCGGCGCGCTTCCGGCTTTAAGTTAAAATCGTTCAGCCTGTCGGCCACCCATTACCTTGGCGACTGGAACGCTTCGCTTTCAATAAGCACATCCCCATATCTTAAACAAGGTGAGAAAGTGTATAAATTTTTAACGAATGTATCATTTTTAATACAATGGCTGCCTATAACAGAAATTAAATCCGAAATCTACTACGACGGCCAGGAAGATAAATTTATTAAACGCGAATAGGCTTAAACATACGGGGGGGGGGGGGGGACGACGGCCCGAACAACGGCTTTGCGCCGGCAAAAAGCTGACAAAAACGCAATGACTAGGCGTTGTACATGCGCAACGTCCGCCGTACATCATTTTATATTTCACCCAGTTGTTTTTCTATTTATTTTTGTTTCCCAATATTCTGAATTGGTTTTTGGGCGCGATGCTTCAATACAGTTTTCATATCTATGCGGCAACCTTCCTCGTCCCGCAACTCACGCACACGCCGCGCCCATTCGGTTTGCCCGCCAGTTGTAGCGCGACGGACTTCTATCAAAAGTTTTTTAATATCGGGACGCATTAATGTAGTGAAAGTTTTGTAAAGATTTATACTTTTTCAACAAAGGAGCGAAGCGGTGTAAGACCCGCATTGCGGGTCTTACATACAGACCTGTAGCGCGAAGTGGGGGTGTGTTTCCAATTAATTACACTATCCGTATTTCTAATTTTTTACCAATAGCTCTCGCTATCTTATTTAGAAATTCAAGTGTAGGGTTATAATTTCCACTCTCCAGTCGGGATATGTTCGATTGTTTTGTTCCAACCAACTCCGCCAGATCCTTTTGCGTCAAGTTCTTTTCCCGCCTGGCCGTAATTATTTCTTCAATAATTCTGTATTCGGCTTTATTGTTTCTGAGTTCCCGCCGCACTTCTTCATTCTGCAAATTTTTTTTCTTTGCATCATCCCACTTCATTGTTCACTTTTTCATACAATTCGATTTCATATTCCATGTTTTAATATATCATATATGATATTATTTTATCAAGTGTTTTTGAAGAATTTTTTACAATTTTTTCGCCCAAATTTCGCGTAACAGGGTTTTATTCGCCGAATCTGGCGCGAAAACCGGCTGTTAGGTTTACGCCGGGCATAGGGTATTCCGCGAAAGATGTATAAAGGGAATTGAGCGCGTTGCGTAAAACGGCGAAAACAGTCCAGTTTTTCCCGATATTTTGGTTTAAAGTAAGCGTTAGCAGGCAGTAAGGAGACAAAGGCATAAGGTTTAGCGTGTCGGCGAAACGCTCGCTTTCTATGTGGGCGCCGGCGTTAAAAGAGCCGGTTTCCCAGCGCACCTCAGCGTGGAGGCCTCCTATCCAGGCGGGCGAATACGGAATATGGAGGCCGTCTTCAAGAACAAGGCCGCCGTTCAAAAGGCGGCTGTACTGCGCCTGGCAGGAGGCGCCCAGTTTTATTTGAGTAAACGGCCCCGATTCAAAGTAAAGGGTGAAAGAAGGGCGCAAGTCTACGCCCGCGAAAAACGCCTCGCCTATATTTTCAGGCCTCCAACGGGCGCCTTGTTTAACCCAGTGTATAGAATCCTCAGTATATTGGGCGTAAAAAGAAACAGAGCCTTCAAACGTAAAGGCGCGGCCCTGCATTGTAAAATCCAGCCCCGCATCCGCTCCAAGCGCGTCTTCCGGCAGAAGTTCGGGGTTGCCCACATAAAGGCCGTCGGGGCTGCGGTAATAAAGGTCGTCAAAATCAGGGAATTTAAACCCGCGAAAATAATTATTTTTTACGGTTATATTTTCCACAGGCCTCCAAAGCAAGCCTATTTTTGGGATTACTGCCCCTTGAGAACGCGAATCCCCGGCGGCTTTTACGGACGCCTGCGCCCCAAAACCGTTAGGCCATTCAAATTCACCTGTAACATAAACGCCGCCGTCCGCGCCGCCTCTTTTTCCATCCTCAGTTGAATCTACGCCCACAGCCCGTAAATCCGCGCCAAACCGCAAGGTGATTTCCGGCGAAAAACTCACCGCCCAGCGGTTCACCGCATTTAGATAATGGCCGGAATTGGAAGAAATAACGCCGTAAACGCCTTTTTCGTAAGTGTAGCTTATAGACCCTTCCGTAGAAAGGTTTCCGCCAAAAAGTTTCGGCGCGTTAAAAATCAGCGTTTCTTTTAGCGAAAAATCTTCCGCCCGCGCGGCCCCTTCCGCCGTTCCGGTAACAGGATAGTTGCGCGCGGCTCCGTAGACATCCGTCGTGGAATTTACGTCCAAATTCGGCTCCGCCCATAAAAGAGAAAGGCCGGCCCCAAAATCCAAAACCTCGTTGCTTTGCTTTCTACGGGCGAAACCGTAATAATCTTTATAAAGGTAATGATTCGCCGCCCGTGTTGATTTAAGACTCAGTTCCGCCTTGATTTTTTTAAACCCCGCCCCAACATTAAAATAAACGTTCTGCGAATCGGCCAAATCCTCGTAACGCCGCTCTCCCAGGGAGCCGCCGTTTTTGTTGTACACCCCCGGCATATAGCTTAAGTTGGAAAAGCCGAAGCCGAAACTTAAACCTTCCGCCCTCTTTTTTTTTGTGATTATATTGATTACGCCGCCCAAAGCGCCTGTAACGTTGAACTTGGCGTCCGAAGCGCCGTATATTATTTCTATGCGTTCCACACGGGAAAGGTCTATTTTACTTACGTCAAATTCGCCCGATTTTGGGGAATTCGCCGGAACCCCGTCTATTAAAAACGCTATGCGCGAAGAATCAAACCCGCGTATATTTATTGAAGTTTGATTTCCGTAACCGCCGTAACTGGTTATTCCGGCGTCTATAACTTCCTCAAGAAGCACGCCTAAATCCGCAGCCGCCCTTTTTTCTATTTCTTCTTTGTCTATAACTTCCATTTGCTGTGAAGTTTTGCGAGTTCCAGTCACCGTAAGCCCCGAACCCTCTCCGTAGTTAAGGAATTCGTCTTCCTCCCATTCGCTTCCCCAGCCCCAGGAAGGGCTTGCGGCGGACGGCCCTGTAGGGGGGCCGTCCGGTGAATTTCGCTCTGCGCCGGACTGTTGCGCGAAAAGCGGGTTAAAAAAAACAAATAAAAAAAAGAGCGAGGTCAAAAAAGGAAGCGTTTTATTTTTCATTTTTCTCTTTCTTGCGGTATTACTACGCCCCAACTGATGAATTCGCCTGAATTTTTAGCGTTATTCCTGCGAATCGCCTGTTCAAGAGTGGCTGTTTCAGTATGGTAAGCTTTACCGGCGTAAAGGTTTTCCAAAATTATGGCGTTGGCGAATTGTATGACGTCCGGCTCCAGAACCCTGTAATAAACGCCGAAAAACGGCAACGGCGTTCCCGTTACAGTTTTGGACCAGGTTGGATAACATTCGTCCAGGTATTCGATGATTATAGCGCCCGTTCCTTCTTCCCCGTTAAAAATGTTTACGGCGCGGACTATTCCCATATATGCGAAATTCCAGCCGCCCGCTCCGCCGACGCCGTCTTCGGTTTGACCGTAAACGGTGTCATCGTAAAAAATATAGTAATCGTCGTCTTTAATTTGATAACCATCGTGCAGTTTCGGGTCCGATGGCTTAAATTCTGGGAAAACGGAAAGTTTACCGCCCATTTCCGTTTCTACATCCTTCCATTTTCCAATTGTATAGCCGTCCAGCCGTTTATCGCCGTAATGCGAATACCAAACGCCGGTTTTGCTCTCCATAACGCTAGGGACGTCCGCCGCGTAAGTCTCATCCGCCCCGCCCAGTTTGCCGTAATCCAACTCGCAAGAGTAAAAAAGAATGTTTAAAATAACAACGGTTAAAACAAAAAAAACGCGCTTCAAAAAATCACCCGCAAAAAGTATAAACCATTTTAACGCCGCACGCAACCTAAACGCGGCGCCGCCAAAAACCGGGCTTTCCAGCGGCGCCGCGTCCGGCTAAACCCAGGGCGCCGGCTAGCGTCTTGCTTGCCGCTGGGGGCGCCGCCCCCAAACACCCCCGCTGGGAGATGAGTGCGCGCGAAACTTTGAGCGCGTCCCGCCGTATCAGGCGGCGCGGCGTGGGGCCCGATAAAAGCCCCCGCCGTAGAGAAGGCGACCGGCCCCGCGGGGAGATGAGTGCGCGCGAAACGTTGAGCGCGTCCCGCCGTATCAGGCGGCACGCCGTGGGGCCCGATAAAAGCCACCGCCGTAGAGAAGGCGACCGGCCCCGCTGGGAGATGAGTGCGCGCGAAACTTTGAGCGCGTCCCGCCGTATCAGGCGGCACAGCGTGGGGCCCGATAAAAGCCACCGCCGTAGAGAACGCGACCGGCCCCGCTGGGAGATGAGTGCGCGCGAAACTTTGAGCGCGTCCCGCCGTATCAGGCGGCGCGACGTGGGGCCCGATAA
>JAITER010000079.1 GCA_031281945.1 Spirochaetaceae bacterium | reverse complement strand
GATGTAATTCAGCATCGCGGGGTTTTGCAACGTAACCGCGTTTAAACGAAAACATTTTACACCCCCCCCCCCCCCCCGGCGCTCCGTCATGATATTTAACGGTCATGGAGGGAGGATTCCCCCGGAACAGAGTCGTCGCAAGTTTGCCAAAAATCGAATCTTTAATAATAATTTTCGCGTAAACCGGATCCGGAGATTGCGGAACGGGTATCGTCTCATTAAATTTATAGGAGGCGGAAAAAACCGGCTCGAAATTTAATGATTTATGGGCGTCTTTTTTTGACAACAGCGCCCTGCTTTCATCCCGCGTCAAGATTGTATAATTGGGCAGGATGGCGTTCCATGTCGCGGGGGAGTCTACAAACATATTGCGCCCGTCAATCGCGTAATATTCCAGCAGTATAAAACGCGGCGCGTTTTCCGGCGCAAAAGAGGCGGCGCTGTATTCGTCAAGTTTTTTTGTATAAACGCTGTATAATTGCATAACCGGATTTGGCCGCCAGCCTTTCCAATGATTCGCCGCCGCGTAACTTAGCTCCCAGGGCGTCGCCTGAATGGAGGAGTCCGCTATTTTAGCGTTCCATTCGGCGGGAAGCGCGTCCGCTTTTGGGCCTTCCATTTTTCTTTCGTTAAACGTCTTATAATTTTTCCCCAATTGAGTGATAAGATAAGCGTTGTTAAAAACGCCTTTTATAAGGCCGGGGATAAAGACTATGTTGACGGCGCCCAAAAGACATAAAAAAACGGTTGTTTGAAACATAGCGCGGCTTTTTTTGTAAGAGCTTGGCGGAGAAAATAAAAAAAGAAATCCTGTTAAAAAAGGAACCGCAGTAAAAAAACTGAGCATGTGCCCGTCCTGCCGCACAAAACCGTGCTTAAACGAAAAAAACAAGACGGCCGTCCCTATGACGCACAACGCGAAAACATTTTCCTTCTTTTGCGTATACGCGAAGCGCAAATATATAATTATTATAAGAACTGCGGCCGCCGTAAAAATAAATAAACCCTTTACAACCATAGCGGAGCTAAACCCTCCGGCTATTTCCACGGACATTTGCAACCACACAATAAAATTATTTATATTTTTGAAAAAGAACGCGGAGCCGGCGGCCGTAAAAGCGATGTACGCGGGGAAAAACAGGCCTATATACCACGCAAACAGCCTTTTACCGCCGCGCAGCAAGAGCATAAGAGCCAGGGCGCCTGAGAGGGCGGCGGCTAAAACCGCGGTGTTGAATTTAAGTAGCAGGGAAAAGGCGCTCAAAAAGCCCGCGCAAATTATGAGAGGGAAGCGGAGGCGTTTGTCTTCCCGCAATAAATAACACGTGGAAAACAGAAAAAAAAGCATTATATTCCATATCCATTCGCATGAAATAATTCCAGTAAAAATAAACAGAAATAAACTGAATATGAACAGCTTCTGAATTGAATACATCTTCTTTTTGTAATTCAAATAGAATAACAGCAATATAACGCCTACGCAAAAAACGTTTAACGCTATTCCCTGTATAATGGTTTCGGCGTAATGTTGACTTTCAAACAAATATCCCAAAGGGCCGTATGTAAAAGTTACGTCTTTTCCGAATGTGTACTGATGGTTATAGGCTATATTATTGACGGCCCACTTCCATGAAGGATCAAGCCCGGCGCCCGCGGCCGGCAAATTCAGGGACTTTAAAAAATTTACCGTCATTAAAACAAAGAACGCCGTGATAATCAGCTTTTTATGATTATTCAATTGTTTTTTAACGCGGGCGAGCCATTTGAGTATTACCGGACGTTTTCTTTCGGCGATGAGCGCCATAACCGCGCATAAAAGCAACCCGGTAGGCGCCCATTTTGCGAGCAGGCCGTCCCAGTGCGGGGGATTAAGCCGGCGGCCCAGCAGGATTTCAAAAAACTGGATGATTGCGGAACGCGCCGCCGGTATAAAAAACACGGCGATGCAGACCGCGGCGCCGGCCAAAGCCGTTATTCGCAATCCCGCGTTTATTTTCCGCTCCGGGATCTTTTTTAGGAGATTTTCGATTTTCATAATTCATTTCCTTTATTTTTCTTCCGGCGAAAATATAAAAAACTGCCTTGCCGAGTAGTTGAATAAAAACGCGCTTCCGGTTCCCAAAATCTTCGCGGCCATAGGCGAAAAATCAAGGCGCTCAATCAGCGCGTACATAACCCCCAAATCGATGGAAAGGGCCGCCGCGCTTGCTAACAAAACCAAAACATATTCGGCCAGTTTTCGCCGACCTTTTGATTTAAAAATAAGGGAGCTCAAAGCGTAATTCGCCGTAGTGGAAAAACAAAAGCTAACAGCCGCGGCGGGCAAATAATTGATATGGGCTAAGTAATGCAAAATATAAAAAAACGACCAGTTGATTAGGGCGCATACGCCGCCCGCCGCAGCGTAAAAAACAAAGCGCGGCGCGTAACGCATAATCCCTTTTTTTCGCGCCGTAAAGATGTAAATATACCAGTGTATGTAATTTTTTAACCATTTTAAAAGCCGGAAGTTTGACTTTCCCGCCTCCCGCTCCGTCCATGTTGTAGGCGTCTCGGCGATTTTATAGCCGCCGGCGAAAGCTTTCGCGACCAACTCCAGGCCCAGCTCAAAACCGCCTGAGCTTTCTATTGTTTGTGTTTTTAGGAATGAAACGCGGTACAGTTTAAAACTGTTAGTCGCGTCATGGGTGGGAAGTTTGGCTGCGTAACGCAACGAAAGACCGGCTATGCGGGAAAGGAGGCTTTTAAAAAACGGCCCGCCCGACTGTTTGCCGCCTTTCATGTAGCGGGAAGCGCACACAATATCCGCGTTTTCAGCTTCAGCCTTTTCGTACAGCGCGTTCATAACTTCAGGCGGGTCGGATAAATCCGCCATCGTAACAAGCGCGTAAGTCCCGTTCGCGGCTTCCAACCCTGTTTTTATCGCGTTTAACGGGCCTTTCCCGTATTTGTTTTTTACAAGCTCGATTCCGGGCGCCGTTTTTTGCATTTCTTTTACAACCGGCACAGTATCGTCTTCTTCCCCGTCGTACACAATCATTATGTTATGCGGCATGGTTGCGGCGGCCTCTATGCCAAGAACGGCGCGGCGTATGTTTTCCGCTTCGTTGTACACCGGAATGATGATGTTTACGCTATTCACGGGGTTTTTCCAGAACTATAAAAGATTGCTTGCCAAATACAGCCCAGGCCGGGGGCGTCTTCAAATATAGCCAAACAAACGCCGGATGTTGCGGCAGACGGGAGCGAGTTGTGTATGGTAAAAACCGCGGCAAAACGCGCGCCGCCTTAAACCCGCATAAAAGTCCGGCTTCGACGACGGATTTATCGGTTAACGGCGTTTTATGGTCGATAAAATCCCAGTACGCGCCGCCTGTGTATTTAATGTTAGGCTGCAATACAAGGAGTTTTCCTCCCGGAACAAGCCGTTCATAGCAGAGCTTCATCGCGGAAACAACCTGTTCTTTGGAATCCAGATGTTCAAAGATGTTTGACGCGAAAACAACCTCAAATTCGCCAATCGCATAGCTTCCCATATTAAAAAACGTGTCGTGAATAAACCGGACGTCCGGTTTGGCGAATAAAGCGGCGTCCCCGTTAATATCGAAAGCGATTTTTTCGTTTGCTTCAATATGATTTATGAACTCGCAATTTCCGGCGGCTATATCCATGACGCGCCCCTTTTTAGGCGTGAAACGTTGGAAAAAATGAACGCACAGCGTCTTCCACACAGCCTGTTTCGCGCCCTCTTTTTTATCAAACCTGTTATGGTACAAGCGCCTGGCGTCAATCTCTTTCTCCTGTATTTTTGACGCGCCGGTTTGCGCGGGGGGGGGGGGGGGTCATTAAATGCCTCCCGCCTTTATTTGCTCCGCTATCCAGGGAATCACTTCATCCAAAATAGCGTCAAGTTTTGTATCCGCCGAAAATCCAAGCAAGTCTTTCGCCTTTTGAACGGAAGGCGTACGTTTTTGGACGTCGTATTTGTACGGCTTGTCTGACACATAACGGAACGGTTTGCCGGGGTTTATCTTTTTCCATATAGCCTGGGCCAGTTCCAAAACGGTGGTGGAATCGGGCGTTGACAAATTAAAGTCCTGGTTAAGGGCGGCGGGGCTTTCTATGCACAAGCGGATGCCGCGGGCCAAATCCCCTGCGTATGTGTAATGACGGATCTGGGCGCCGGAACCCAGGATGCGCAACGGATCCTGCCCGCGTATGATTTTTTGCGCCAAATCCGGCACGACATGGCTCATCGCCAAAGCGATGTTCCCCGAATAAATTTCTTTGTCGCAAAGCGCCCGTTTTTCTCCGGTTCCCACACAGTTAAACGGGCGGGCGATGGTGTAGGGCAGCCCGTACTGCTCAAAAGCCCCCTGGCAATAGTATTCGGAGGCGAGTTTTTGGAAGCCGTAAGTGCTTAACGGCGGCGGGCATTTACGCTCGTCTCCTTCGCGGCTTGGGAAAGAGACGGCGGATTCATAGACCATGCTGGAACTTAACACGGTGATTTTTTGCAACTTCTTCGTTTTATACGCCCAAATAGCTGCGTCAAAAGTCGCGGCTAATATACGCTCGTTTTCCGCGAGCAGTTCATACGCCATTTCGTGGAAATATGATATTCCGCCTATCATCGCCGCCGCCGCGACTATGTGGTCGCAGTCCGCCGCGCATTCTTTTATAAAATCCACGTTCTTCATGTCATGCTGATAAAACTGGTAGTTAGGATTCCCGTCGTATGATTTTTTAACCGGCCCGTATTTGGAATAGTTGTCGATTCCGACAACCGTATGCCCGTTTTTCAGCAACTCTTCCACCAGGTATCCGCATATAAACCCCGCGGAGCCGGTAACTAGAATCTTCATGTTTTACTCCTAAAAAACGCCGGCTTTTAACGCTGACGGCGGCTGGAAGCGCCGCCTGTTTTTTCGCCGTCTTTTGCTGTTCGCCGTTTCGTTTTAATTGTTTTAAAGCCTTTCCGCCGCCTTAATTGAACCGCTCCAAGCGGCGGAAAGGCGGGCGCTCGCCCTTATTTTAAACTCGTTTCCAAAAACCCCAGCAGTCTACGAATGGGACGGAAAGCGCGATGTTTTTATATTCATCGTGCGGAGTTCCCAAAACAACCCCTTCAGCCTGTTTCAAGACCTCGTCCAAAGGCATAAAATCGCCGGCGGCGTAAGGGTCGTGCGTAAGCGGCTTCGCCATTTTAAATTCGAGCAATTTTTTTATCTTGAACGATAAACTTTCGCGGACGTCGTCATTGTTCGCCTTGAACGTCATGCCAAGCAACGCTATTTTTTTATGCGCGAGAGAACCCATCTTCTTTTCCAATTGATCAACCAGAAAATTCGGCAACCCTTCATTTACCAGCATGGCCGACTGCCCCAGGAAAAAGTTGTTCTGGTAGAATGCGGAAAGTTGCATCGTATCTTTGAACAAACACGGGCCCGCCGCAAGCCCTGCGGAAGGAAAATGTTTCGCCCGCGGGTAGTCTTCTTTTAGCGCGTTGTACACCGTATAAAAATCCAGCCCTTCATGTTCAACCATCATGTAGAAAGCGTTGGCCGCGGCGAACTCCAGATAACGCCAGGTGTTTGTGATGAGCTTCACCAGTTCCGCTTCTTTCGCCTCGAGCCGTATTATTTTTGGCGCTATTTTTGAAAAGACGGCGCTCGCCTCAATGTACGCTTCTTCCGAAGACGGCGCGATAATTTGCGGCAGGTTGAAGATTTCTTCGACGCCTTCGCCTTGCACAATACGTTCCGGGCAAAAAGCCAGTTTGGCTGAACCGAATTTATCGCGCAATAATTCGGCGATTAATCCGGTGGTTCCAGGGAAAATAGTGCTTCGTAAAATCACCAACTGTTCTTTGTTCATCAAATCAAGATATGTTCTGACGACTTTTAATACGTCGTTGATTTTGGGGTTGTGATGTTCGTCGACAGGCGTGCCGGTGACGAATACAACCGCATCCTGCTCTTTCACCGCCTCCACGTTTGTTGTGGCGGTCAAATTTTTTCCGATGCGGTCTTGCAGTATTTTCGCCGCGCCCGCTTCTTTAAACGGCGGTTTTCGGTTGTTTATGCTTTCTACAGCTCCGGCGTTGACGTCGACTAGAGTTACGTCAAAGCCCCGTTCCGCAAGCGCCAGCCCCAGCGGGACGCCTACATGACCGCACCCGCCGATAATACATATTTTTTTCATGAAGCCGCCGCCGTTAAATAAACTGGAAACGGCGCGGAACCGTTTGTTTTTTGTAAAACGGACTTATAAAAACTAAAATTAAATTCTTGCGGCGGGGGGGGGGGGGGAGTGTGTTTGCTTACAGCTAAATGTTTTCCTAGTAAGTCTTTAGTCAAAATCTTCTCCTTTGCGTGAGATTATATGGATTCTTAACGCGCTAGTCAATTGTTTTGAATTAAAGCCTCCCTCCCAACCGCTTGGCTCAGGCCGTTTTTCACCAGCGTTCTTATTATTGAGATCCGGGCGTATTTTCGCCATAATTTGGCCGCTTTAGCAGACCAATTCTCAAAAATAGCTTGCGCTCTTAAGGCGAGGGGCCGCCAGGCGCCATAAGCGCAAGCCGCGTTCCAAAGCCCTGTCCGCCTCGTCAACATCCCTAAAGTTTTTGTTGCGTAAAATGACGTAAAAATGTATTTTTAAATGGAAGAAATCCCGCGCCGCACATGACAATCTTACAAAACACACCATATTTCTTTATACCTTATGCACTTATCTACAAGGAGCAAGATTTTAAAAACGCAATCTAAAGCGTTTACCCCCCCCCCCCCCCATAAGCCGGTTTCGCTACAACGCATTGATTTTTTGCGCGTTTTCCCTTATATTCAACCCGCGCCCCGTCCATAACGGCAAGTTACGCCCAATCCAGGGGCGCAGCCGCGTCAGTTGCGGCGGCGCGGCGGTAAGATTTCCTTACAAATACACCGTAAACTAAAAAACTGTAAAGGGCGGCTCTAAATTTGCAAGGCGTAAACGTCTTTGTTTACAAATAACGGAGCTAAGGAACCGTCAAGAATTAGCGTAAATATTTGATTGTTTTATTTCGCCGCCGCCTGAGCTAAAGCAATAAAACGGGCGTGTTTTGGCCTGATTCGCGCTTTTTGTAAAAACCGCTCACAGCCCTTATTTTTTTCCCGCCTTTAACGTATACTCTTACATCAAGCGGCGCGGCGTTTTAACAAAGCCCCCGCGTTAATCGTTAGATTTTTAGGAGTTGTTATGTCTGGACACAGTAAATGGGCGAAAATTAAACGCGCTAAAGGAGCGGCGGACGCGGCCCGCGGTCAGGCGTTTACTAAATTAATTAAAGAAATTTCTATAGCGGCGCGCATGGGCGGCGGCGATCCGGAAGGAAACCCCCGGCTTAGAACGGCCATTATAAAGGCGCGCGGGGCGAATATGCCCAAAGATAACATCGACAGGGCCATCAAAAAAGGTTCTGGGGAATTAGAAGGGCAAACCTACGAAGAACTCACTTACGAAGCCCGTTTGGGTGAAGCCGCGCTTCTTATAGAAGCACTTACAGACAACCGCAACCGCGCCGCTGCGGACATTCGCAACATACTCACCAGAGCTGGAGCCGAACTTGCTAAAGCCGGTTCTGTAACGCGCCTTCTCACCCGCAAAGGCATAATTACGCTGGATGGCGAGAAATACACCGAAGACGCCGTTATGGAAGCCGCGATAGAAGGCGGCGCGGAAGACGTCTTGGAAAGTTCAGGCGTTATAGAGGTGAGTTCCGACCCCGCCGACTTTGAATCGGTGGCTAAAGCCCTGGAAGAAAAAGGTTTTGAAACCACAAGCGCCGAAATAAGCATGATACCTGAAGCGCCTGTAAGCCTGCCAAAAGAGGCTGTGGCGAAGCTTCTGCGCTTGGTTGAAAAACTTGAAGAAAACGATGATGTGCAAAACGTATATCATACAGTTGAAATACCCGACGATTTTGATGAATAAAACTTAGCCAACCCGCCCGCGGCGCTGTAAAACAGAAGCTGCGGGCTTTACGGAGAAATAAATGCTGTTGCAAGAACTTTATATTCCAATAAAAGAAATGGAAGAAACAATATCTGTTATAAGGAGGCGTCTTTGACGAGGCGGGTCTCGCAAAAAAAATATCCGCCCTGGAAGCCGAATGTCTTAAAGACGGCTTTTGGAATGACGCGAAAGAAGCTGAAAAAACCCTCGGCGAATTAAAAAAACTAAAGCTCAGAGTTGAACCGTGGGTTTCTCTGTCTAATGAATGTGAAGATTTAAGCGCCCACCTGGAACTGGCTCTGGAAGCCGGAGAAGAAAGCGAAGCCGCGGAAATTGAACAAAAACTTTCCGAAATTAAAACCGCCTACGAAAAACAATACATTATTGAACTTATGCCGGACGAAATCGACGCCAACTCCTGTTTTCTTACCATACATTCAGGGGCGGGCGGCACGGAGGCTAACGACTGGGCCGGAATGCTTTACCGTATGTACCTGCGCTGGTCGGAGAAACATGGCTTTAGCGTGGAAAGCGTTGATTTTTTAGAAGCGGAAGGCGGTTTAAAATCCGCAACCATCCGCGTAAACGGCCCTTACGCTTATGGGCGGTTGAAATGCGAAACCGGCGTACACCGCTTGGTTCGCATATCCCCGTTTGACGCCAACTCGCGCCGTCACACAAGCTTCGCCTCGGTTTACGCTTTTCCGGTCTTGGACGATTCAATCGAAGTTGAAATAAAACCGGATGATTTGCGTGTGGACACATACCGTTCAAGCGGCGCGGGAGGCCAGCACGTTAATAAAACAGATAGCGCCGTGCGTTTCACACACATTCCCACAGGCATAGTCGCGGCTTGCCAAAGCGAGCGCAGTCAAACAATGAATCGCGCGCTCGCCATGAGTATGCTTAAAGCCCGCCTGTACGAACATTACAAGCAAGAACAAGAAAAAGAAAAAGAAAAATTCGCCGCCGAAAAAAAAGATATATCGTGGAGCAATCAGATAAGAAATTATGTTTTTCAGCCTTACACGCTTGTAAAAGACGCCCGGACAAAAGTGGAAACCGGCAACATTCAAGCGGTTATGGACGGCGGCATAGACGTATTTATAGAAGCGTTTCTTAAAATGCAAACTTTACAATAATTATATTCCGGCGGAGTTTATCTATCTTAACGCCTTTAATGTGGTTTGCAATGAAATATAAGACATTGTTATAGATATAACGGTGGCTATAACAGGCGCGTACTGATTGAAGTAGTATAAAAAGTCGTTTGTATTTGCCGTAATAACCGTTTCCGGTCTTATGATGCTTGATTTTTTAAGTTTGTTGCCGTCCAGGTCTTTTAATGTAACGCTGTTGAAAGCGTTTTGACCTTTAATAAATCCGCCGGCTAAAGCTATGTAGTATTCCCAGGTTCTGTCCGGCGTAAATGGATACCGGCTTGGAGCTCTAACCGCGCCGGCTACTGTTATATAATACGATTTTGTGGGGTCTATAAAAGCCACCGGATACATATTCGTGATTGGCTTTATCGTTATATAATCGTAATCTAAAAGTTTGAAGTCGTTTTCAAAATCATTTTCAGTTAGTTTTATCTCTTCGGATTTCAACCGGCCCGCCGATGTATATCTTAAAATTGAAATTTGAGTTTTATCCGCCAAAGGCGTAAACCCGTCCGCGTAGAAGTCTATTAAAGTTTTCAAATTTTCGTTTTTTAAAAGTTGGTACGAACCAGGCCGGTTTACGGCGCCTGAAACGCTTACGCGCCTTGAAACCTTGGAAACTATAATTACATCGCCGGGACGCACATAAGGGTTTTGCGAAAGATCCCCCTCGCGTACCGCTTTAAATAAATCGTATGTTTTTTGGGAGCCGTTGGATGAAACCACTTTAACATCCCGCATGGAAGCGTATTCTGTAAGTATGCTGTTTTGAGATCTGCCAGAAGTAACCAGTTGGTTTTCCGCAAGGCTTTGTTCCAGTAAAACAGCCTGTCCGGAATACGCAAGCACATCCGAAACGCGGGTTAAAGCCCAGGCGCGTATTGAGGAAGCCGCTTTCACTTCTCCTTTTATATACACGTTAAACGCGGCGGGCTGTCTCATAATAAACTGAACGGAAACAAACGGGTGATTTTCCAGAACAATGGCCTCCACCTGGCGTTTTAATTGCTGGTATGTTTTACCGGCGGCGTTTGCGTAGCCTAGATTGGAAACCCTTATCCTGTAGCTGTGGTCTACAATAATTGGCAATTCCACGGCTTTTGTTTCGGAGTCTGTGGAACTGCCGTACACCAAAGCGTAAGTGTCGCCGGCGGTTACAGGATAATCCGGCGCGGAAAGGGCGGCGGCTAAATCCTGCGCAACCGCGTTTTGAGCCGGGGCGTAAAAAAAAACAAAACACGCCCAGATTAAATTTAAAAAAATCAAACTGTAGGATGTTGAAATGATTTTATTTTTTTTCATGCGCCCCTCTTAATTTTTGTATTGCTTTAGGATCTTTTCTTACGGATTCAATAAAATGAAGGGCGAAAGTAATAAGTAGAGAAGCCAAAACTGCGGTTATTGTAACTATTATACACATTAAACCCCTGCTTGGGCCTGATTTTACTTCTGGAACGGAAGCCGTTTCAATTATTTGAAAAACCGGCTTTTCGCTTGCTATAGTCACCTTTAACAACTCATACTGAACCTTTAACTGTGAATAAACCTCGCGCTGGGCTTTTAACTCCATCTCCATGCGAGTGTTGTCTATCGAGGCGAAACTTATCATTCTGGAAGAATTCACCTGCGCTTGAGCCCGCATCTGTAAATTTTTGATTTCTTCCAGCGCGTTGGCCATGTTGATTTCAAGATTCTCTTTTTCACGCTTGTTCTTATCCATGCCCAAAGCTTCGAATCTTTGCTGTAAAAGCTCAACCGCAAAATTTACTACGTCCGTAGCGAAAAATTTATCTTTATCGGTAAACGCAATCGTAAACACCCCGGCTTCTTTATCGTAAGAAGAAGCCAGTTTGCTTTTAACTATACCGCGGGCTGCGGTAAGCTTTGTTTCTTGTTCTTCCAGCTTAAAACGCGCTATTAAATCAAATTCTTTTATAATTTCGTCTAAAAAAGAATTCGTCCCCAGTAGAAACGCCGCGAATTCAACGTTGGTTCCTTTGTTGGCCGACAAACTAATTCCGGCCATGGACGCTATGCTGTTTAAAGAACTTGGAATGCCGGATGAAGAGTCGCTGTTTATTATTAGCAGGGCGGCTGGCGTGTAAACATTGGCTATAGGCGTTTTGTCTTCCGGCAATTTAAGCGAAACTATTGAAAGAGTTAGAACGCCTATTATAGCGGTTGAAACTATCAAAGTTATCATAATCCGGCGCCGCCAGATTATAGCTATCAGATCTATTAAAGTGAATTCTTTATCTTCCGTGATGTTTTCTTGAAATTCTTGCATAATATGATGAAATATTTTACAGGTTTTTTAAAAAAAGCTCAAGATTTAATAGAGAGCGAACCGCCCGTCTTTACCTGCGCGACGGCGTGAATATAAAACGGCGTTTCCCCATATTTAGACGCGAAATATAATCGGGTTTATTTAAAATCCGCATCGTAATCGGAAACTTTTCCGGCGGGCCGGCACGGGACGCTCATGCCGGCGTCCGCCCAAAGGCCGCGCAAAGTTCTGCCGGGGCCTGTCTCATAAGCGCCGTCTACGCCGCAAGAGGCGACGCCCGCGCAACATAAAGTCCATTGAACGGGGCTTGTAATCTGTAAAACGCACAATTTTTTGGCCTCCGCTGCCGTCTGTATTCGCTTTCCCGTTACATTGGAAAACACGGGCGTTTTGGGTTCGTTAAAATGGACGGTTTCCAGAAACCGCGAAAAAACCTCCGCCGCGCCGGCTAGAAGCGGGCTGTGAAATGGGCCTGAAACTTTAAGCGGGACGAAACGTTTGGCGCCGGCTTCTTTAAAACGCGATTCGGCTTCTTTTAAAGCCTCCGCGACGCCTGAAACCACCGTTTGGCCGGGAGAATTGTAGTTTGCGGCGAAAAGGCCGGACAGCCCTTCTTGCGTCCAAAGCAAGACAAGTTCGCGCACTTTATCAGGCGGCAAACCCAAAACGGCCGCCATGCCGGCCCCGTCCGGAATCCCGGAGGCGGCCCCCATAGCCGCTCCGCGCTCCCTTACCAGCGCGAAACAGTCCTCTACAGAAATAACGCCGGCTTCGCGCAACGCCGCGTATTCGCCAAGGCTGTGCCCGGCCGCCGCCGCGCACCGCACCCCGCGCTCCGCTAAAAACGCCGCCGCTGAAAGATTCGCCAGAGTAACCGCAATCTGGGCGGTTTCCGTCTTTTTAAGAACCTCGCCGTCTTCGGACAGGAGTTTCTTCATGTTCATACCGCAAATTTCTCCGGCGATGGAAAAAAGATCTTTTACGCCTGAGCTCGCCTCGTAAAAATCCAGGGCCATGCCGGAATACTGCGCCCCCTGGCCTGGAAATAAAAACGCCGGTTTTTTAAAATTCTCTACCATACGATTAACGCTCCGCCGAATGTAAGCCCGCCGCCAAAACCCACCACCATAATCAAATCGCCTTTTTTAAGCCGCCCCGCCTCGTTCAGTTCGTCCAGAGCTATGGGAATGGAAGCCGCCGAAGTGTTGGCGTACTCCTCCATGTTCGTGTAAAACACACCCTCCGGCGCGCCCAGTCGTTTTCTGGCCGCCTCCACGATGCGGACGTTGGCTTGATGCGGTATGATGACGGCTAAATCTGAAATCCCCACGCCTTCTTGCTCAAGAAGTTTGCTTATAACGTCAGTTATGGTTTTAACCGCGAAATTGTACACGGCCCGCCCGTCCATCTCTATGTGCGGCGGTTTGTCTACAACTTCGTTTTTACGATAAGGGTTTTTGGAACCGCCGCGCCTTACAATAAGGCTTTCCGCCCCGCCGCCGTCCGCGCCGAGCAAGCAACGCAAAATCCCGCGCTTCCCGTCCCCGGTTAAAGGCGCCTGGGTCTTTTCTATAATCACCGCCGCAGCCCCGTCTCCAAAAAGCACACAGGTGCCGCGGTCGCTCCAGTCTGTAATCCGGGAAAGAAGTTCGGCGCAAATAAGCAATATTCTTTTGCGGGAGCCGGTCGACAAAAGGCCGGACGCTATCTCCAGGCCGTAAATAAAGCCGGTGCAACAAACCGCCATATCAAAAGCCGCGGCGTTTTTCGCCCCTATTTTATTCTGAACTACGCAGGATGTCGGCGGGACGCCGCCTACATAGTCTCCGGAAGAAGTGGAAACGATTATTACGTCTATGCTTTCCGCAATAGAGTTTTCCGGCTCGCCGGTTTTTTTCGCTAAAGCCGCAAGCGCTCTTTTAGCCGCAAGCGCGGCTAAATCGCTTGTAGCGACGTCTTCCCCGGCTATATAACGCGAACCTATTCCGGTGTGGGATCGTATCCATTCATCGTTGGTGTCAACCGTTGCGGAAAGTTCATCGTTTGTAATTCTGTTTTTTGGTAAAGCGCGCCCGGTAGCTACAATTTCAAAAGCCATTTTTATTCCTTAAATAATAATTAACATAAACTAAGGAATAAGTTTATTAAAAAAAGCGCGGCGGCGTCAATAAACGCCGCTTTTTGTAATTGATTCCGGTTGGCGGAATTTAATGTTTTACGCGATTTAATACGCGCTTTTTGTTTTGACGGCTAAATTCGGCCTTAATATACGTGATATATTAAAGCCGAATTCAACAATTCAAGGCTCCGGCGGCGTTTATAGTTCCGGTTTGTAGTCCGCCAGGGTCTTGGCGTATTCGCCGGCGAAGTAAGAGTCCAGGTATGCGTGACCCGCTATGAATTTGTCCGGGTCCATCACGCCGTAATAGCCCTGGTTCGCTTTTTGCAGGCTGTTAAACAGCACGTAGCCGCCTTGCCAGCCGGAACCGGAAACCCCCCAGCTTATAACGTGGTCTATATACCGGGCGTATTTGGCGAATGTTTTGTATAGCAGGGCGTACTGATACCCAAGCGCGTCGGCTTGTTTTTGGTTCATCAGCGCGGGCGCGACGGCGCCGCCGCCTGGCGAAGTTTCAGGGATTTTTAAGTCTAGCTCCGAATAAGCCACGCCGCTCAAAAGCCCTTCGTCAATTAGGCTCGCATACAGGGCTATCAAACGCTGGTTGTCGCTCGCCAGGGACGGCCCCACCGCATCATGCCCCTGAACGCCCATCACTTCAATAAGCGGGCGCCCGTCGTACAAGACGTCCGTCTTCCACAAAGCGTTCAGTTCTTTAATCATGTTGTAAGCCGTTTTCGCCTTGGACCATGTGGAGACGCCGTAATCGTTGTACGTCAAGCGCGGCGGGTTCTCCGTGATGTAGGCGCCGATGTCGCCGGGCGTTCCCGAATCTCCGGAATAATCATGGCCGTCAAGCTTCATGTATTGGGGCAGTTCAGCGTAGTTCGCCTTGAATTTATCCGCCATTTGAGCGTTTGGAACCGCGATATGGGCGTATTTGAACAGCAGGTAAATATAATGCTCTCGCGTGTCGTCAAAATCATCGTCCGTCATGGCGGCGAGCCAGGAAATGCTTTTTAGGCTTCCTTTCCAATCATTCGGATTTTGCGCGGCAAGGACGCTATGCCGGCTCTCGTGTATTTCTTCGTTCAACACGTCGAAGGAATGGAAGGGGATGACGCCCCTCTCCTCGCTGGAGCCGTATTTTTCATCCGCCGTCATAAAATGCCGCAATTCGTACATGATGTGGTTAAAGTACATTCGCCGCGCGTCTTCTTTTTTAACCGGCCAAAACGGGCCCTGGGCGTTGTTGCCGTAAGCGTAGAAAGCGCCTTTGTCGTTCCAGTCCATGCCAAGATGTTCGGGTGTAATCTGGCGCATCCAAACAGGCGCCTGGTTGTACCATGCCAGTACATGGCCGTGAACCTTAAAACCGCCTGAGGGTTCGCCTTCAAAATGCGAGTCCCGTATAGATTTGTAAGCCTCAGTTGGAAAGGCGTATTCGTCTAAAGCGGTCTCTCCCGCCTCTCCAGCCCATGAAGTGAAGTCCGGATCCGGGCTTGTAAGCCACGCCGGGTGTTTCTTGTGAACGCTTTCGGCTTTAAGGTTGTTGCCGTCTACGAAAATTTCGTAATGATTGCCCCTGGCCGAGCCTTTTTCAACGGGGCCGGTTCCTATGGCGCCAACCATAAAAAGGCCGTTTTGTTCGTTGTACTTGCTTCTAACCGGCGCGACGGCGGCCTGGCCTTCCTTTTCCGAGCCTTCCAAAACAACGTCCGTTAATGGTATAGGAATTCCGTCCGGGTCGGGTTTGGTGATCTTTATATCGCCGGCCATGAGCGCCGCGCCGTCAAGCACGGCTCCGGTTTCACTATGAAAATCAATGTTTAGGTGGCTCCAGCTTCCATTCGCGGCGCAAGCCGTCCGTATATGCTTTTTCGACCAAGTCTCGCCCTCGTAATTGGCCGTCCAGTCGGGGTTCAGGTTTCCTATCGCGTCAAGGCTTTCGGTGCGGATGTATGATGTGGATTTGCCCCGTCCGTTGGAGCCGTTGCCGCTCTGGTCGCCCGCGCCGCCTGTGTCTGTAGACCAGAATTCCATGCGCATCCATAGGCCGGCGGCGCTAAAGGGGTAGTAGAGGTCGAATTCAACAAAGGAGTCGCCGTCTACTTCTACGGTCTTGGTCAAAGGAATACGCACGCCGAACCCGCCGAAACTCCTGCCGCTAACCGCCGGATTGTGGTAAACGCGCACCTTTACCAAAGTTCCAGACGCAAAGGGATTCTGTATCACCTCAAAAGAGCTTTGTTCCAGATAAGGAGGGTCGCTTCTAGCCCAAAGGAGGCGGCCGTCGTTGGCCCGCCATTTGTGAAGTTTGCCGTCGTTAAAAGGCGCGTAATTTTCCGGATTCGCCCCCGTTTCCTCCGTCCAGGGGGCGCCGGCTCCGCCCGCAAGCGACGCTTCGGAATAAGTAATATACGGGATTCCCTTTCCCGGATCGCCGCGATAATACGGATTCGAGCCGTCCGCTTTTATCGCCGCCTTGTACGTCTCAAGCGCTTCTTGCAAACCGGCGGCGGAATTCCGTTTCCTGGCCGACTTTAACGCGGCTTTAAAGGCCTTCGCGTCTTTCTTTCCAACCCACGGTTTTGACTTGTCTACATCCGAACCATCGGGCGTCTTGCTGATTTGCACTGTAAAATAATCATTGCCTTTGGCGGCCTCCGTTTTTTTAACAAGATCCTCCACAGCCCCGCCGCTTGAAACGCATCCGGCCGCCGCAATCAAGGCGAATAGCGCGACGCTTAAACCCGCTCCGGTAAATTTACCTGTATTCCGCATGGAACAACCTCCTTTATTCTTCTTTAAGCCGTCCGCGCCTAATAACGCGGCGGCGTTTACATCATACTAAATTTTATATATTTTATAAGGATAAGCGTTGCAAAAACGCGCCCTCTTAAACGGGCTTGTTTCAACAGCCCCGCCGGACGCCTACTAACCCGCGGGCGGGCGGCTTTGCTTTAGTCTTTCAAAACGCCCCCGTTTTGCTGTTTTTTAGCGGCTTGCGGAAACTGGAATTTCTGAACGGCTTTAATTTAGATTTCTGGAAAATTCAGGCTTTAACCGTCCGCGGAAAGCGGCGTTTTCAGGGGACGGCGGCGGAAAAGGCCGTATTTCAATATGTGAAAACGTTTTTAACGCCCGCGGCTCTATTGACTCAAACCCGTTTTTGAAACTATAATTCCATTTAAATTTTGTCGTGGACGACAGCCGGTTTATTTTTAAAGTTTTCCGGTTCTATTTTCAGGAGGAACTATGAGCGCCAGAATAAGGCTCAAAAAATTTGGAACAAAAAAACGTCCTTTTTACCGCATTATCGTAATGGATAAGCGCGGCCCCAGAGACGGCAGAACCATTGATGAATTGGGCGTATATCATCCGATTGAAAAAGAGGAAAACCAGATTGCTTTCGATGCGGAAAAAGCGCGTATGTGGCTTAAAAACGGGGCTACGGCGAGCGACGTCGTAAGAAAAATACTCAACAAAAAAGGCGTATACGTCAAATAATTCTAAAGCCTTGTATTTGAACGGGCCTCAGGGAGGCGTTTAATCCTTCCTGAACAACTCCGGCCAACGGCGTTTTAAGCTCTCACGGAGATTTTTAATTGGAAAAAGAACTTATAGAATACATAGCGAAGGCGCTTGTGGACAACCCCGGCGCTGTTAGGGTCAACATGATAGACGGAGAAAAAGCCGATGTGCTTGAATTGGGTGTAGGGGAGGGCGATCTTGGCAAGGTGATAGGCAAAAGAGGCCGCATAGCCAAGGCGTTGCGGGTGGTTTTACAAGCTGCGGGCGCAAAATCAGGGCGGCGTGTAGTTTTGGAAATCCTTGATTAAAGCCGCGCGGCGGATATTAACCGCGTTATTTGTGTTTTAAAAATTTGAAAAGGCTTTTGCGTTGGCTGTTGAAGAATTTGTAACGGCGGTTGTTATGAGCGCTTTCGGGCTGGAAGGGTTTGTAAAAATAAGGCCGCTTTCAGGCGAGACGAGCCACCTTTTAGGCCGAAAATATTTTACATTGCGCATTAAAGGCCAAAAAAAAAGATGCGCGGTGGAAGCTTCCCGGCGGCTTTCCGGCGCCTTGGCGTTGGTTAAATTTTCAGGCGTCGACAACCCGGAAAGCGCCGCGCTTTTAAAGGGCGCGGAAATTATAGTCCCGCGCTCCGAGGCGGCTCCGCTTGCGGAAGGGGAGTTTTACATAGAAGACCTTAAAGGGCTTAAAGTCGTAGACGCGCGCGGCGTGGAACTCGGCGTAATTGACGGCGTGATTGAAGGCGGCGGCGGCGATTTGGTTTCTGTGGTTTTGCCTTGCGCGGCTGTGCGGCTTGTTCCATTCCGAAATGAATTTTTTGGGGCCGTTTCAATCAAAGAAGGATGGGCGGAAATACTCTCCCCGTGGATTTTAGATTAGCGTTCTTTGTAACGAGTTTCTTATAAATATTCAATGAAAATTACTGTTTTTTCTCTTTTTCCGGAAATTCTGCTTCCTTATTTTGAAAGTTCCATTATGGCTCGCGCCGCGGAGCGCGGGATTATAAACTGGAAGCTGGTGAACATCCGCGACTACGCCGCCGATAAACATAAAACCTGCGACGACGCGCCTTACGGGGGCGGAGCGGGCATGCTTATGAAGGCCCAGCCTATATGCGAGGCGTTTAAAGCTAACGGCGTGGAAAAAAAAGATTCCCGCCCGATTTCCGGCGGCTCAAGGAAAAGAGCGCGGGTGGTGTATCTGTCGCCTTCCGGTTCTCTTTTTAATCAGGCGCGGGCTTTAGAGCTGTCGCTTGAAGAAGAGCTGGCTTTTCTTTGCGGACGGTACGAAGGCGTAGACCAGCGCGTTATAGACCTTTACGCGGATGATGAAATTTCGCTGGGCGATTATGTGCTTTCTTCCGGTGAAATAGCGGCTTTGGCCGTTATAGACGCGGTTTACCGCCTTGCGGACGGGGTTATACGCCCGCTTTCTCTTAGCGAAGAAAGTTTTACAGGCGGGCTTTTGGAATATCCCCAGTGGACACGACCGGATGTTTATGATAGTGTTTCGGTGCCGGAAGTGTTGCTTTCCGGAAATCATGAAAGTATACGCAAATGGCGTTTACGGGAAAGCGTTAAAAAAACCATAAAAACCCGCCCTGATCTTTTAAAAAAGGGCGTTAAAAATGGAGTTTTTAACGCTGAAACAATACAAATAATAGAATGTTTTACACAGAAAACGCAGCCGGCTTCGCGGGGCGGATGTGTTGCGCAGGGCAAGGGGGTTTGCGATGAATGAAATAAAACAAATTGAAACTTTAAACATGAAAACTGAACTTGATGAATTTAAAGTCGGCGACACGGTAAAGGTGCATTTTAAGATTGTCGAGGGAAAGACGGAACGCGTCCAAATTTATGAAGGCCTTGTAATCGCCATAAAAAATTCACGGGTGAGTAAAACTTTCACCGTTCGTAAAAATTCTTACGGCGTAGGCGTTGAAAGAATTTTTCCGGTTCATTCACCGCGTATAGTTCGTGTTGAAGTAGTCCGCGCCGGAAAAGTTCGCCGCGCCAAACTTTATTACATACGCGGAAAAATTGGTAAAGCTGCGAAAATTAAAGAACTTTTGGGCCCAAAAGCGGTTCGCGCCAGAGCCAAGGTTCAACAGGCGGCGCGGGAGGAGAAAGCGAAAGAAGCGTAATTTTTTTGTTTTGCGTTTTTATTTTAAACAAAAATCTGTTTTTATTAAGAAAGCGGCGTGGTTTTGATTTTAGTTAAAAAAATAAAGGTTTTATTTTCCCGGAGCGGCGTTTTTTGGAATTTTCAATTGAATGCGTCAAAAGATCCGTGTTTCAACAATTAAACTAAATTAGCGCGGCGCGTTTCTTGGGTTGCGGTTGCTTTCGCCGTGTGTGTAAAGAAAGCGTTTATTGTTAAATAATAGGGCGCCGCCGGCGCGGTTGTGTGTTTTGCCGGTGCATTTATGCGTTCTCGTAAAGGCCGTTGCAAATGAAATCTGTTTTAACGCGGGATTTAAAAGAAAACGTAAAATATACGCAACCTCTTTACGTTGATGACAGCGTTTTTCTTCCGGCGGATGTTGTTATTACAAAAAAAGATTTAGATATGCTTGAAAAACTTTCAGTTATGGAAGTTTTTACCGACGGCCGCCCCGTAAACGTTTCGCAAGAAACCGGGCCGGACGCTCTTGACGGCGCCGCTTTAGGAGAGCCGGACGCCGCTGTAGAGGAGATTTTAAACAACCTTCCTAATGAAGCGGAAGGAAATTTGATTTTTGACAGGCTGGAAAAAGAAGTAAAGCTTTTAGACGGCGTTTTCGAACTTATAGCGGCGAAAAAAATAGTGAAATCCCGTATTTTGTGGACTATAGTCGCCACTGTTTTACAGTTAATAAAAAAAGATAGAAATTCATGCGTTGAATTCATATTGGGTTGCAATATAACAGGCTTTGAAGCCGCGAAAAGCTCTATTAACACCGCGATAATTACCGCGTTAATCTCGATAGAGTTAGGTTTTGCCGAGACTGTCGTGCCGGAATTTGTTTCCGCCGCCCTTTTGCATGACGCGGGAATGCTTAGAATTCCAAAAACTATTTTAAACAAAAAGACGCCGCTTACGACGGAAGAAAAATTAATGATACAGGGCCATTCGGTCGCATCTTTTCATATAGTGCAAGATGAATTGCATTATCAAAAAACAGTTTCCTGGCCGGTTTTGCAGCATCATGAGCGATGGGATGGTTTAGGCTACCCTTTAAGGCTTTCCGGAGAAAGCATAGACAGAGGCGCCTGCATAGTAGCCGTAGCGGACGCCTTTGAGGCTATGGTCTCCAAAAAATCTTATCGTAATTCAATGATGGCGTATCATGCCATGAAAACAATGATGAGTGAATCCATAAGCCATTTTTCGCCCAAGGCGTTAAAGGCTTTCGTTCAAATTATGGGCGTTTACCCTATAGCCTCTGGAGTGATTTTGAATAATAATCTGAAAGCGAGAGTTTTAATGAACAATAAAGACGCCCCTCTTAGGCCGATAGTTAAAATAATATCGGACGTCAAAGGGAATCCAAATAATAATGGGAACGTAATAAACCTGTTGACTGATAGGACTTTGTTTATTACTTCTACTTTCAATTTAAACTCATGAACACCCGCGAAAGTGGTAAACGCGGCGAGGAAGCGGCGGAAGAATTCTTAAAAAGCCGCGGAATGGAAAGCGTTCTTCGTAATTTCCGGTCGCCCTGCGGAGAGGTTGATCTTATAATGACGGACTGTGATACGCTGGTTTTTATTGAAGTAAAGACGGGCCTTCGTTACGGCCCTGACGCCCTTGAGTTTTCGGTTGGGTTTTGCAAACAGCGGCGTATAATAGAAACCGCTAAATACTTCCTTTTGACCCATCGAAAATATATTGATATGAGAGTGAGATTCGACGTGGTTTTTGTGCAAATAGATACATTCACGCATCTTGCCCAGGCTTTTTCGGAGAGTGTATGACGCCAACATTGCAACCTGAGCGGAGAAAGAGATCTTCTGATCCGTTAAAGATTGCTAGACTTAAAGAAAAAATAAATAATGAAGCGTATCTTCAAACGGCGATACAGCGTTTAGCTCAGGTCGTAAGTAATGAATATGTCGGATTAGGAAATGGAGGCTTGTATGACGAACGGAAATGGGATGGGAGGCAATAACAAGCCGTACAAAAATCCCCAGCATAGAAAAATACGCGGTAAAGAACGCCCTGACGCAAGCCAGCGTTTTTTTGAAGCCGGACGTTACGAAAGCGAAAGCTGGAGGCAGGAGAAGCGCAGGGGCGGCGGCGGAAAACCTTTTTACCCCAAAGACGGCGCTTTTCGTAACAGGGGGGACCGCAAGGGCGCGGCCAAATACGATAAATCTAAAGGTTCTTTTATTGAAAGAGCCAAATGGACTCCCGTTAAGATGTCCACAGAAGAAATACCGGTTCTAATTTGCCCTATTTGCGGTAAAATAATAAAAGACCCAAGTTGCGCTTTTTCCCCAAAAGAAGGCGAAGGGGCGGTTCATTTTGAATGCGCGCTTGAAACCGTAAAAAACAGCATCGTTTTATATCCTGGAGACGTTGTGGCTTACATAGGCGGCGGACGCTTCGGCGTAATAAACTACGCCAAATCGCAAAGTTATCATGGATTAAAAGTAAAGCAAATTATAGAATGGGAAAAAAAAGAAAACAGGGCTCGATGGAGAGGCGTTATAGCCGACCATTTTTCCCTAACTTAAAGGCGGAATTTTTATGACCGGCGGCGTTATAGGCGTTATAGGCGCGATGGAAGAAGAGGTCGATATTTTGTTTTCACGTTTAAAAGACGCGAAAAAAGAAAATCACGGCGGTTTTGAATATTTAAGCGGCGTCTTGGGCGGTAAAAATGCGGTAATTTTAAAATGCGGCATAGGCAAAGTGAACGCCTCCGTAGGATGCGCCCTTCTTTTAGATCATTATAAGCCGGATTTAGTAATAAATACGGGTTGCGCCGGCGGAGTAAATTCTGGCGGGGGCGAAATTCAATTGGATTTTGGAGACGCTGTGTTTTCCGAACGCCTTGTTTACCATGACGTAGATCTTACAGCCTTTGGTTACGCGCCCGGCCAGCTTCCCGGCTTTAAACAGTATTTTTTTACTCCGCCGCATTTGCTGGAAAAAGCGGAAAACGCGGTGGAAGAGCTAAAAAGAGACGCTATTCTTCCTGAAAACTTTAATGCCGTGCGCGGAGTTATAGCTAGCGCCGATGTGTTTGTGTGCGATTCTTCGGTTGTAAGAGAAACCGCCGCTAAATTTCCCGGCCTTCGCGCCGTAGAAATGGAAGGCGCCGCCATAGCCCACACCTGTTTAATTTTTAATACGCCGTGCCTTGTAATCCGGTGCCTGTCCGATATAGCCGGTGAAAAAAGCCCTGTAACTTTTGATGAATACCTGCACACGGCGTCTAAACATTCTTCCGAAATCGTAATCCGCCTTCTGGAAAACGGCTTGTAAAAACGTTCCCGCGCTGAAGCTATATTGATAAGTGTATATGTAATAATGAGTTGCCGGTTTAAAAAAATTGCTTGCGTTTTTCACTATATACAAACCGCGGCGTTTTTAGTATTGTAGTCTTATGACGGCGGGCGTTATAGGCGTTACAGGTTACGCGGGTTCTGAACTTTTACGCATTTTATCGCGTCATCCAAAAATAACGCGCATATCCGCCGCTTCCGCAAGCGCTGAAGGGCGCAATATCGAAGATATATACCCAAATTTTCTTTCCGCCCTTTCAATAAAATTGACTAACGCGGCTTCCGTAATAGAAGAAAGCGACGTCGTTTTTTCAGCCTTGCCAAACGGCCACGCCGGCGCTTTAGCGAAGCAAGCGGTTGAAAAATCAACCCCTTTTATAGACCTTTCCGCCGATTTCCGTTTTGGCTCTGATGAAGAAACCTACAAGGCCTGGTACGGAACTCCTTTTTTGGACGCGGAAACGCACAAAAAATCTGTTTACGGCCTTGTTGAAGTAAACAGGGCGTCTATCGCCGCTTTGGGGAAAAACCGCGAAACTGAGCCTGTGGTAATAGGCAATCCAGGCTGTTACCCCACAGCGATTTCGCTTTCTCTTTTTCCGGCTTTAAGCCGCGGCTTGCTTTCTGACGGCCAAATTATAGCGGACGCGGCTTCCGGGATAAGCGGCGGCGGCAGGGAGCTTCTGCGCGCCTATCATTTTTGCGAATGCGCCGATTCATTCTCGCCTTATAAAATAGGCTCCCATAGGCACACCCCGGAAATAAGCCGCAACATTTATTTTATGGAAAAAGACCCGCCCCAAAAACAAAGGCCGGTCATTTTCACCCCGCATCTTTCCCCGATGAACAGAGGCATACTCGCCACTGTTTACGCCCCTTTAAATAAAAACGAAAAGCTTTCTTTAAATCATAAAGCCCCCCGCCCGCCGGCGCGTGAAATAGAAGAACAAACGGAGCGTTACAGGCGCCTTTACGCTTCTTTTTACGAAAACGACCCTTTTATCCGCGTATTGCCGCAGGGGGCGCTTCCAGCCACCGGCCGCGTGCGCTCTTCAAACTACTGCGATATAGCCGTAAACGTAAGCCAAGACGGAGAAACCCTCATCCTAACAAGCGCCATAGACAATATGGTTAAAGGCGCGGCGGGTCAGGCGGTTCAAAACATGAACGTAATCTTCGGCTTTAACGAAAAAGACGGTTTGCCCGACGCGCCCGCTTTTTTTTAACGCCGCTAAATATACGCTAAATCGCGGCTGTTACAGCCCAAACCGCGCCGGATGCGGTGAAATACGCAATTCTTTTAAATCATCAGCTTTTTCGCGAATCTAGGCCGCAAACACCCCCGCCTTGTTGTTGCGGCCGTTTGCGCCGCTTCTAAATAAAACACGGCAGCCGGAATACGGGGCGCTCCGTGTTTTTGAGTCTCAATTCTGCCGCGATGCTTGAGAGTTGGCAAGTCGCTAGATTTTCTACAAAAAAGTATAAAAATAATACATTTATGTAGATAAATAATAAATTTCTCTATAAAAATTTAGGATGTTTAAGGGCGTTTCAATTTTATAGCGCCCTTAACTTAGCAGATAACTATAAAATTATTCTTTTTTGTATGATTTTATTTCATAAATGTTGTATTTGTTATAAGATGGCATGATTTTTGCTTAATTAAAAGCATATTGTTTTTTTGGAGGAAAAATTTTGAAAAAACGTGCGATTATAGCGGTCTGCTTTGGCTTGGCCGGCGCGGCTTCCTGTTTTGCGCAGGAATGGGGATTGAGTGAATCGTTGGATATGGTTTGGCTCTTTTTAGGGGCGAGTCTTGTGTTCGTAATGCAAGCCGGATTCGCTCTTTTGGAGACGGGTCTTACCAGGGCTAAAAACGCGGTTAATATCATGATGAAAAATCTGATGGACTTCTGCATAGGCACAATTTTTTATTGGGCCATAGGCTGGGGCATCATGTACGGAAAAGACGCGCTGGGCGGGCTTATAGGCGCAAGCGACTTTTTCAAAAACGTAATGGACGACCCTGTTTATTACCGCGACTGGTTTTTTCAGGTGGTGTTCGCGGCGACGGCCGCGACGATAGTATCCGGCGCGGTGGCGGAAAGGACGCAGTTTAGATCTTACCTCATCTACACGTGCTTTATTTCCGCGATAATTTACCCGGTTTCCGGACACTGGATATGGGGCGGCGGCTGGCTTTCGCAACTGGGTTTTCACGACTTCGCCGGTTCCACCGTAGTTCACTCTGTGGGCGGCTGGGCGGCGTTAATAGGGGCGGCGGTTTTGGGCCCGCGTATAGGAAAATATACAAAGGGAGAAAACGGCAAAACAATTGTAAAAGCGTTTCCCGGCCACAACATACCGTTGGCCATGCTCGGCGTGTTTCTTTTATGGTTCGGCTGGTATGGGTTTAACGGCGCGTCTACGCTTTCCGGCTCCGACGCCACGATAGCCCGCGTTTGCACCGTTACAACTTTGGCCGCCGCCGCCGGCGGAGTGGGGGCTATGATAGCCTCGTGCATTCTTTTCAAAAAACCGGATGTTTCCATGTCCATGAACGGAGCGCTCGCGGGATTGGTTTCCATAACGGCGCCATGCGGGGTCGTAAGTCCCGCCGCTTCCATAGCCATAGGTTTAATAGGCGGCCTTATAGTAGTGTTCAGCGTGGAATTTATAGATAAAGTCTTAAAAATCGACGATCCGGTAGGCGCTTCTTCGGTTCACCTGGTTTGCGGTATATGGGGAACTCTCGCTGTTGGAATTTGGGGAAATGTGGAAGGAACGGCGGTGGGCGCGCTTCATGGCGGCGGTTTTTCGCAGTTAGGCGTACAGGCTTTGGGAGTGCTGTCGGTGGGCGCGTGGACGGCCGCCGCGAGTTGCTTATTGTTCTTCGCGATAAAAGCTATCACCGGTTTTAGGGTTAAGCAAAAAGAAGAATTGATGGGCCTTGACCTTGTTGAACATAAGGCCGAAGCGTACACCGGTTTCCAAATATTCAGCAATATGTAAGTAAAGGAGAAGTAAATGAAACTTATAATAGCCTATATTCAGCCGCACGCTTTAAATGAAGTGAAACAGGAGCTTTACAAAATACAAGTTTACAAGCTTTCTGTTACAAACGCGCTTGGATGCGGTCAGCAAAAAGGTTACACGGAACATTACAGGGGCGTGGAAGTGGAAGTAAACCTGCTTAAAAAAGTGCGTATAGAAATCGCCGTAAACGATGATTTTGTAAAACCAACTGTGGACGCCGTTATAAAAGGGGCGCGTTCCGGCGAAATCGGAGACGGCAAAATTTTCATTCTTCCAATAGAAGAATGCGTAAGAATTCGCACCGGTGAAAGCGGCCAAAAAGCCATAGGCTGAAAACCGTAAATTCATTGGATTAAACCTTAGCTCTAAACGCCGCATAGCGCGTTTAGAGCTAAACGCGGAAGAAAAGCGCCGGCCTTGACGCGCGATAGAATTGGAGGGGCGGGCCGTTTTTGAGGCCGCTTCTATTTAAAAATATAGACGCAAGGCCGGTTTACGGTCTTTTTATGCGCCGGCCTTTTCAATATATTCTTCGTAAAAAGAAGTTCCAAAAACCCCGCGTTTGAACACCGGATGATTTATAATAAAACGTTGTTCGTCTTTATTTGTTTTAACGCCTTCTATTTCAAGTTCGCTTAAACATCGGTTCATGCGGGCGAGCGCGCCCTCCCTGGTTGCGTCATACGTTATAAGTTTAGCTATCATTGAATCGTAGTAGGGCTGTATTAAACACGAAGGATATAAAAACGAATCGAAGCGCGTTCCAAAGCCGCCTGGCGTATGCAATTTGGTTATCCTGCCGGGGGTTAAAGCGTTTATGCGGCATTCAACCGCCGCCCCCTTTATTTGAACGTCTTTGGGATTTATCGTCATGCCGGAAACGCAACAAAGTATTTGCTCGCGTATAATATCTATTCCGCTTACAAATTCGCTTACCGGATGCTCCACCTGAACTCTGGCGTTTACCTCCATAAAATAAAACGAGTCGTCTTCCACCAAAAATTCTATTGTTCCGGCCCCCTTGTATTTAAGCCGGGAAAATAGTTTTACGGCGCCTTTGCACATAATCTCCCGCATTTCCGGCTTTACGCCCAAAGACGGGCTTTCTTCTATAAGTTTCTGGTGATTCTTCTGAACAGTGCAGTCCCGTTCCCCTAAAATAGCGACCGAGCCTTCTCCGTCAGCCAAAATTTGAAGTTCAACGTGTCTTGGGTTTTCTATGTAACGTTCTATAAAAACCCGCCCTGAACCAAACGCCGCCAGAGCTTCGCTCACCGCCAGTTTAAGATTTTCGGCCAAGTCTTCTTTGCGCCGGACTATGCGCATACCCTTTCCGCCGCCGCCGGCTGCGGCCTTAATAATCACCGGGGCCCCAAGACGCGAAAAAGCCTTTTCGCCCTCTTTTATTCCGTCGACAGCCCCTTCCGTTCCCGGAGTTACTGGAAGGCCGGCCTTTGAGGCCTCTTTTCTGGCCGCGACTTTATCGCCCAAAAGGTCTATAACCCTGTAATCAGGGCCTATAAAAATAAGGCCGGCTTCGGTTACAGCGCGGGCGAACGCGGCGTTTTCCGACAAAAACCCCACGCCGGGATGCACCGCTTCGCAGAAAGTTTTTACAGCCGCCTGAATTATGTTGTTTTGAACAAGGTAAGAGGCGGCGGAAGGCGCGGGGCCTATGCACACGGCCTCGTCCGCAAGCTTAACATGAAGGCTTTCTTTATCCACTGTGGAGTAAACCGCCGTTGTTTTTACGCCCAGTTCTTTGCAAGCGCGGATAATGCGCACCGCTATTTCCCCGCGATTGGCCACCAATAATTTTTTTATCATAATTTAAATTTCATTGTATAGTATAAAGGCGCTCTAAATCTATTCCGCGCCCCTATTCGCCCTCCGGACGCCTTGGAGAGGTGCGTAAAACGGAAAAATAAGGTCCGGTTTAATAAAAGGCGCCGCATGGCGGGCGCGGCGAGTTGCGGGGCGTTATAAACCCTTCGCCTCATCATTCGCTGCGTTAGTCAATAACTGGAGGCGTCCATAGCTTCAAATTTTTCACGGACGTTTTGTAAAAGCTTCAATTCTCTTTCTATAGTTTTTTTGTAATCCAAAGAGCCTTTTTCTATGCGGAAAGCCTCGTCCTCCCAAAATTGAACGCGCTCCAGGTTAATAAACCTGAATTTTTTTACGCCGGCCTTTTCCGCCCACTCCACGGCTCCGTCCCAATAATACAGGGCGGTTTTGTAGCAGGACTCCGCCGTTTTTAGGGAATCTAAATTTTGCTCTTTCCACGGCGCGTTGTAAAAGTACGCTTCGCGTTTATTCCATTTATTTCCAAGATATATATATTGTTCTATCAACTTTAAATTGATGTGCATCATAAAAAGATTGCGGTATTTCTCCCACTCGGTTTCATTCTGAATTAAAGCTAGAGCGTACAACGGGTTGGCGAAAGAGGCTTTTAGGGCCTTTTCCAGATAATTTATATTTTCCATCGAATCATCGGGATATTGAATGTGGTGCAGGTGATAAAGCCTGTAATACTGCTCTTTAAACTGAACCCAGTATGTAAAAGCCGGTTGCGGCGGAAGCGTTAAAAAAACGCTTAAAATAAGCGGAAAAAACAAAATCTTTTTCAACATCTTTGTAAATTATCGGCTGTAAAACAGACGGCGCTAATATCAAACCCTTCGCCTCCTCGCTTTAGTTATCGCCGCGCACGCGCAAATGCGGCCGCAATCCCGCTCCGTTCGTCAATAACACGGTTTCCAGGCGCGGCGGCTAAATTAAAGCTTCTTTGCGATAAAATAGCGCAAAGAAGGAACAGCGTCCTCCGCAAGCCTTAGCCAAACCATGCTTGGCTTGAAAACGCAAAACGCCGGACATTTTGCGAAGGCTAAAGGCGGCGGCAAGCAGGGTTGTTGAAATAAGCCGCTGTTTAACGCGGAAAATCCGCGCCGCCTGTATGGTTTTTGCTGGAATTCGCCAAAAAGGTTTTCCTATCTTGACTAAATGCATTAAAGAGGCAAAAATCAGGTCAGTTTAAGGCTGGAAACGGCTAATTTAGAAGGAGTAAAACATGGGAACTATTGAATGTATTCAGGGTAGAGAAATACTGGATTCCCGGGGAAATCCAACAGTAGAAGTTGACGTTATTCTTGAAGACGGCGTTTTGGGCCGCGCCGCCGTTCCATCCGGAGCATCCACAGGCGAGCACGAAGCCGTGGAACTGCGTGACGGCGACAAAAGCCGTTATCTTGGCAAAGGCGTTCTTAAAGCCGTGGAAAATGTGAACAACCTTATAGCCAACGAAATTTTAGGGTACGACGCCCTAAATCAGCTTGAAATAGACAGGGCTTTAATTGAGCTTGACGGCACGGAAACAAAAAGCAAGCTTGGAGCCAACGCTATTTTAGGCGTTTCCATGGCGGTCGCGGCGGCGGCGGCGAAATATCTTGACGTCCCGTTGTATAAATATTTAGGCGGAATTCACACCGCCGTTCTTCCGGTTCCTATGGCGAATATTATAAATGGCGGAAAACATTCTGACAATAAAATTGATTTTCAGGAATTTATGGTTATGCCCATAGGTGCGCCTTCAATGAAGGAAGCCGTTAGATGGACGGCGGAAGTTTTTCACAACCTTAAAAGCCTTTTAAAAGATTCAGGCCATAACACGGCGGTGGGGGACGAAGGCGGCTTTGCGCCCAATCTGGAAAACGAACAGGCTTTGGAATTCATCGTAAAGGCTATAGAAAAGGCCGGTTACAAGGCGGATAAAGAGCAATTCGCTATAGCTATGGACTGTGCAAGTTCTGAGCTTTTTGAAGAAGGCGGCGGCAAAGGTTATAAATTTTGGAAGTCCAATCCAAACGAGATTTTAAGCGCCGACGATATGATCGCTATTTACTCAAAATGGATAGATAAATACCCCATTATTTCCATAGAAGACCCTCTGGATCAAAACGATTGGGCCGGTTATGTAAACCTTACCAAGAAACTTGGAGGCCGCATACAAATTGTGGGCGACGATTTCTTTGTTACAAACACCAAGCGCCTTGAAAGGGGAATTAAAGAAGGTTCGTGCAACTCCATCCTTATCAAAGTGAATCAGATAGGCACCGTAAGCGAAACTTACGAGGCTATAGAAATGGCGAAAAGAGCGAAATACACGGCGGTCGTTTCCCACCGTTCCGGCGAAACGGAAGACAGCTTTATATCCGATCTTGTAGTCGGCCTTGAGACCGGGCAGATAAAAACCGGCTCCATGAGCAGAACAGACCGTGTATGCAAATACAACCAACTTTTAAGAATTGAAGAAGAACTTGAAGGTTTAGCCGAATACGCCGGTAAAAAAGCTTTTTACAATCTGGCCAAATAACGCAATCAGGGCCGTTGCTTAAACGCGGCGGCCTTGATATGCAAACTGTTTAAATAAACCGCGAAAAGTTTTTTAACAGATCGCGGTTTCAACATTAAAAACGCAAGTTTATAAATAAATTAAAAACAACATATACACTAAAAAAACTGAAAAAAAACACTTTTTTTTTCTTTTAGCTATAATATATTTATCTTACATAAGTTTAGGCCTGCCGGACGCTCTTTTAGGCTCCGCCTGGCCCGCTATGCATTTGGTTCTTAACATACCGCTTTGGGCCGCTTCCTGCGTGTCTTTGGCGATTTCTTGCGGCACTTTTGCGTCAAGCCTTTTAAGCGCCCGCCTTATAAGCGTCTTTGGAACCGGGAAAATAACGGTTTTAAGCGTAGGGCTTGTTGCGGTTTCATTGTTTTTATTTTCTTTTTCCGGAAATTTATATTTTTTATGTCTTTGCGCCCTGCCGCTTGGAATGGGTGCCGGGGCTATCGACGCGGGCCTTAACAACTATGTGGCGATAAACTACAACGCTTTGCACATGAACTGGCTGCACTGTTTCTGGGGCGCGGGCGCCTCGCTGGGGCCTATTATTATGAGCCGATTTTTAAGCGGCGGAAACGAAAAATGGTTTATGGGCTACCGCGCCGTAGCCGCGATTCAAATATGCCTGTTTTTTATACTTGTCGTTTCTTTACCGCTTTGGCGTAGCGGAAACGCGGGAGCGGGGAAACATCCTGAAAGTGAAAAAAAATCTTTTTTCGGCGTAAGAGACGCTTTAAAAACCCGCGGCGTCAAAAGTTTATGCTCATGTTTTATATGTTATTGCGGCTTGGAAGTTACAGCCGGCATTTGGACGAGTTCTTTTTTAGTTCACGAACACGGCCTCACCTCGCAAAGCGCCGCCCGCTGGACTACGCTGTTTTACGGAGGCGTCGCTATAGGCCGTTTTTTTTCCGGTTTTTTAGCGGTTCGTTTAAAAGGGCTAAAACTTTTACGCTTGGGTTTTTTAATAATAGCGATTTCTATAGCGTTTATAAGCGTCCCGTTTATAAATATACATACATCGCCGGGCGCTTTGTTTTTAGGCTTTTCATTTTTTATGCTTGGAGCCGGCTGCGCTCCGGTTTTTCCTACGCTTATGCATGAAACGCCGCGTTTGTTCGGAGTAAAAAAATCGCAGGGCGTTATAGGGCTGGAACTTTCCGCCTCGTATTTAAGCGCGTCCATAAGCCCGGCGATTTTCGGCGTTCTGGCGCAAACAACGTCTTTCAAACTGTTTACTGTTGTTTTAGGCGCTTTTCTGGCGGCGAAAATAGTTCTTGTGGAAAAAGTTTACGCTCTTAAAAAAAACGCCCTCATTTAAGGCTTAAACGGCTCGTCTTTTTTAACGGGTTGTTTGATATATAAAACGCTGAAAAACAGATGCGGCGTTGGAAACGCAATCCAGATTTTTCCACGCGCTTTTTGTGAAACCGCTGATTATAAAGCGCAAAAACGGATATTTGGCCGGCGCGTCAGTCCAATCAACGGCTTTTACATTTTTAACGGAGTATATGCCGCACATTCCGCCGGAAATGGAAACGGTTTTTTCAACGGCGTCGTAAAGCCCGAAGCCGTTTTTGGTTCTTTCCACTTTATCAGAAACTATAAATAAAACCGGAAGTTTCGGGCGCGGCGCGTCTTCCAGCGTGGATATTTTTACGGGGTATTTACCCGTAAACCTGTTTTTTAGGTTGTGAAAAAAGTCTATAGGAAAAAGAAAATCCGTAGGCTTCATAGGCGGAAGCGGCTCGCTCCCCCAGCATGAATACAGATAGCTTTCTACAGCGACGACGCCCCGCAAAGAAGGATGTTCGCCGGTAAAAACTTCATCCTGAACCGCTGTTACGGCGGCCCCGCCTCCTAAACCGTAGCCTATTACTATTTTTGGATTGTTTCTAAAAAGAGCGTCAATAAAATTTAAAATAAATTTTAAGTCGTTTTCCCGTTCTTTTTCCAGCAGGCGGGCCGTTTCGTTTTCTTTTTGATATTCACGGGCGCGTGTTATAACAGCCCAGTTGTTAAAAACATTCATGTATCCCGGCATATAAATTCCGCCTTCTGGTTTATAAGCCGGTAAATCCAGGTCTTTTCTGGAAAAAGAGACGGCGATGTTTCCTTTTTCGCAAACGCTCGCGCAAACCAGGTCGACGGCGCCTATGGAGCCTGAAATTGGCGGGGAGACCAGGATTACAGGCCGGGAAGCCGAAGATTCAGGGGAATCATTTTCGGCTCGCTTGTATATACGAACCGTAAACGTTTTGCCGTTTTTCGCGTCTTTTAATTCAATTGTTTCCACATTTTCGGTGGAAAGAGAAGTCCCGCTTAAAGGCAGAAACACAACGGCTACCGCCGTCGTAAGGCATAAAAAAAATATATTTACAAAAAAAAACAAAAAGCTGCGGTCTATAAAATCTTTGTTCCATAAACGCGAAATATGAGCGTGTATATCAGGTATATTTATAATATTTACAACTATAACGTATAGCAAAAGCGGTATGCACTCAGGACGGAAGCCGTAAACAAAAAACAAGCCGGCGGCGCAAACAAGCGCTATCAATGGAAACCACGACACTCCCTCTATAGGCCAGAGAGACTTTACAAACGGGCGAATCACCGGCATAAAAAGAAAAAAAGCGATGGTTATTTCCAGTATGCCCAAATCTAGATCTATCATATTATTTTAATATTATTTCGCCGGATACAAATTTTTTAATCTTGTTTTCGTCTTCGCAAAAAACAACCAATTCACCGTTTTCTCCCACGCCTTTTAAAATCCCGCGGACGATTTTCCCGCTGTCAGCTTCGCCTTTCATAAAAGAAATATAATTTTCTTTCATGTATAAATTTTTATTTAATTCTTCTATCCAATCATCGCCGCGCTTTATATCATAAAAAATATGTTCCAAAATGTGTTCTAAAAGAATGAAGCGGGATTCGCTGTTTATTTCGTCCGCGCTTTCGGTTAAAAGGCTGGCGGCGTTTTTTACCGGAAAAGTTTTTTGCGCTACGTTGACCCCAATCCCTATTAAACAGTAAGACCCGTCCGTTTCGCATAAAATTCCGGCGGCTTTTTTACCGTTTACCATAACGTCGTTCGGCCATTTTACGAATGTTTTTCCGCGCAAAGAAGGCGCCGTTTTTACAACGGCTTTAAGAACGCACATCCCGGTTTGAAGCGGAAGCGCTTTCGGCATATCGTAAAAGTCTTTATAACGCATAATTATAGTGCATAATAAAGATAGGCCTTCTTCCGCCTCCCACACCCTGGAAGGTTTTCTGCCGCGCCCGTTTTTCTGAAAATCCGTTATTATTACAGTCCCTGTTTCAGCCCCGCGTTCTTTTACAAGAAGGCGCGCTTCGTCCATGGAACTGCCGCAGATTTTAATATGATGTATAGGCGCGTTAAATATATTATTCATAATTAGATGCGCGAATTTTAGGATTTGCCTTTTTGAGCTATGCGGGTGATTAAAAGCAATATGTTATAATAAAGAAAAGGAAACACCCTAAAAAATCTCACCGGCTTTTGAATAAAATACCCCGCCCATTCAAGCCCCAGGTTGAACAACGCCCTTGAAGGGTACTTTCTGCGCTCGGCGAAGACGTCGAAAATATCGCTGCACCACAAATGTATCCCGCGCCCCAACTTTTCGTTGTTATGCGCAAGCCATTTTTCCCTGCCGTGAACGCCCTGCCCCACCAAAAGAAGAGACGGCGTCGACTTTCGTATCATTGTAATAATGGTTTGTTCATTTTGTTTTTTATAATAGCCGGGATACCGGCCTATCACGCGCAGGGACGGAAAAGTTTGCCGTATGTTTTTTTCGGTTTTAAGAAGAGCCGCCGGCTTTCCGCCCAAAAGATAAACCGATTGCTCCCGTTTTTCCAGCGAGGTCAGCAGATTCACTATAAAATCAAAAGGCATATAACGAATTGGCGGCGTTAATTTAAGAAATTTAGCTCCGCTTATAATGCTTTTGGAAATTGGGATTACAAGGCTCGCGTTCAACACAAAATCCCTGTATTCTCCCGCGCTTCTGGCCTTAAGCAAATCAAAATAGGACAACAACACGATGGACGCCGGTTTTTTTTCGCTTAACAGCTTGTACGCTATTTCTTCCACTTTTTCAGGCGGAATAATGTTTATTGGAATTTTTAATAATTCTATTTTTTCGAGGCCGTCCACATATCCCTCTCTAGCAATAGAGCGCGTATAACCGAAAGAGCGTATAAAGCCGCCGTTTCCACCCTTAAAATTGAAGCGCCTAGTATTACCGGCGTAAAACCGGCCGCCTGCAAGCGCGCCGCTTCTTTCGCGGTGAACCCGCCCTCAGGCCCCACAACCGCCGCCACAAGGCCCGGCGCAACCGACAGCACGTCATGAAAACCGGTTTTTTGTATAAACGCCTCGTGCAAAAAAAAGCCCGCGGGAGATTCCGAAGAGCTTTTTAATTCCTCCCAGCGCGAAATAGCGCCGTTAAAAGAAAAAGGCGCCTCCAAAACCGTGTCCGCGCGCGATCCGCTTTGCTGCCGCGCTTCTTTTATAATTTTACCCAGGCGCAAAGCCCGGTTTTTAAAGGAATCCGTTTTTACCTGGCAACGCTCGCTGTAAAAAGGTATTACGGAGGCGGCCTCTATTTCCACAGCCTGCCTTACAATCAGGTCCAATTTAGCCCCCCTGGGAAGCGCCTGGAAAAGGTGTATGGGCGGCGGGAGCGGAAAATCTTTTAAAATTTTTGCGGTTTCCGCGGCGGACGCGCATTGCAAAATAATCGAGTCCCGCTCAACGGCTTTAACTTCAATATGTAAACGACTTCCGTCCGGCGAAAGAGCCTCAAAACCATCGCCTGTTTTCATCCGCCTTACGCGGGCCAGGTAATGAAATTCACCGCCAGTTAAACGCGCAAACCCGCGCTCGTCCGGCGCCGCGTTCAATATAAACTGCTTCAAAACAAACCTTAAAACTTATAGATTTAAAAAATCGCGTTTCTTAAATCTATTCCGGCTTTGGGGCTTTCGCTTCTTCTTTTTTACGTGCGATAAGGATTTTTCCTTTTTTGCCCGTTTTGTAACGCGGTTCTTCTTTTTGAGGTTTTAACCTGGCCGGAGAACCCGTTCTGCGCTTTTCGCGCATCAGTTTTTCAAAAACCTTCAGCGTTTCGTCAAATCCTTTTAAGAATTCAGTTAAATCTTCGTCAAAAACAATTACTGATTGGCGCTCAAACCCCCCTGAGTCGTTGTTTTTGCTTTCTACAACGTTAAAATAAAGATCGCCTGAACGGTTTTCTTTAACGTTAAAAAAATAAGACCTGTTTTTTAATAGAACTCTTGTGGAAAAAACCTCTCCTCGTATACCCATGCGGTGAATTCTAGCGAAATTAACGCCATTTGAACATACCGGCGCCGCCCCGTCTTGACGCCGCCGCCGGTTTTGTGGAATCGCAGTCTGTGAAAGCGACCTCTCTACCGGATTTACATTAAAAAGACGTTTGTTGTAATGTAAATCCATTAGATGTTTACATACTGAATAATTTATATGAAATCCTCGTTAAAGGTTGCGCAACCATCGCTAACTTATATACAAGTTTTTATTTGCTTTAGCCTCCCGTGGTTGTTGTTTTTTTTATTACTCTTAACCAGTAAAGAATTATATTACTTTTGGGGTGAAGACGCATTATTACAAAGGATCGCGCAATATCCAAAACAGATTTGGTTTTGGTGTAATTTTATACCGGGGGCGTTGCTTTTTTTTCTTGGGATTTTTATAAATTATTACATTGGTTATAAAAACCGTATTCCGGCGCCAATAATGATGGCAGTCGCGATTGTTCTTATTTGTATAGACCAGGCGATTCAATTTATGTTAAAAATCAATAATGGGGAGTTTAACGCAACCATTATAAAAGGATGGCTTGAAATCATTCCTAAATCCATGCCGCAATATAAAGGATCGTATTTTTCCAACGCCCAGAAGCCTGTGCCGGCTCATATACTCATTTTCTTATAAAAAACATGACGTCTCCGTACAAGGCCAGCGCCATAAGCCCCGCTATCAGGACGACGCCCGCTGTTTGCAGCGCGAAAAAAAAGCGGGGCGGGGCGGGTTTGCCTCTGATTAGTTCCACAAGGAACATAACTATGGCGCCTCCGTCCAGGATTGGAAGCGGCAGAAGGTTCATAACGGCCAGGGCTATGGAGATTAGGGCTAGAAATTCAAAAAAGTTGCGCAGGGCGGAAATTTTGGCGCCGGAGAAACCTTCAGCGGCTATTTCGCCGGCCATATAGGTTATACGCACCGGGCCGGAAACCGCTTTTGTTAAATCCACCCCGCTAAAAAGCAGGGAAAGGCCGCGCACAGAGGCGGAGAAAGTCTCCCACGCCAGAATGGAGCCTTGGCCGATTGAGCCGAAAAAGCCGTAATCGGGGGTTTTACTTTTGATGTAAGGCCAAACTATACCCGCGTCCCCTCCGTCTTGCGGCGACATCTTTATTTCGGCGTCAAAAATTTCTCCGGCTCTTTCGTAAACCACCGGAATTACGCCCGTCATTTCTTTATCTTTGTATATTTTATACAAAGCGGCGGAATATGGAAAATCTTCGCCGTCCCATTTTATAATTTTATCTCCGGACAAAAGGCCCGCTCTGGCGGCGGCCCCGTCTGGTTTTAGTTCGTAAATTACAGGGTCGCTCCAAAAATACACGCCTATTTTACCCGCGCCGGTTTCTTTTTCAAGCTCCGGTTCTATAGAAAAATTCAATTCTTTCCCGTCCCGCAATATTGTAAAATCAAGCGTTTTTTTGGCGTTCACCGCTATCAATTTTTGTATGTCGTGATAATTTTCGGTTTTTTCTCCGTTAATGGCGGTGATAAAGTCGCCTGAAACAAGTCCGGCCCTGTCGGAGGGGTAGCTTTTGCCTGTTACGTCTTTTGCGAGCGCTATACGGTTTGGCAGCGTGGTGAATTCGTAACCGGCGCCCATAACGACGCTAAACACTATTACAGAGAAGATTAAGTTGAAAAAAGGGCCCGCAAAAGAAGTAATCATGCGGCGGACTGGGCTTGCGCCGTAAAAGTCGCCTTTTTCCGGTTCAACGCCGTTTTTGCGGTTTTCGTAAACTTTTCTAAAGTCGCTTTCCCCGGCCATTGTGCAGTAACCGCCCACCGGGAAAAACCCTATGCGGTAATCCACCCCGTTTATTTCTTTGTGAATCGCCGCCGGCCCCCAGCCGAGCGAAAAAGCGGTTACTTTTATGCCGCAAATGCGGGCCGCTAAAAAATGGCCTAGCTCGTGTACAAAAACAACGATTCCAAGGCCGAAAACTCCAAGAAGTATTTTAAGAATCAACATTTTACGCTCCAGGCCATGCGGCGGGCCGCGGAGTCGGCTTCCAAAACGGCCTCTAAAGTTAAACTTTTGTCTTTGGCGGCCCAGTCCGCCTCCAGAACCGAAGCCGTTATTTTAGGTATGTCCAAAAAAGACGCATCGCCTTTTATAAAGCGCTCGTCCGCGATTTCATTGGCCGCGTTATACGCCGCCGGGTAAAAACCGCCGGCTTTAGCGGCGTGGAACGCCAGCGGGAGAAGCGGGAATTTTTCACAGTCCGGTTTTTCAAAAGTAAGCGAAAGCGGCGAGTCGTTTTCAAAATCCATTTCGCCCCACCGCGAGCTCTCGCATAACGGGTAGTGAAGCGCCTGATGTATGGGCAGCCTCATGTCTGGTTTTGAAAGAGCCGCGTAAACGGCGCCGTCTTTTAGAGAAATTAATGAATGAACTATGCTTTGCCTATGAACCGATACATCTATAATTGAAGGGCTCACCTCCATGATTTTGGAAATTTGTATAACTTCAAGCCCTTTGTTAGCCAAAGTAGATGAATCCAGCGTTATTTTAGGCCCCATTTTCCATGTGGGATGGCGCAACGCCTTTTCTACGTCAACCTCGCGCAATTCTTCCAACGAAGCGTCTCTAAAAGGCCCGCCTGAGGCGGTGAGTATTATGCGGCGTAAATTTTCCTTTCCGGTTTGATTTACAAGGTTAAATATCGCGGAACATTCAGAATCCACAGGAATTACCACGCTTCCGCTTTTTTGCGCGGCTTCTTTTATAATATCCCAGGCCATAACTACGGATTCTTTGTTTGCGAGAGCTAAATTACAGCCTATTTCCACCGCCTTTAACGAAGGGAGCAGGCCGGCGGCGCCGCTTACGCCGTTTACAACCGCGTCCGGTTTTACATCTTCCAAAGCCCGCAAAACCGCGTCTTTACCGCAATAAAGCCTTTTTTTTAAGCCTTCGGACGCCGCATCTTTATCCGCGGAAACCGCGGCGAAGCGGGCGGTTGGAAATTCTTTAAAAAGTTCTTCCAAACAATTTAAATTTTTATCCACCGCGAAAAGCGCGCCTTCAAACAAATCTTTTCTTTCGCGTATTACATCCAAGGCTCCCCGCCCTATAGATCCGCCGGCTCCGAGCACGGCCACTTTTTTTTTCATTTTTTCACCTTGCGTCGCGACCGCGTTCTTGCGCGGCGGCAAAATAGCGTTTAATTTCCATTTTATCAAAATTCAACCGGCGGCCCGTTATAAAAAATGATTTTCGGCTGTTTTTGGAACGCCGCGTCAAAATAGCGCCTGATAAAAGCAAGAGCCTTGCAATCCGGCTTTCGCCCGTTAATGTTTTTATTTTTAAGCGGCTTTTTATAATAAAAGCTTCTTACAGGTAAAAGCCCGTAGAATCGCATGTCGCGAAATAATCCGCCGCGGTTTCTTTGCGCCGTATAACTTTTATTCCGCCGTCTTCGCACAATAAAAGTTCTCCGGCCCTAAGTTTGCCGTTATAGTTAAAGCCCATAGCCCTGCCGTGAGCTCCCGAATCGTGTATTACAATTAAATCGCCGTCGTCCTCGTCCGCGTGTATGCGGGGCAAATTGCGCATAATGGCGAACTTGTCGTTGTTTTCGCACAGGCCGCCTACGACGTCGTAAGTTTCCTCAGCCGGCTCGTTTTCTTTTCCAATTACGCTTATGTGATGATACGCGCCGTATATAGCCGGACGCATCAGATCCGCCATGGAAGCGTCCAGCCCTATATATTTTCTGTATATGTCTTTTTTGTGTATGGCCCTGGAAACCAAATAGCCGTAAGGCCCGGTGATGGTTCTTCCCCATTCCGTTCTGATTTTTATAGAGCCTAAACCTGCCGGAACCAAAATTGAATCAAAGAGCTTTTTAAGGCCGCTGGATAGAAAATTGTAATCCAACGCTTTATCTTCCGGCTTGTATGGGATTCCGACGCCGCCGCCCAGATTTATAAACTCTAAAACCACGCCGCAACGCTCTTTTATGGCGGCCGCCGTTTGAAAAAGCAGAGAGCCTGTTTCTATGTGATAGCCGGCGTTAAGCTCGTTGGAAGCCACCATTGTGTGCAACGCGAAACGTTTAACGCCTTTGTCTTTAGCGATTTTATACGCCTGTATAAGCTGCTCGAATGTAAGGCCGTATTTTGCTTCCAGCGGGGAGCCTATTATGGCGTTTCCTATCTTTTTGTCGCCTGGATTGTAACGAAATGAAAGCAACTCCGGCAACCCGCATTTTTTTTCCAGAAAATCTATATGCGTTATATCGTCTAAATTTATTACGGCTCCCATGGAGGCCGCTTTTTTGTATTCGCAAGAAGGCGTTTCGTTTGAAGTGAACATAACTTCATCGCCGCGCAACCCCGCGTTTTCGGCTAAAAGAAGCTCCGTTAAACTTGAGCAGTCGGCTCCAAACCCTTCTTCTTTTAAAATTTTAAGGATATGCGGGTTTGGAAGCGCTTTTACCGCGAAATGTTCGTAAAAATCTTCAAAACAGGAAAAAGCCGCTTTTATGTCGCGGGCGTTTTTGCGTATGGCTTTTTCGTCATATAAATAAAAAGGAGTGGGAAAACGCTTCGCGACGTCTTCCAGCTCCTTTTTTGAAAGCGGAAATGTTTTTTTACACATACAATAATTGTAACGGTTAACAACTGTAGCGGGAAGGGTGAACCAAAAGCTTTTTTTTCCAAAAAGCCGCTTTCCGCGCGCTTTAAGGCTCGCCGCCAGGCGCGGGAATTCGCGCATTTGATAAAGGCGTTTAACCAAAAGCTTTTATGTTATATTATAACGCATGAATTTTCTAAAAACCGCCGCCGTTATGTTTTTCTTTTCTTTTTGCGCGTTAAACGTTTACGCGCAAAAAGAAAGGCGGAGTTTTTATATAGACGCTGGAGCCGGTTTTGGAGCCGGCGGGATTTATTCGTTTTTTAATCCGCTGGAAAGCGAATGGAAGATGGAAAAATCCCTTTCTTTGTACGCTTCGGCGGGCTGGTCTCCGCTTCTGCGGTTTATGTTCATAACGGCGGGTTTTTCTTACACGCAAGAGGTGAATTCTCTAGGCGGGAATAAAATTGCCGTTACGTTGACGAATTTTTCAGGCGGTTTAAAACTATACCCTTTTAAAAGCCGTAAATATTTTCAATTTGGCCTGGAAGCGGGCCCCGCTTTCGCAACATGGGAAAGCAACGAGCAAACAGCGCCGGCGCCCGTTGGCGCGGAAAGCGGGATTGTTTTTACAGGCGTGTTCGCCTACGATTTTTCCAGACGCCTTGGCGGCCCAAGTTTAATAGCCGGAAGCGCCTTGTCGTTTACAAAGTTCCCGCAAGACCAATGGCTTGTAAACACAAATGTTTTTGTAAAACTCGCGCTTAAAGGCGTTTTAAAAAAAGGGGCGGCGGAACTAGAGGGCGAAGATTACGGCGACATGGCGACGGCTTTTCCTTTTACGGCGGTGATAGCCGCGGCCATAGCTTGCTGGGCGGCTTACCGCGCCAGCGATCCAGGCGACCGTTCCAAAGCGCCGTAGTTTAAATTTTTAAGGATTGTTTATGACTAAAGCGGTTTTTCCCGGCAGTTTCGACCCGCCCACTTACGCTCATTTGGACATAATAGAAAGAGCCGCTTCAATTTTTGAGCGGCTTATAGTTCTTGTGGCCGAAAATCGCAAAAAAGAGCCGCTTTTAAAAACTGAAGAGCGGGCGGCCCTGTTGCAAAACTTGCTTAAAGAGAAAAAAAATGTATCGGTGGCTTTTTCCGCTTCTCTTACCGTTGATTTTATGAAAAAAGAAGGTTGCCGGGTTTTGGTTCGCGGGGCGCGGACGATAAACGATTTTTTATTTGAACAAGACCTTTTTCGCTGGAACAGTTTTTTTGAGCAAGAAATTGAAACGGTTTTATTTTTTCCCAGGGAGCGTTACGCCCACTTTAGTTCGTCCGCGGTTAAAGAACTGTTGGCGTTTGGAAAAGATATTTCCGTAATAACTCCGCCCGAAGTTCAGGAAGCTTTAAAAAACGTCTTAGCCTTTAAAATTTGAGGCGGTTCCAAGGCCCTGTTTGTTTTGACAGGCTCTTGCGGTTTCAACCGCTATTTTCAAAGGTTGCTGTTCCAAAACAGCAACCTTTGAAACAGCTTCAATTGGTTTCAAAATAAAGTAAAATATAATTTTTCGCCTCCTCCCCCTGTAAAAATAGATGATTACCGTGTAGAATTAGATATAAAGGCGTTCGCGCCGGTTTTTGGAGGGTATATGAAAAATGAAATAAAAGCCGTGTTTTTCTTTTTCCTGTTTGTTTGTTCCGTTTTCAACGTGAACGCCAAAAGTAAAAAAGACGCGCAAGCCGAATTGGACGAAATAAAAAATGTTGACAATTCCAAACTGGTCGGCGTATGGGAGCGCCAGGGAACGCTGGAAATAGACGGCAATACTGATGTGGAGACGATTCAATTTAACGAAGACGGTTCTGTATCGTACAGGCTTAACGGGCAAATCGGTTTGTTTCCTACACCCTACGTGTTTACTTTAGGTTACGGCGTAGTAGAGGTTAAAGCGGTTTTTGAATACTATTACATAGACGGCAGCCTTATCGTAACTTTCGCGGACAAAAAAGTTAAAACTTTTACCAGAAGAAGGGGCGGAACGAACCAGCCGCAGCAAAGAAACGCGCCGCTGTCTCCCGCTCAAAACCAGCAGACGCCGCAACGCGGAACCATGCAACCGGTGCCGGGCGGGCCAAGCCAGAACCTCAACCCTTATTTGCGCTAATATTAAGACGGAGCGCGGAAAAACGCTTTTTTAGTTTAAATGTTATTCAAAGCCCAATAAAAAGCGTTTTTTATTGACGAACGGAGCGAAATCGTGGCCGTGCTTGCACGGGCATGATTGAGCGAGTGAGGAACCGAAGGGTTTAATACCCCCCCGCGGCTTGCCCCGCGGAAACCGCCGTAGGCGGCGGGTGCAGGGCTTGCCCTGCGGTATTAATACCCTTTATCTTGGAGCGGTTTTTTTCATTTTTATATAAAATCTTAATGTAAAAACGCCGCTCTATTGTTTTAACGCGCCGCAACGTGTACAAAAACTAATTTTCTGTTAAAATTCCATCCGTGTCTAAAATTTTGAACGCCCTTACCCAAAATTTTGATTCTCCCAAGCGGGACTCTTTATGGGGTCATATATATTTAACCGGCGCCCTGGAAAAAATTACAAAAACTGAAGCTTTTATGAAGTTGCACAGAATCATGCAGTTAGGGCCTGTATACCTTTGCTATCCGGGGGCTACGCATACAAGGGCTTCACATTCTTTGGGCGTCTATCATCTTACGCGGCGTATTCTTTTACATTTGGTTTCGCGCGGGGCGGATTCCTATTTAACCAAAGAAGGCGTTTTTTCCATGCTTTGCGCCTCCCTTTTACATGACTTGGGGCATTTTCCATACACCCACTCACTTAAAGAACTTCCTCTTTTAGAACACGAAAAACTATCGGCGCGTCTTGTTTTAAGCGAACCGCTTAAAAGCCTTATTTACACGGCCGGCGCGGATGCGGAAATGACGGCGGCCATTATCAGCCCGCAAGAGGGCGGCGAGGAAAGCGGGGAGTTGCGTTTTTACAGGCGGCTTCTTTCCGGCGTGATGGATCCCGATAAACTGGACTACCTTAACAGGGACGCCCTGTACTGCGGGGTGCCTTACGGCGTTCAGGATGTGGATTTTGTAATAAGTATGCTTCATCCAGATAGGGAGAAAGGAATTGTAATAGAAGAACGCGGGATTCCAAGCGTGGAGGCGATTCTTTTTTCCAAGTATTTAATGTACAGGAGCGTGTATTGGCACCGGCGGGTGAGAGGCGCCACAGCTATGGTGAAAAAAGCTTTGTTTGAGGGGCTAAAAGACGGCGTTCTTTGCGGAGAAGAATTATACGGCCTGGACGACGGCGGTCTTTTCAACCTTCTTAAAGAACGCCGCCACAGCGCGTTTTATCTTGCGCAAATGGTTAAAGAGGGGCGCCTTTTTTCATGTGTAAAAGAAGATCCTTTTAACGAGGAGCTTCACAAAGACCTGCTGAATTTAAAAACAAGGGCTCAAAAAGAAGAAATCATCGCAAAAGAGGCCTCCGAAAAAACCGGGCGCAAAATTCCTTCTTCGCGTGTTGTAATAGACGTGCCGGAAGAGGTGGTGTTTGAAACAGACCTTTTTGCGAAAAACGAGATGAACGATTTTTGGAACAGCTCTTCTTTTTTTAAAAAAGACGTCGTAAACGCTTTTGTAAAAACCCTGCGCATAGTGCGCGTCTACATAGAAGATCAATAATTTTTCTTGCGCGGCGGCGGTTTTTAGAGCATTTCGCGTTCAATCAATGCGGCTGTTAAAACGGACGGAAAACCGCGCGCTAAACCAGCCGCCAACCTTCGCAAAACCGCGCGCGGCCCGCGAATTTACCGCCGGCCATTTGCGGTTTTAAATTCGCCGGCCTTAGTCCCGCCAGCAATGCCGCAGACTTTACCAGCCGTTTGGGTAAAGCCCGCGGTTTTTATTCAGAAAGAGGGTTTAACACCCCGCCCCTTGGGGCGGTTCTTGCTGGGGGGGGGGGGGGATGTGTTCCCCGCATACGCAAAGATTTCAAGGAGAAATCTTCAATACCTTGCCCCGCTTGCGGCGGCTTTTATTTTTTACTATTTAAAACAAAAAAGCGGACCGCAAAGCCCGCTTTTTTGTTTTTAGAACAAGCCGCTTATTTTGCCGCTGTTATCCACATCAATTTTTTCCGCGGACGGAACGGGCGGCAGACCCGGCATAGTCATTATTTCGCCGGTAAGAGCCACGATAAATCCGGCTCCGGCGGAAATTTTTATGTTGCGAACAGTAAGCCGCCAGTTTTTAGGAGCGCCGCGCAAATCGGGGTTGTCGGAGAAACTGTATTGCGTCTTCGCCATGCAAATAGGAACTTTGTCCATTCCAAGTTTTTCGAGCTGGGCTATTTGTTTTTGAGCGTTTGGCAGGAAATCCACGCCGTCTGCGTGGTATATCTTTTTAGCTATCGCCTCGATTTTTTCTTTTATGGAAAGTTTTTCATCGTATGAGTAGGTGAAGTTGTTCGGTTTTTCGCAAAGTTTAACGATTTCTTCGGCCAAAGCTTTTCCGCCTTCTCCTCCTTTAGCCCACACTTCGGAAAGCGCGACGTTGACGCCGAGCTCCTTGCATTTTTTCTCTACAAGATCAAGTTCCGCTTTTGTGTCCAACGGGAAAGCGTTTATGGCGACTACAGCCGGAAGCTGGAAAACCTTGGTTATGTTTTCTACGTGCTGAAGCAAATTAGGCAACCCCGCTTCCAAAGCCTGAAGATTTTCTTTGTTAAGATCCGCTTTGGCTACTCCGCCATGACTTTTAAGAGCGCGCACAGTAGCTACAATTACTACGGCCGCCGGTTTAAGTTTGGCGAAACGGCATTTAATATCAAGGAATTTTTCCGCGCCAAGGTCGGCGCCAAAGCCGCCTTCGGTGACGACGTAACCGTCTTTTCCGGCGAGTTTAAGGGCGAGCCTCGTAGCCATAATCGAATTGCAACCGTGAGCTATGTTTGCGAAAGGGCCGCCGTGTATAAATGAAGGCGTTCCTTCCAGAGTTTGAACAAGGTTTGGTTTTAGAGCGTCTTTAAGAAGAGCCGCCATAGCGCCTTGCGCGTTAAGCTGTGAAGCCGTAATGGGTTTTTCACTTCCATCCGACTGCTTGCCGTAAGTATAGCCTACGATGATGCGGCCCAAACGGGCTTTAAGGTCGTCTATACTGGAAGAAAGGCAAAGGATGGCCATTACTTCCGAAGCCACCGTTATATCGTAGCCGTCTTCACGGGAGGCGCCGTTAGCTTTGCCGCCCAGACCGTCAACTATAAAACGAAGCTGGCGGTCGTTCATATCTACACACCTGCGCCAGATAATTTTGCGCGGGTCTAAGTTGAGTTTGTTGCCCTGATAGATGTGGTTGTCTATCATCGCCGCCAGCAGGTTGTTCGCCGCTCCTATCGCATGAAAATCACCGGTAAAATGCAGGTTTATGTCTTCCATAGGGATGACTTGAGCCCAGCCGCCGCCGGCCGCTCCGCCCTTAACCCCGAAAACCGGCCCTAATGAAGGCTCGCGCAAAGCGACTATAACTTTCTTGTTTATTTTGCTTAAACCGTCGGCAAGGCCTACAGTAGTAGTGGTTTTGCCTTCTCCCGCCGGAGTGGGGGTTATAGCCGTAACCAAAACAAGCTTGCCGTCCGGATCGTTTTTATGATCGGACAAATAATTGTAATCTACTTTTGCTTTATAATAGCCGTACGGCTCCAGATATTTTTCTGGAACTCCGGCTCTTTTCGCAACGTCAAAAATCCTGTCGGTGTTTGCGGGATACACCATTTGCGCAATGTTTATATCCGAAGGATTGGGTTCTCTTTTTACTCCATCGCCTGTCATATTATTTTCCTTAAAAATTTGCTTGATAAAAATAATTCCCGTCTGGAAATTAAATTAAAAAAATGAAAAGGGTTTATACGCCTATACAAACGCAAAACCCTTTTTAAAAACTAATTTTTCTTTGCGCGTATTCCGGAATCTTGTACAATTTTGCCTACATCAGCGGCGCGGTTTAGGGCGTACAGGTGTATCCCCTGGAGGTCTGTATTCATATAGCGCCACAGAGATTTAACCGTATATTCCATGCCGGCTTTTTTGAAGTCCGCCGCGTAACGTTTTGCGAGTTCTTCGCTGGAACCGCGCGGAGCCGTATATTTGCCTATGATTACGGCTAAATCCGCTGGAATTGCGCATCCGTTGGAAACAGTCATGTTTATAATCGGGTCGCGGGCCAAAACCGGCATAAGACCCATAACAAACGGTAACGTTATTCCGGCCTTGCGGCATCTTTTAACCCATTTTTCGTAAGCGGGTATATCGTGGCACAGCTGGCACATTACAAATTCGGCGCCCGCGTCTTGTTTGGCTCTTATAAAAGCTATGTCGGATTCGGGAGAAACCGCCAAAATGTGGGTCTCTGGATCGCCCGCGCCCGCTATGCAGAGATCTGGATAGTTGTCTTTTAAGAATTTTATAAGAAAGTTGGCGTTGTTAAAAACCCCGCCGGTAGTAGTCATTAGGTCTCCGGTGTTTGGGTCTTTTGGGAAATCGCCGCGCATGGCCAGAACGTTTTTTAACCCCAATTTCTTGGTGTAGTTGTCCATGTGTTGCTTTATAAGCTCTTTTGTGCTGCCTATACACGTAAAGTGGGTCATACAGGTTACATCTTTTTTTACTATGTAATCGCAAATCTCAACGCTTTTACCGACATTCGTACCTCCGGCGCCGTACGTACAGCTAATAAAATCTGGACTAAACTTAAAAAGCTCGTCTAATTCTTTTTGTAATTTGGGAACGCCGTCGTCTTCTTTGGGCGGGAACACCTCGAAGGAAAAAGTCATTCTAGTTTTTAGAATGTCCGCTATCTTCTGTTGAGCCATAAAAACACCTCCACACACTCGTTTTTCTAAAGTGGCGCGGCTTAAAGCCGCAAAATTAAAAACCGTAAGAATCAACGACTCCATTAAGCCGGTTTTTATATATTATACCCCCTGTTATTTACCGTTGTCAACGTTTTAAATAGCTTAGGGTGCAATTTCTTTTTTGGGGTTCTGGGCGTTTAGGCAATCATGAAAATTACGACTGTTAAATAAAGCGGCGCCGCAAACTTTTGGTGGGTCTGGGAGGCCCTGGCATCCCAGCGGGGGGGACTGGGGGCGGAGCCCCCCAAGCCGCAAGCAAGGCGCGAGCCGGCGCCTGTGTTAGCCGCGGAAGCCGCCGCCTGAGCGAAAGCGGGCGCGGGATTGGAGCGGGAGCGGCGCCCGGCAATGAAGAACGAGATCGGAAGAGCACACGTCTGAACTCCAGTCACTGGAAG
>JAITER010000004.1 GCA_031281945.1 Spirochaetaceae bacterium | reverse complement strand
CGGTTACAATCACTTTGCGATAAAATCACAGATTTACATGGCGTCATTGAGGAGGGCGATGGAATTGCTGCCCGCTTTTAACATGGGGGATAATGGCGTTCTTGCGTAACATGAGTTACATAAGAATAAACAGCAATTCCATTAGTCGAAAATGAAGGTGTTTTATGGATAAATATGTTTACAAATACATTTCTTTATTCCTCTTTATGCCGCTCATATTATTCATATCATGTGAAGAACAAAATAAAAACATATATATCGAAATACCATTTTCGTTAGAAAATAATACAATTGTAATAGATGCGGAAGTCGAAGGCAAAAAAGGGAGATATATTTTTGATACTGGCGCAACAATCTCTTATATTGATATTGGCAAAGAAAACGTATGGTATAAAAATTATATATATGGTATGTATGAAGGAAAATCAAGCAAATTAAGTATTTATAATACAAATAAAATAAAGTTTGGGGATATTGAAGTTAAATCCGATTCATGGCTAATCAGTAAAGCTGACATTATAAATGATTTAAAGACGAAAGGTTATGACGGTCTTTTAGGCAACAGAATATTTGAGGGTTATTGGTGTGAATTATCATTTTCAAAACAGAAAATAATATTATCCGGTTTGTATGACGCAAATCGCAATGATTTTTACAATTATTCTACAGCTTTAGTTGAAAACAAATACAATTCACCGTTGTATATACCAGTTGCAATAAATAATAATAAAGATTTCTATTTTATGATTGATACAGGAATGAATATCTCATTGCGGTTTCCTGACAACCTTTATCAATATACGGGTAAAGAAGAAACCCGCAATGTTTTTTCATCTAACGAAGAAGGAAATCATTACTTAGTGAAATTAAATTCCTTGCGGATATTAGATGAAACATATACAGACATTTACGCATTAACGAATTCGATAATAGCAAAACGAAATAACAATGAATTTTATAAAGATTTTGGTTTAATCGGGCTTCCTTTGTTAAAATACTATGATTTTCTTTTTGATTATAGAGACCTGCGGCGAGGAAAGACAACAGGGTTTTATTACAAATCTAATACGCCGCTTGAAGAACGGGATTATGGTTTTTTTAGTTTCTTAAAGGAGCCGCCTGAATTTGGGGTAATAGATTATAAGATTGATAATTCCGGCATTATCGTTACCAGCATTTTAGAGGATAGCATAGCATATAAAGATTTCGATATTCGCCCCGGCATTTTAATAACAAAAATAAACGGTAAACCTTATACAGAATTTTCTGTTGATATTTTACGCGATCCTTTATTTTATCGCAGTGTAGATAACTATACGACGCTAAAAGACGGTGTAGAACAAACAATTAATTCACCGCTAAAACATGAAATACCAGCATCAGATTGATGAAACAGACTGCGGACCGGCCTGTATTGCCGCGCAAAAATTACGAGCGCACTGGCAGGCCGGCGGCGCGTAACGCCGCTTTTATCTCCGCTATGCTTGTTTTGCCAAAATGCAGTATGGAGGCGGCCAGCGCCGCCTGCGCTATAGCCGCCGCCTGTGTTATTTGTTCCACGGAGCCGGCGCCGCCGCTTGCTATAACCGGAACAGCAACGGCTTCCGTAACGGCGCGAATTAGTTCCAGGTCGTAGCCGGAGCCTGTGCCGTCCGCGTCAATAGAGTTTAGCAGGATTTCGCCCGCGCCAAGACGCGCGGCCTCCACAGCCCATTCCACCGCGTCTTTGCCGGTGTCTATGCGGCCTCCTTTGGAAAAGGCGTTCCATTTAGGGATTTCTCCTGGCGCGTTCACCCGTTTTGCGTCAATTGACAGAACTACGCACTGGCTTCCGTAAGCCGCCGCCATTTCGCAAAGCAAAGCCGGACGTTCCAGGGCTTGCGTACAAACCGAGACTTTGTCGGCGCCGGCGTTCATCGCCTCGCGCATATCTTCAACCGAGCGCACCCCTCCGCCAACGCACAACGGAATCGACGTCTCCGCCGCCGCCGCCCGCACCGCTTCCAGCAAAGTTGCGCGGCTTTTATACGACGCCCCTATATCCAGAAAAGTGATTTCGTCCGCGCCTTCGTCATTGTAACGCCGCGCCAGGGCCGCCGGGTCGCCCGCATCGGCCAAATCTTTGAACTTAACCCCCTTAACAACACGGCCTTCGTCCACGTCAAGGCAGGGTATAATCCGTTTGGCAAGAGAATTACAGCCGCAAGAATTGGTTTTTTGCCGGGGCGGCGGCGTCCAGCCGTAAGCTACGCGCCCTTGCGCCCAGTTTTCGAGCAGGGCCGCGCCCGTCCGCCCTGATTTTTCGGGGTGAAACTGCACCGCGGCCAGGGATTCATGTTCTATGGCGGCGCAATAACTAAGGTAATACTCCGCGTTAGCGGACAAAAACGCGCCGTCTTCCGGTTCAACATAGTAAGAATGTATGTAATAAAAGTAAGATTCAGGCGGAATTTTTTCAAAGACGCCGCCACTCCGTAGCGCGATTGTCTTGTTCCAGCCTATTTGCGGGATTTTCGGCCCTGGGAATTTGCGTACGCGGCCTTTTATTACGCCAAGGCCCGCCACTCCGGGGGCTTCTTCAGATTCTTCAAAAAGAAGTTGCAACCCTATGCAGACGCCCAAAAAGGGCTTTCCGGCTTTTATCCACAGGCGAACCGCCTGCGCACAACCGGTTTTGTTTAGCGAAGACATTGCGGAGGCGAAATGCCCGTCGCCTGGAAAAACCACCCGCTCAAACGGCGAGGAGGACGGGTTAAGCTCCTCCGGCCCCCGGACGAGTCTCGCCTGAATGTTTAGCCGTTTAAGCGCGTTTAACATGGAACCCAAGTTTCCGGCGCCGTAGTCTATAACCCCTATCATGATTAAAGCCTAACCGCAAAACGCCGTCAGCTCAATTACCAGACGGCAGGCGGTTTCCATTTCATCTAGCGCGACCCATTCCTCGCGGCTGTGGAAGTTGCGCCCGCCCGTCCAAATATTGGGGGCCGGGACGCCAAGCTCCGCAAGACGGGCCCCGTCCGTGCCGCCTCGTATAGGTTTTAAGTTAAAAGGGACGCCTATGCGTTTCGCCGCCTGCTTTAAATTATCAATCGCTTTCGGATTTTCTTCAATTTTTTCGCGCATATTACGGTACGTAAGCTTCGCCTCAACGGACGCCTTGCCGCCTGGAAACTGAGCTTCCACCGCCGCCGCGAAAGATTTTAGGGCCGCAAGCCGCCTTTCAACGCCTTCTTTAGAAAAGTCGCGCAAAATCAAATTGACAACCGCCGCATCTTCGGTTCCCGATATTTCCGTTACGCCGTAATAGCCGTAGCGTCCGTCCGTAGCTTCAGGACTTTCGTTTCTGGGAAGCATGGAAGCGTAGACGGCCGCCATAAGCGCGGCGTTTATCAGAATCCCGCGAGCGTAACCAGGATGCACCGGCTTTCCTGTAAAAGCAACCGCAACCGAGTAGGCGTTAAAACATTCAATCTCCAGCTCAGGTTCAGGCCCTCCGTCCACCGTGTAGCAAATTGAAGAATGAATTTCTTCCGCCGGAAAGCAGGGCAGCCCTTTTCCCGTCTCCTCGTCTGGAGTGAAAATAAGCTCCAGTGCGCAGTGTTCAATTTCTGGATGATTTATGATATATTCAGCCGCGCTTACAATTATAGCTATTCCGGCTTTGTCGTCCGCGCCAAGAAGCGTGCCGCCGCCGCTTTCGATTATAGTTTTACCGTCCGCGTTTTTTTTTACAACGGGTTTTACATTTTTGCCGCTTACTCCTTCCGCCGTATCCAAATGGGCCATGAAGCCAATGACGCCGGAGGGTTTTACGGTGTTGGAAGGAATTCTGGCGATAAGGTAGCAATTTTTAGTTAGCGTTAAGTCCGTAATTCCCAGGCGCGAAAGTTCTTCGTAAAGGACGTTGGCAAGCTCCCATTGACCTTCTGTTGTGGGAGTCTGGCCGTTTTTTTTGCAACTTTCCGTGCAAATTTTAACATAACGTAAAAAGCGGTTTAGAATTTTTTCTTGTAACATGATTTCCTTAGTTTTTAAAGCCCATTTCTTCCAAAACGGCCCTGGCGCAAGCGGTTTCATCGTATGGAACCGGGCCGGTTGGGTAGATTATTGAATTTTCATGGCCTTTTCCCAGCAAAAGCGCTATATCGCCCGCTTTTGCCATCGAAAACGCCTTTTTTATCGCGGATTGGCGGTCTGGAATTAAAAACAGGTTTTTTTCCCGTTCTTTGCCGTTAATTCCGGCGGCTATTTCTTCCAGAATCGCAAGCGGGTCTTCGTTCCGGGGGTCTTCGTCTGTTAAAATTATAACATCGCTGTATTGCGAGGCTATTTCGCCTTGAATGGGGCGTTTTTGCGTATCCCGCTCGCCGGCGGATCCAAAAACCGAAATAAGCCGCCCTCCATTTTTGGAAGCGCGGGCCTGTAAAGACGGGAACACCGCCAAAAAAGATGACGGCGTGTGGGCGTAGTCAACAAAAACCTCAAAATTTTGGCCGTTTTTAACCGCGGACATACGCCCGCGCACCGGTTTTAAAGCTGGAATTAGCGGGCTAAGGCTTTCAACGCTTCTTCCGAGCAGGCGCGCAACCGTTATAAGGGCGGCCATGACATTTCCGGCGTTAAAAGCGCCTGGCAAAGCATCCTCGACATTTATAATCGTCCGCCGCCCGCCGTTTGACATTAAGCGGGAGCAACGGGCTTCCCAGCGGTTGCCGGAATCTACAGATGTAATTGAACGCAACGAAATATCAGCGTCTTCGCCTTTTGTGCTGAATGAAAACACTTTTTTGGAAGACGTTTTTCTAAAATATTCAGCGCTTGGATCGTCCTGATTTACCACGCCGAAACATTCTTTTACAAAACTTTTTTTTGTTTCGCCCAGTTTTCTAAAAAGGTTCGCTTTGTCGTTGCGGTACTGATCCCATGTTCCGTGAAATTCAAGGTGTTCGTGGGCGACGTTGGTCATAACGCCGCAATCGAAGGCTACATCTCCCAGTCTGTTGGTGCGGGGGGAAAGGCCGTGCGAACTGGCCTCTATAACGGCGAATTCACAACCGTTTTGCAACATTTCCGAAAGCCGCCTGTGGATAACCGGAGCTTCCGGCGTGGTTTGATGTTCCGTGTTCCAGTTTTCGTTTCCATCTACGCTGTATTGCACGGTGGAAATGAAACCTGCTTTTTTGCCGCAAAGTTTAAGCAGTTGAAAAATTAAATAAACCGTAGTGCTTTTGCCTTCCGTGCCTGTAACCCCGGCGACGGTAAGTTTTTTTGAAGGCGAGTCGAAAAATTCATCGGCTATGGGCGACATCGCAAAGCGCGAATCCGACACTTTAAGGTAATGAACGCCGTGCGAATGCCGTTCAAGTTCTTCTTGATGAACTATGTGAGAAGCCCCGCGTTTAATTGCGTCTTCAATAAACGAATGTCCGTCAAAATGAAGCCCGCTTAAAGCGAAATACAGGGAGCCTGGCGTTACATCCCTGGAATCGTAACAAAGCCGTGTTGGGCGCCCGCCGGAATTTAAAAAATCAGAATAGATGCTCATGTTTTTGTAACGGTTGCAAAGTTGCGCCGCTTGAGGGTGGGAAGCCGCCCCCGCGTCAAAACCGCCCGTTATGGCCTCCAGTAAATCGTTCATTGTTACAATGCCGCTAAAACCGCCGTATTCGTCCAAAACCAGGGCGAAATAAGCGCGGGTTTGCTTCATTTTGCGGAATAAAACGTCCGCTTTAATTGATTCGGGAACAAACCACGGGTCTTTTACCGCTTTTTTAAGCACGTTTTCGCGCTTTCGGTCTTCCAGCAACAGGTAATCCCGCGCGGAAAGCGTTCCGGCAATATCGTCAAAAGTATCGCCGCAAACAGGGTAAAACGCGCGGCCGCTTTCAATGATTGTTTTATGCCACTGTTTTTCGTCATCTTTAAGCCTAAGCAAAACGGCGTCCAGCCTGTGCGTCATTACATCCGCGGCGACTACGTCGTCAAATTCAAACACATTTTGAATAATCTGTTTTTCATCTTTCCCTATAGTTCCCCGCGCGGCGCCTCTGTCCACAAGAAGTCGTATTTCTTCTTCGGTAACTGTTTCTTCCTGGGCGTTAGGGTCTATGCCGGAAATCCGCAACAGCAAGTTTACAGTCCCGCTTAACATACGCACCACAGGAGAAAACAGCATGGAAAACAGATTCAAAAAACCGGACAAAAAATAAGATAAAGGTTCCGCTTTCCGCATCGCCAGGCGTTTTGGGAAAAGCTCGCCTAAAACCATAGAAACGTACGAAAAAATTACTGTTACAAGGACGAGCGAGACTTTTTGAATGGCGCCGTCCGAGAAAGGAAGGCCCAGCGATAAAAAAAACGAAGCCGCGCGGCGGGCGAAACTGTCAGCCGCGAAAGCGCTTCCTAAAAAACCGGCGAATGTAACCCCCGCTTGTATCATAGAAAGGTAACGGGAGGGTGTTTGCAACAGTTTTAACAGCCTTTTGGCCCTTTTGTCGCCAGCTTCCGCGTCTTTTTCCACTTTTGCCGGATTTAACGAAAGCAACGCTATTTCCGCTGACGCAAAAACCGCGTTAAAACCAATCAGGCATATTTGCAGGAAAATCTGCCAAAACATTAAAGTAACACCCCCTGGGGAAAGTTTGCCGTCTGAATTTTCCCGCCGTGAATTTAAAAAGTATATATTATTAATCATGTTTTATTAAAGAAACGTTTTTTGAGCGTTCCGGCTGTGAAAGTTCTACCGGCGGCTGGACGCCGGCTTACCGGCTTGAACCCGGAGTACCGGCTAGACGTCAAGCGGATTTTTGGTTTAACGTGATATATATGTATGGAAAGAATATTACCCGATAAAGCCCGCCTAAAAAAAGAATACGACAAAGACATTGATAAAAGAACGCGCGTTACCAGAGACCTGGAATCATTTATGGAGTCTTGTTTTGAGACTTTGCCTTCCAACTATACGGTAAAAGCCCGCGTAAAAAGCTTCGAAAGCTACTTCAAAAAATACATCAGGTATTTAAAAGAAAAAGAAGACCTTCTGTCCAGGGAAAACGACGTTCCCCTGATACACGATACGATAGGTATACGGGTTGTTTGCCCTTTTCTTGACGATATAGAAGCCGCCATAGATATGGTAAAAAAATTCTTTACCATAGTGGAAATAGAAAAAAAAGGCGACGCCTATTCATTTAAAGAATTCGGGTACGAAGCCACCCATATACTCATAAAAATTCCCGATTCGATAGGTAAAAAATATAAAAAAGCGGACGACGGCGACTTTTCCGGTGAAATAGCGGAAATTCAAATACGCACCATATTGCAAGACGCCTGGTCCGAAGTGGAACACGAGCTTGTATACAAAGCCGAATGGACGCCTTACGATATGCCTTTAAAACGCAAGCTGGCGGCTGTAAACGCAAGCCTTACACTGGCGGATACAATCTTTGAAGAAATACGTCGATACCAAAAACAGTTAAAAACACAAATACATCAGCGCAGAACTGAATTTTTCGACCATATAGAAAACCAAATGGACGCGCCTTTGTTCAAAAATTACAGCCCTCAAAGAAACGAGGAAACAATTCGTTTTATTGAAGATTCCGGCTCAATAGACGACCTTCTGTTAAATGCGTTGTACGCCCACAACAGAGGGCTTTACGAAGTCGCGATAAATTATTACAGCACTATTTTGGAAATGAACCCCGATTCTAAAATTGGGGCTCTTATTTTGAAGCACAGGGGCATGGCCTATTTTTCGCAGTCTTTATACGAAGAAGCCATCGAGGATTTTAAATACTCGCTTAAAAAAGACGAAACTTCATACAAATCAGCGTATTACAGCGGCATAGTCCAGTCTTGTTTAAAACGCTGGAGAGAGGCCGCGGAAGATTTCACCAAGTCTCTTTCTATATATCCATATCAAGTATATTGTTTGTATAGACGGGCGCAAGCCTACTATCATTTGGAAGATTACCCAGCCGCCCTTGCGGATTGCGACGCCGCCCTTGACCTTGATGGCGAATTCAACCAGTGTAAACGGCTAAAAAAACTGCTTATGGATAAATTGCGTATGTAAAACCGGGTTTTGTAAAGAATTCAGGGCGTATTCGCGCCGCCTGCTAAAACAGGCTTCGGTGATAAGGCGCTGTATCTGATAAACAACGGACGAAGGCCGTTTTTATCAGATACAGCCAAACTACAAATGCGCACAGCGCACTTGAAGTTCAACCCCTTGCGCATCTGGTGATAAGGCGCTGTATCTGATAAACAACGGACGAAGGCCGTTTTTATCAGATACAGCCAAACTACAAATGCGCTACGCGCATTTGTAGTTCAATCCCATTGCGCATCTGGTGATAAGGCGCTGTATCTGATAAACAACGGACGAAGGCCGTTTTTATCAGATACAGCCAAACTTCAAATGCGCTACGCGCACTTGAAGTTCAATCCCTTGCGCATCTGGTGATAAGGCGCTGTATCTGATAAACAACGGACGAAGGCCGTTTTTATCAGATACAGCCAAACTTCAAATGCGCTACGCGCATTTGAAGTTCAATCCCATTGCGCTTCCAAATCGGAAGCGTTATCTTTCAGCGCCAAAGGCCGCACGACGCGGCCTTTGGAACCGGCGGAGGCGTTCATTTTTATGAAAGCATTGTTTTTCAAAAAATTATGGATATAGCGTATATATTTTCGTCAATCGCTTTGCTCGCGTCCGTTACGGGGTTTTTTTACATTCGCCAGTATGTAAAAAAACGAACCTCCGTTGAACGTATACCGCAAGACGTCCGTGACGCGGTAAACCAAATAATTAACGAAATAGACCGCATAACAGACCGCGATTCCATGCTTATAGAAGATCGCGTACACAAACTTCAAAAAATCCTTGAAGAAACCGATAAACGCTTAAATCTGCTAATAAAAGAATCGGAAGCCAGGCGCCCAGCCGGAATTTCCGCCAACATCCAAAGCCCGCTAAAACAGGAAACGCCGTCTATAAGGCAGTTAAAGCCGGAAACTCCGGCTCCTCAAAATAAAGACGGCGCAAAACAGACGGAAAAGGCCGGCAAACCAGCAGACGGCGGCTTTGACCTCTACCGCATCGCCGAAGATTTCGCCCGTTTCGAAAAAGAAACGCCGGCCAAAGCCGCATCCGGTTCGCAAAACCCGCCGCCAGAAGCCGCCGCCGGCGAAGAACCGGAAGAAAACGCGCCGCCTAAAAAAAACGCCGCAAAAAAAGCCAAAGGCTCAAACGGTATAAAAAAAACCAAAAACAACGGAAAAAACGCCCCCCAAACCCAAACCGCGGCGCAAATGGCCGCGCAAGGCGTTCCGCCCGCGCAAATAGCCGCGCGTCTGGATAAAACCGTAACCGAAGTAGAAATGGAAATCTTTATGGAAAATAGAACCAGCGGAAAAGCGCAAGACTAACCCGCCTTTGCCAAAACGGTTTTAAGATTTTTGATGTTCTTATTCGCGCCAGGCGAAGTGAATGTAAACTATTAAGCCGCTATAATTTAGATGTAACTTGACGTTTTAATCGGGCAACCCGGATTTGAACCGGGGACCCCAAGTCCCCCAGACTTGTACGCTAACCAACTGCGCTATTGCCCGTTGTTAAAGCCAAAAACTTCAACAAAAAGTATTTTAATCAAAAAACGCCGCAATGTATAGGCCGAACATAATTGCGCCGGTAATCCCAATAATCTGCGGGGCCAAGCTTTGCTATCGTCTTGCGGTTTTTTAGCGGAAGTTGACTGAACCACGCCCAGGCTTGGTTCAGCTTGCGGAACCTTGAGGTTTCCAAACAACTCTATTATTTTTCCTCCCTTTTCCCCGTTTTTTGAATTCAACGAATAGCCCGCTGGTCAACTGCTGGCGAAATTCAAATGGCCATGTTACCAATTGACTATTATCTTCATTAGAATGGTATGTCGTCAGCAAATCCATTGTTTTCTCCATTTCTCTTAATAGTTCTTAACCTGTTATTAATATTCAACATGATTATATTTTTCTTTTCTGTACCGCTTCTTTTTATTAATTGAATGAAATTTTTTAACAAATAAACATTTACGACTTTGTTTGTGTAATACCTATAGTTCCCCTTAGTAAACGCTCTTGAAATATCGACAATATTTTTAACTTCACGATCCAAAGCATTGTTTTTATATACTTCTTCAAGTTCGGCTGCTATTTGATCTATACCATTATATTCACAATCTGTATCGATGGAACTATAGATGTTTACAACTTCGTCCATGAATTTTTGAAATGTTTCTGTTTCTTTCCATGTAAAATAGTCATCGAAAACATAGCTATCAGTGATTATTGATTCTTTAATATCAATAAATGATTTTATCCGGTTGTCGTGTGCTTTTATTATCATTTTTTTGAGTGTGTCGTTATATCTAAAACCTGTAATGTCATACTCTCCGATTAAAGATTCAAATAACTTGCCTATAAAATATATTTCTGTTCTAAAATCGTAAATAGAATCCTGAAATTCATCAGGTGTCTCATATCGCCACGCTAAACTTACACTTTTTTCAAAGTCTATATAGCTCTCTATCTGTTTACCAAATCCAAAATCAATTATTTTTACCGTCTTATCATATGTAATAAGAATATTTTTTGGGCGTATATCTCTATGAAGGATATTATTCATTTCCAGGTATGAAAAAGCCTCAATGGTTTGATTGAATAAATTATTTATTTCTTCGGGATTTTTTGAAATAAAAGTCCTTATGTCTGTTCCGTCAATGAAATCCATTAGAATATAGCCGGTTGCTGATCTTGGATACAAATAATAATTGAATAGAGTTGTTCGGAAACCTCAAGTTTCCGAACAACTTCCGCTTGAAAACGCAAAATGCCAGGCATTTTGCAAGACTTGGGCGACAACCAACCGGGTTGGCGAACAAGTCCAATATCCTTACTATATTTCTATGAAATAATTTATACATGATTTTTATTTCATTTTTGAAATTTTCGTAATATTCAATTTTGTCAATACCAGGCTGGGGTTCGTATTTTTTGCATACAAAATATTCATCCATTGTCGGGTCTTTTAACAAGGCGGTTTTCCCAAATCCACCTTCATCAATGTATCTGTCAAATATGTAATCTTTCTGCCGAACAAATTCTATTATCTCACCCTTGGCTCTAAATTTCATTATTTATCTCCTATCGTATCAAAAATTTATAATTTGACTTTTGCACTATAACTTTTTCCTATTTTATATCCCGAATAATCCATTTTGCATTTTTCCTCTTGACCAAAATTATATCTTCCTCCTTTTACCCCGTTTCTTGGTCTCGACAAACATTTCCCCGCTTAGTTTTTGATGCAACTCAAAAAGATACGCCACCCGCTGGCTGTCATCGTCAAACTTGCGGCCGTATGCGGCTTCTAGCGTTTTGTCAAGTTTCTGGCGGGCCTCGACAAGTTTAGGCGGCTATGTATCCTTTATGATGTCCGTGTAAATCATTTTTCATTGTTTTTGCTTCTTTTGATTATCAGTAACCATGCATGGATTGTAGCAAGGAAATAATGGAACATCCAGATTAGAAATATAGGATCATCATAATCTTCTTTTTGCCGCGGATTATTGTGGCGAATACCAAAATTATTGATTGGACTTGTTCGCCAACCTGGTTGGTTGTCGCCCAAGTCTTGCAAAATGCTACGCATTTTGCGTTTTTTAAGCGGTTGTTGTTCGGAAACTGAGGTTTCCGAACAACTCTATTATTTGAAATAAATCATTCTCGTCTTTCTTTTTTATGAGCGGTTTAGCTTTATCGCGTAGGTTCTCTAATATGTCGGATAAATGTCTGACTGCTTCCTTCCTTTGCAAGCGTGATGATTTTCTGTTTTGATAAGTAAATACCGCTTCATTTACTCTTGAAACGATACCTTCATCCTCTGTTGGCAATTTCCTTTCAATCAATTGTTTTAAACCACGTGAAGATAGTCTGACAATCTGCCCGGCTTTGTTTAATTCAAAGCCTTCATTGTAATCTTTTAATTGTTTGTTTAGTTCAAACCTATAAATTTCTCTGTCGTCATCTTTAGTTCTATTGGCATATAGTCCATCTTCCGCATATAGATTTGAAATACAATCGTAACAAAATTCCATTATATCAAATAAATCTTCTTCGCTATATTTATCAATATTCGTGTGAATAGGCCAAATATTTTCCTTGCGTAGATTAAGATATAACAGTTGTGCTATTGCACTATCGGCGCCAAGCGATCCGTCTATATCATTTCCCAGGTAAATATATCCGATAGTTGTTGCAAAATAATCTTCACTGTATAACTTGCAATATAAGGTGTAAAACAATTTTTTTAATTGAAACAAGTCAATTTTAACCCTATCTTTATTAGGGTTATTTCTTTGCGAATAATATTGACGGTCCATGATTATTAGACCTTATTCCATGGTTTTGATAAATCAAATATTTTTATTTTTCTACTGGTATTTATCATTCAACTTTCCGCCCCTTTTTCTGTTTTTTCATCTCTGACAATTTTTCCAGATTGTTTTTTATAAAGTTTAGAAAGACAGGCAATACCCTGACTGTTATCAAAAATGTTCTGCATGTTTTTTTTCCGTAATAATTTATTTTGGTAATTTGTCAATGAACTCTAATATAGTAACTGCCGCTGCCGCAAACTCGGCTGTATTTACCAGTCCTTTAAGTCCGATTACAAGAGTTTTAATTACGTTTATTTTTGGCCGAGGACTTTGCAATTCTGCTTTTATCGTATCAATACTCTCGTCCAACTGTTCTTTTACTTCCTTTGATATATCATGTGGAATATGTTTTTCTAACTCATCAAAAAATTTTAGTATCTCCTGCAAATGCGAATTGTTGTTTTGTACGGCATTAATAATAGCATTCCCATTTGCATTGTTGAATTGTCCGTTAAATGTCGTGATAGCTATCCTGTTAGATTCTTTCTTTTCACCCATAACTAACTCCTTAAAGTCATCCAGCGTCTTTATTTTTTCATCAAATAACAACTTGGCCTCGCTTGTGAAAGTTGGGCGCCTATATATCACTCTATCATCGCCAGGTCTGGCTATTGATTTTTCAAAGTTGATTGAACTTGTTCGCCAACCCGGTTGGTTGTCGCCCAAGTCTTGCAAAATGCTACGCATTTTGCGTTTTCAAGCGGAAGTTGTTCGTAAACTTGAGGTTTCCGAACAACTCTATTATATTTTTTGATTTGAGTAGTTCCCATAACTGAAGATATTCAGAATCATTTTTTGCATAACAGCAAGCTCTGGGCAGTTTTTTTATTTTTTGACACAAGCCATTTTTAAGCGTTTCAGCATAAAAATATCTTGCCAAGTGATAGAGTTTTTCAATGGTCGGTATATCTTCGGATGTTTCAAAATCGGAAATGCGAATTTTCTTAATCTCGTTTCTATTATAAGACAACTGAAAGGCTTCTCCTGCTACAATGAAACGAGTATCTCGCTTGTTGGCATGGGTTGTTATTGCTTGTTCTGAAATAATATATTCACCACAATTTGGACATTTTATATAATGCAATATAGCTTCACTGCCACGTTGTAATGGCATCGCGTTTTCATTGTCGCACAAATAACAAATCATATCTTCCTCCCCTTCCCCCGTTTCTTGGTCTCGACAAACATTTCCCCGCTTCGTTTTTGATGCAGTTCACAAAACTATCCACAAGTGGTGAATTGTTATTGGATTAAGTGTTATACGGTGATGTATCGATAAACTATGACAAATACCCATACTAATATCACTTTCTATTACGGTTAATACTTTATCCTCTTTCCAATTCAGAATACCATCGTTTGTTTCCGAGTATAAATCAGTGATGCAATCGTTAATTTTGCCTAAATTATCTTCAATTGCACTCGACTGTATGTATCCCACCATCCCAACAATTTCGTGATTTGCGCCATGTTTTTCAAGTTTAAACCGTTGAATACCTCCCAGTTTCCCTATTACGTACTCATTTGTGCGGTTCGGAGAAGGCGCGGGTAATCTTTTACATTCAAAAACAGTTATCTTTTTCGTATAATCATCTTCTTTACCTGTTGGATATGCGGCAAAATCAATTCGATATCCATCCGGTTGCGGCTCTTCATGATTAAAAAGAAAATTTTGTTCATCATTGTGAGCATTTTTTGAAAGGTATGTTACTAAGTCGCTTGTCAACTCAACCTCACCGGTTTTCTGTGTCCTATATGGATTATCGCGCCATGACGATAATCGGCGATAAACAAACAGAATAACCGTTTTTATTATAACATTTTGATAAATTGAATACTCAAATGGGGATAATTCGTCATTCATATTATTCTTCCCCACCCTGCAATATATTATCAATTATATCATCCGCATCTCGAATTGCGGTTGAACGAATCCAATATCGTAATTTACCAGGTTTTATGAAGACAACTGAATTACCTGTTAAAATTCTAATAATGCGTTTTGTTCGTAAGACGGCGCTGAGCTTTTTATCTATAAGCCGTCTGATTTTTTCATGCCAATTAAATCCATCGAGCCACGGAAGCTCCTTATTGCCCGATAAAGTAAAAGCGACAAGCACCAAACCATTCTGGAAAAAACAATGGCTTTGTTCCGCCGCTTGAAAATATTTACGCATAAGGCGCAAAAATGTTTGTGAATAGTTTTTTAAATCGCTTTCGTCCGCGTCTTTTATTAATAATTTTGATTCCTGCCCCAATCGTATATACTCTGCCATATATTCGGCTATATCAGACAATAACTCATTTTCCCATTTTACCATATCAAATTTTCCATTCTCTGACCAGGGTAATTCCATAACATCCTTTTTTAATATAGCGGTTGCCTGCGAAGATAATACGTGATAACTAAATAAATACATACACGCAATCAAAATATCCTTTTGGTCAATGAAATTCTTAGAAAATAATCTAAGCTCATTTAAATCACTCTTGGGAATACGATTTATTGAAAAATAAGAATGATTATAAGCTAAAAACCCCTTCTCCCAGAATGCGGCATATAATTTATCTGTCTTTGCTATAATCATTAATGGAGGATAATATATTTCCCTTGAACGAGGATTGGCGCATTGCTTAAACGCAACGCGAGTTAACTTTGACTCATCAATGCGATCTCCCAGAAATGCTTCCTCGGTAAGCAAATCTTGACCAAATAAAAACTTACATTGTT
>JAITER010000070.1 GCA_031281945.1 Spirochaetaceae bacterium | reverse complement strand
GCAATGAAGGACGCCGTTTGAAACAAATCGGGGCCGCAAACTTTCGGTGGGTCTGGGAGGCCTCGGCCTCCCAGCGGGGGTTTGGGGGCGGAGCCCCCAGTCGCAACCAAAACGCGAGTTGCTATCGGCCCCCGCGCCGCCTGGGTTGGGGGGATGCGCTGAAAGTTTCGCACGCGCTCGCTTCCAGCGGGGCCGGCGCCTTCTCTACGGCTGGGGCCATTATCGGGCCCCACGCTGGGCCGCCCGATACGGCGGGACGCGCTCAAAGTTTCGTGCGCCGGGGACGGGCGGGGAACTGGGTGCGAAGCCGCCAAGCCGTTGCGCCGCCTTTTACGGCGAAAGGCGCCATTAAGCCGCGAAAGCGATTGAGAATTTGGCCGCTAAAGCGGCCAAATTTTAGCGGAAAGCGCGGTTTTTCGCCGCTATGCGGCGAAAAATTCGCCCTGATTCCAAAAACCGCCTCTTAAACCGCGCCGTTTTCAGCGCATGTTTAAACTTGCCGTCAAATCCTGCTTAAAAACGCCGCGAGCGCGGGGACGAACTTAAAAATACCGCTTTTTTGTGCTTAAATTAACCGTGGCTTTTATTCAACTTACAAACGCCTCCATTTCTTTCGGCGAAAGGGAGATATTAAAAAATGTTAGCGTCCGCCTAAAATCCGGAAGTAAATCCGCGCTTTGCGGGGCTAACGGGATGGGGAAATCCACCCTGCTTAAAGTTATAGCCGGAGAGATTCAATGCGATTACGGTTCCGTTTCAATTGAAAAGGGCTGTACGACGGCTTATTTACCGCAATCCGGCATTGTATGTTCCGGCAACACGCTTTTTAACGAAGCGGATTCGGTTTTTGAGCCTCTGCGCGTTATGCTTGAACGCACGGTGAAAATTAGGGAAGAGCTGGGCGGTAAAGACGCGAAAACAGAGGCTTTACTTGCTGAACATTCGGTTCTTTTTGAAAAAATTGAAGAGTCGGGTTATTTACGCCGCGAAAAAGAAATTTACCAGGTTTTAACCGGTTTGGGCTTTAAAGAAAAAGATATGGAACGCCGTTGCGAAGAATTTTCAGGCGGCTGGCAAATGCGCATAGCCCTGGCGAAAGTTCTGTTAAAAAAACCGGACGTCTTAATTTTGGACGAGCCTACCAATTATATTGATATTGAAGCCCGCATCTGGCTTTTAAAGTGGCTTAAAGCTTTTCCCGGCGCCCTGCTGATAGTGTCGCACGACCGTTATTTTCTGGATTCTCTTGTTACGGAAGTTTTTGAGCTTTTTGCGGGAAACATTAAACGTTACACCGGAAACTACAGCGAATATGAAAAAACCCGCAACCGCGAAATAGAAAGCCTTATTTCCAGATATAACGCGCAACGTTTGGAAATAGAAAAATTAACCGGCTTGATTGAACGGTTTAAATACAAAGCCAGCAAAGCCGCTTTCGCCCAGGAACAGATAAAAAAACTTGAAAAAATGGAACGGCTGGAACTGCCGGAACACTTAAAGAAAATAACAGTTAAATTCCAGCCGCCCCCGCACACCGGCGCTTTCGCCTTTATCCTTAAAGACCTTTCAAAATCCTACGGCGAAAAACAGGTGATAGCCCCTTTTGATTTGTACGTGGAATCCGGCGAAAAACTAGTTTGCGTAGGCCCCAACGGGGCCGGGAAAAGCACCCTGTTGCGAATCCTCGCGGGAAAAGATGAAAAGCACGGCGGTAAAGTTCGTTTTGGCGCGGGAGTGTGCGCCGGTTATTTTTCGCAGGACGCCGCGGAACGCCTTTGCGGAAGCCGCTCCATACTGGAGCATTTGGAAGAACGCGCCCCGCAGGAAACCCGCAGCCGCTTACGGGACGCGCTGGGGGCTTTTTTGTTTAGGGGCGATGACGTTCAAAAGCCGTTGGAAGTCCTTTCGGGCGGTGAAAAAAGCAGGCTTGCGCTGTTGGAATTGTTGATGCAACCTGTAAATCTGCTGATTTTAGACGAGCCTACAAACCATTTGGACGTTTACTCAAAAGACGCGCTTCTGGAAGCCCTGCGCCCCTGGAAAGGCGCCTGCGTTTTTGTTTCGCATGACAGGTCTTTTATGGAGGCGCTGTCCACAAAAACGCTGGAACTTTCCGCCGGAAAAGCGCCGCGCCTTTTTCCGGGAAACTACCGTTACTACCTGGAAAAAAAAGAATGGGAGGAGTCGGAAGCGGGCGGCGCAAAATCGCGCGAAACCAATGAAGCCCCGCCCCCCGCCATCAAAGAAAGCGCAACGGCGGCGGCGCGTAAAGAAAAGAAACAGGAACAGGCTAAAAACAGGCGCCGCGAGCGGGAACTGGAAGCGGTCTTCGCGAAGATAGAAGAGTTGGAAGCCGAAAAAAAACTGCTGGAAGCGGAACTTTGCAAACATGAAGTTTATAGTTCCGGCGAAAAAGCCGCCGCCGTAAAAGAGCGCCTGGACGCCGTAAAAAAAGAGACGGCGGAAAAAGAAGCCGTTTGGGAGGCCCTGCAATCCCCTGTTTGAAAAACGCCGCGCTTTTACGGGGCCGGCGCGCGGGCCGGAATTCGCCGCCCGCCTGTTTATTGCGCCATTATCCGGCGGTATTTCGCCGCCAGAGTTTTGGCTTTTTTGGCGGAAAGGCCGTTGTAACGTTCCGGGTTATTAAAAAAATCTTTCGCCGTCTCCCCTGTTTTGATTAATTTAAGTTCCGTCATCTTGTTTTGTATCTTTATAAAAATTTCTTTTTCGCGGATTAAACCCTCCGCAAAATCAATATTTTCTTTTTCGCAGGCCAGCGTTATTTTGCGTATAATTTCGTGGGCGCGGGATTCTCCGCTTTCCGCAAGCAGTATATAAGCCGGTTCGGCCATAACGCCGCCTTTAATTCCGCCGCCGCCGCGCAGGTTTCGCGTTAAATTCTCTTTATCCACGACAAGGTTTTGAAGCACGCCGCTCATACGTTCCGCGGCCATGCAAAAACCGGCGATATAGTCGGCTATAAAACGCTGGCTGGCTGAATTGGAAAGGTCGCGCTGATGTTCGCTTATTTGATCCATAAAAAAGCTTGTTGCGCGGGGCATAAACGCCTTCCACAAACTTTTTACATGCTCGCTGTTCCAGGGATTGCGCTTTTGCGGCATGGTGGAAGAACCCACCTGAGAATGTGAGAATTCCTCATGCAACTCGCCTATTTCGGAACGTTGCAGGTTTCGCAAGTCATCGGCAAGGTGGGCTATAATTCCAAAGCAGACGTTGTATTCCAAAAGAAGGCGCAGGACGTGTTCAGGCTCCACAAGCTGGGTTGAATGTTCGGAAGGCTTTAGGCCAAGTTTATTTAAAAAAAGCTCCTCCAGTTTTTCCGGATCATCAGTAATCATGCAGGTCGCGTTATAGGCGCCCACCGCGCCGGACAGTTTGCCCCTAAGGTCGTCCGCGAAAACCTGTATTTGCAGTATGGATTTTCCTATACGCGACAAAAATCCGGCGAAAGTAAAACCCACCGTAATGGGAACCGCGTGCTGCCCGTGGGTTCTGCCAACCTGAGGCGTATCCGCCTCGCGTTCAGCGATGTCGCATAACAAAAGCGCCAGTTTTTTTAACAGGGGCGTCACCACAAGTTTTGCGGAGTTTTGCATACGGTACGCAAGGCTTGTATCCAGAATGTCCACGCTCGTAGCGCCCAGATGAATCAACGGCGCCGCCTCCGCCGGAACTTTCGTTTTTAACACATTTACAAGAGCGCGTATGTTATGGCGCGTTTTTTCTTCTTCCGCGTAGACTTCACCGGGACTTACAGATTCACCGGCTTTTTTAAGCGCGGCGCCAAGCTCCGCCGTAAGTTGGCCCCGGCTTTCCAGATGGGCTTCTACAAGGGCGATTTCCGCCTTTACACACGCCGAAATAGAGGCGTCTTCGCTTATCCACGGGACGAGCCCGTTAAAAACCCCCGCTTCGGACAGGGAATAGCGGTGGTCCAGCGGCGATATATTACTAAAAATTGAACGTTCCATGCGTTGATATTACTTTAAATTAACGCGAATGTAGAGTTACAGCAAACAGCGAAATTCGCCGCGTTTGCTGATTTCCGCATAGCGCCTATATTTAAAAATGGGACTATTCCTTCAAAAAGCCGTATTCGTATACCTTGGGCGCGATTTTTGCGGCTAGTGTTTTGAGCGCGGCGCGTAAAGCGGCGATTAGCGCGTTGTAGGTTTCATCGGCGGATTTCGCGTTCATAGTTCCCGATTCCTTGCGCCCCTGAAAGAATTCGCGGATGTCGTAAAAAGAAGCGTTGGCGGAGGCGGCGCCGTTGTTCCTGATTTTCGCGTGATAGTAACGCCACAATTCCCGCCCCGCATCTAATACCGCCCGCGCTTCGTTGCTAAATGTTTTTCCTTTAAGGAATTCGCTCATAAAGTTTGATTCAAACTTTTCTTTCGCGTCAACTTCTTTTTCGGTGAAGGGAATCCAGTGGTTGCGCAAGCCGGTTGCGCCGCCGTCTTTTGCGGATATGCGGTTTTGCCCGTGAAACAACGTAAAAACAAGGCAGTTATGCTGAAATTCCGCATCGGTTTTCCAGCCGTCGTTAGGAAACAGAAACTGGTCGCGGTCGTTGAGCCATGTGTGTTCGATACATTGCCGCACCGCAAGGTAGACGCACACGCCGGTGATATTGCGCCCGGTTATATTCGTAATTTTTGATTCTCTGATATCGTTTGCCGAAGGCCTGTTCGTCAGGTATACGTTGCTGTTTGTTTGAAAATCCGTCCCCTGAAACCGTAAATACCCGATACGCTCATTTTCAGCATCAAAAAAAGACCGCATCCAGTCTACGATATACCGCCCCTTGCCGGCGGTATATATAATTTTTTCCCCGCGCGGCCGGCAACGCTCCGCATAGTTATCACTCTCAAAAACATCAACACGAATACCGTTTATCTGTTTTTTTACCATTAAATCCCAAATAAGAAAACCGATGGGGAACTTTCCTTCCACATTGTCAAACGTATTCGCCCTGCACATAAAACCGGCTTTATACTCGGCCAAAAAACATTCGCGAAATTTAATAAAATTCTGAGAATTAATATATTTTAACGTGCTAAAGGCGGCAAGTTTTACGCCGGGCGACTGGTAATATATTTTAATAAAGAAATTGGCAAAAAGCTCGTTAATTCCCCGTCCGAGCGTTTCTTTGTACATTTGGCTTGTTTTATGCGCGGTAGAAACCTTGCGCTTATTTTGCCCTGTGCCGGTGCGGGTAGTCGCGCTCGCCGCCTCCGCATACGGCGGATTGATGTAAACAATCAGCTTCTTCCGTTTTTCCGGGTCGTCGATAATATTGCGTAATCCTTCCGGCAACTTGTCAAAACCGTCGTTTAAAAAATCAAACTGAAAAACATGGGACGGCAGTAAATCGAGGCTGTCGTCAATGTCAATGAGGGTGTTGATAGTGTTCACATCGGTTTCGTCTATGGTGGAAGCCCACACGTTGTATTTATTGGTCAGCCCCGCAAGCAAATTGCCCGTTCCGGCGGCGCAGTCCCACACGTAATATTCTTCCTGCCAGTTATCGCCAAAAACCTTCGCCAGATATTCCCGCGATTTTTTCACCCATAATGACGGGGTGAAAAAACTCCCTTTGGTTTCGCGGATATTTTGCGGAACCAGAAGGTCCGGCCTTTCGATGATATACTTTTGATACTGCTCGGCGGGCGGCCTTTCATATTTATTCCAGAAACGCCGGTAAGCCTCGCCTCCGTCGGTAAAATCAATCACCCGCGAAAAAAGATCGCCTTCAAAGACCTGATGATATTTGTATTTATCATTTTCCAGAATAATTTTGAGCTTGTCCGTGAGGGTGACGGCGTTCCCGCCCGAACTCATCATGTCGGCGCGAAAAAAGTCCCCGTCAAGAACCCCGACCGCTTTGAATTCCTGCCATTTTTCTTTTGATATGTTTATAGAGGGCTTCACCTCCTTCACCCACTTAATAAAAATCTGCACAAAGTTATCTTTGGTGATGGGGCTTTTTATTGAAAACGAACCTTCCGCGCCGATATGCGTCTTGATAAATTCTTTTATTTCACGGTCGTCCGCGCCAAAATTATACACCGCGATTTTCGCGCCTATTGTTCTTTCAACCGCCCGCCGCGCTTTTTGAAAATCCGCCGTTTCATGATTGCTGGGGGTGGCGTTCCAGTTAAAGTCGGTTTCGGTGAAAATCGGGAGCATATCATGGAAGGGGACAAAGGCTATCCGCGCCTCGTCAAAAACGCCGAGCCACGGCGGGGCCAG
>JAITER010000049.1 GCA_031281945.1 Spirochaetaceae bacterium | reverse complement strand
GGACTTCAAGGGGCTGGCGGCGCGGAGGCGGGGCCGCAAGTGAGCGGCTCCGGCGCGGGCGGCCCCGAACGGCCCGCTCCGACCACCCGTTAGACGGCGGGGAGGCGCGACAGTGGGGGGTTGACATTCCGGCCCGACGGTCGTCGATTTGCGGCGCCGGCCGTCCGAAGGCGAGAGGGTCGTGGCGCCGGCCGGCGCGACGACGAGGGGGCTTGTCGTCCCGCGAAGCCGTCGGGGGGCCGGGGCGCCGGGCCGCCCCATCACAGGCTTTTCCCTTGCCGCTAACATCCATCCAATGCATTCTTAGATGATCCAGAATGCTTAACGCGCAGGGTTTAACGCGCAAATAATGAACAATGCTGAAAAAAGTGTAATACAGGCGTTCTTCATTTGTGCCGGACGTTTGCTTGTTCGCCATTAAAAATTGAATCATTTGCTCGATTTCGTTTATAAACACTTTTTTAATCATATCGTTTTTGTTTATAAAATGAGAATACAAACTGCTTTTATGCAAACCGGCTTTTTCCGCGACTTTTTCCATTGTAACTTCGTGTAACCCTACGTTGAAAATAACGTCTGCGGCGGCATTTAAAATATGTCCTGAGTCTTCCGCCGGCTGGATGAAAATCCGCGAATCTTTTTCTATTTGTTCAAAATTAATTTTTGCGATTTTTTTTATGTCAAATCCCAATCCGTATTTAATCGACGTCTCTACATTATTTAAAAATGTTTGAATATCGCATAATTGATTTCCAGAAATGCGATTTATGTTGTGTTTCGCCGATTCAAATGTTGAATGACACATAACAAGATATATTTTTTTTGGATATGGATTTTCGTTGGTAAAAATGTGGTCAAGCTTTGATAAATCTACGCCGCGTTTTTTTAGTTCGCAAAAAAAGTCGCGCTTTCCGCCGCGCTCTTCGTATATTTTGTTTATGTGCGCTATTGAATATAAAAAATAATCTTCGTTTAGGATGTTAAATTCAGAGATGGATCGCGACAGGGAAACCAGAATGCCGCAAGAGTCTTTTTTTGTTAAAGCGAGTCTGTAATGCGATTCGAAAAACGCGGCGAATTTGTCATAAAAATCAATGCGCATAGCGTTTAGTATGGCTTCTTTATTTTTAAAATGACGGTAAAGCGCGGGTTTGGTGACCCCAAGCCCTTTTGCGAGAGTGGAAAGGCTTGGATTTATAAAAAAATCCGACGCCCATATTTTGAAAGCCGCTTTTAAAATGTCGTTTTTTGTCATAAAGTTTACGACCGTTCGTTAACTTTATGACAAAAAAACTCCCGTGTCAACAAGAATTTTTCGCGCTCCCCCAACAACGGACTTGGCCGCCAAGCTATGCTTGACCTGCGAAAACTTGAAGTTTGGCTGTATTTGATAAAAACGGCCTTCGTCCGTTGTTTATCAAATACAGCGCCTTATTACCAGCCGCCTGTTTTAACAGGCGGCGCGAATATGCGCAAGGGATTGAACTTCAAATGCGCTGCGCGCACTTGAAGTTTGGCTGTATTTGATAAAAACGGCCTTCGTCCGTTATTTATCAAATACAGCGCCTTATTACCAGCCGCCTGTTTTAACAGACGGCGCGAGTACGCGAAAGGGGATAGAACTTCAAATGCGCTACGCGCACTTGAAGTTTGGCTGTATCTGATAAAAACGGCCTTCGTCCGTTGTTTATCGGATACAGCGCCTTATTACCAGATGCGCAATGGGATAGAACTTCAAATGCGCTGCGCGCACTTGAAGTTTGGCTGTATTTGATAAAAACGGCCTTCGTCCGTTGTTTGTCAGATACAGCGCCTTATTGCCAGCCGCCTGTTTTAACAGACGGCGCGAGTACGCGCAATGGGATAGGAGCGGAATTACACATAAGTCCGCTTGCCGGATTTATGTGTAATTGGAGCGGATAGCCCGGTTTTTTGGCGTTTTTTGCAAAAAAACGCCAAAAAATGCGCCCATATTTAAAAACTGCATTTAATATTTTTTTTACACGGCTAATTTTTTTTTTTGGCGTTCCGATAAGTTAAGAGACGGGCTCGGTTGCGTCACGCTTCCTGGAGGGGAGAGGTGAAAACGCGGCTGTTAGGGATTGCCTGTTAAAATCAATATACGACATGGATGTGGATAGGAGGCAGGGCTGTGCTGAGTTTACAGGCCCGTACAAGCGCCGGCGATATGGCGCAGCTTCTTTTTCCTCTAACGCCGCCAAAAGAAAACTTTGGATCGGAGCCGCAAGCCGCGAATGCAAACGCCCTTCGTTTTGAAGATTTTCTTGCGCAAACCACAAGCTTAAACACAAGCAAAACCGCACGCAGCAGCGAAGAAAAGCCGGACGAAATTGGTTTGGATGAAAAAGTAAAAACGACTGAAACCGCAGGGGATGAAGATTTGGATGCGGAAGAAAGCGTTGACGCTTTAAATCAGGCCGATAACGAAAAAGGCGAAAATTTTTTTGTTTCCGCGGCGGAATTGTTTGGATTCACGGTCTGTGAACAGATTCAAGACTTTGCGGAAAAAGGTTTAAGCGCCGCGCCCGTTGAAGAAGTTGTTTCCGGGGGAACGGGAGGGCTCCCCGGAGATGTTGCGGAACTCGCGGATTTACGGTTTGAAGAATGCGCAAAAACGGCGGAAGGCGCGGGAGAGGGCGCGCCGGACGGGTCTTTTTCATGGGAGGGGAAGGCCGTAAGTCTGGAGGAAGAAGAAGTTGCGCTAAAGCTGGATTTGGGAGGGCTTGAACGGGCGGACGATGCGGCCAACACGTCTTTTACGCCAGAGGAACCGGAGGCGGCCGCCGTTTTGCCGGATGGAGGGGAGCCGGCGGGAGAAACGGCCGCGGCGGTTGCGCTTAACGCTAAAACCGCGGATAAAAAGGCTAAAAACGCCGCAAGCCCTTTTGGGGAGGGGCTGGACGGCAAAAACGGTCTTTCCGTTGAAAAAAAAGAAACGGTTCCAGCAAAAGAAGACGCCGGACGTAAATCCGCAAAAGAAATAAGGCCGGATGTAAAAAACTCAGCGCAGTCCAAAGCTTCCGCGAGCGCGGACAAACAGGAGAATGGGCCTACAGCCGCCGCTTCGGGAGGGGAGCGGCAGGCTGAAAGCCTAAAACAGGTTGAACTTACCGTAAATGTTGAAACCCAACGCGGCCAAAGCGTGAGCGAAGCGCAAAGTTCGGCGCAAACAAGCCCGCTTACAGAAGCGCAGGGGCGTAACGGTTCATTGGGAGGGACGGTTGCGGACGGCGGTGTGGAAAAATCGCAAAATTTTTTGTCCAGGGAACTTCAGGCTAGTTTGAATGGCGATATAGTCCGCCACGCAAGCATTATGTTGCGGGACGGAGGGGAGGGCGCCATTCGGCTTAGTCTAAAGCCCGAAAGCCTGGGAAATGTAAAAATTAGACTGCATATGGCTGAAAACAAAGTGTCGGGCCAAATTCTGGTTGAAACTCAAGAAGCGCTAAAGGCGTTTGAAGAACAGGTTCACAATCTGGAAAAAGCGTTTGAGGCGCAAGGTTACGAAAGCGCTAAACTGGAAACGTCTATTTCCGGCGGCGAAGGCCGCGGCGAGCGGCGGGCGGAAACGCATACGGGCGCCGTTTCCAGCGCGGTTGCGTCCGCCGTCTATGACAAAGCGGGCGGCCTGGAAGCCGAATCGCAAGCTTACCGGTTGTTTTTCCCAAACAGCGCGTTGAATGTGCTGGCCTAAACGGGCCGTTTTTAGAGAAGTTTTGATTTTTGAAGCGGAATGCGGGCGCGGGGAGAATGTCTATAGGAAGGCGGTTTCCGTAATAAAAACGCGGTTTTTGATTTTGCCGCCGTAAAACGCGCGTTCATTGGGCTTGTCCGCCAACCCTGTTGGGCGCCGCCCAGGTTCTTGCAAAACGCCCGGCGTTTTGCGTTTTTAAGCGGGAGTTGGCTGAATCACAAGCCTGGGCTTGGGGCGGCGTGCGGAAACTGAAGTTTCCGGACAACTCTATTTAACATTTTTGCAAAAACTTACCAAAGTTAGGAGTTTTTTGATGGATATAAACACAACAATGAGTCCGGCGGAAAAGTCGGGAACAGAGCGGCTTGTAAGGGACTACAATGCGCAAATTAACGCAGGGAAGCAGACCGGCGGCCAAAATTTAGGGAAGGATGATTTTCTTAAATTGTTGGTGACCCAGCTTTCGTACCAAGACCCAATGGCGCCTATGGAAGACAAGCAGTTCATCTCGCAGATGGCTCAGTTTTCCAGCCTGGAACAAATGACGAATATGGCGGGAGACTTTAACCGCCTCGCCAATATGTTCACAGGCTCGGAAGCAAACTCGGCTTTGGGAAAATCTGTTGAAATCATAGAAGGCGACAGATACCTTACCGGCAGGGTGTCGGCTGTGGAGCGGCTGGGAGTTTCTGAAGGAAACGACCCGCGCATAATGGTGGACGGCGGATATTACAGATGGTCGCAGGTTACTAAAGTTTACGAAAAATAGGCGCCTTGCGGGAATGGCGGTTTACATCCGCGTCCCGCATTCGGGCGAACAATGGAGCCGGCGCCGTAAAGCCGGTTAAACAACGAGGAATCGTAGCAAAAAACGCCGGATGCGTTTGATTTGTGAACTTTTCCATCAGATTTATTTTTATAAAGAGGGTAGCTTTATGATGAGGTCATTATTTTCCGGCGTGTCCGGTTTGCAAAATCATCAAACTAGAATGGACGTTGTCGGCAATAATATTTCCAATATTAACACAACGGGTTTTAAAAAAGGGCGAGTTAATTTTCAGGATATGCTTTACCAGCAACTTGCCGGCGCGGCCCGTCCTACCGAAGAAATAGGCGGCGTAAACCCAAAAGAAGTTGGTCTGGGTATGTCTATCGCATCAATCGACACGATACATACGCAGGGATCTTTGCAAACAACCGGAGTTAATACGGATCTGGCTATAATGGGCCAGGGATTTTTTGTGCTGAAAGAAGGCCAAAATGAGTTGTACACTCGCGCCGGAGCTTTTAGCCTTGACCGGGACGGCACGCTTGTAAATCCGTCCAACGGCATGAAGGTGCAGGGCTGGATGGCGCAAGAGATAAACGGAACCACGCTTTTGGAGGTTTCCCGCGATGTGGAAAATCTTTCTATTCCGGTGGGTGGTAAAGACCCCGCAAAAGAAACCACCCGCGTGGAGTTTGCTTGCAATCTTAACAAACTTACCCCCATGATAGCCGAAGGTGAAACCGATGAAGTCGCCATACGAAATGGGACATGGAACACAAACATCAAAATTTACGATTCTTTCGGCGCTCCGCACACCATGCAGGCGCAGTTTACCCGCGTGCCGGGTACGGCGAACTCGTGGACGGTTACTGTAACTGTAGACCCGGAAGCCGCCGCGGCTACCAATACTTCTGTGGGGCTGGGCGAGGGCGTTCCAGCCGCCGGCGGCGCCCAGGCGTTTACGGTGAACTTTAACAACAACGGCACAATTTTTTCGGCGCAGGACGCGGACGGCAACATTTCCGGCGGGGTTGCGCCGGAAGACGGCGCGGCGCCTCCCATAACAATGCAGGTGGCGTACGATGTGCCGAATACAGACCCGGACGCGGACGGGGCGCAGGTGAGGCAGGTTCTTACGTTGGATATGGGGCAGATGGGCGGATTTAGCCGCGCTCTAACCCAGTTCGCCGACGCGAGCTCTTCAAAGGCGGTGACGCAGGACGGCCGCACAATGGGCTATCTGGAAAGTTTTAAAATAGATTCCACCGGAACAATTACAGGCGTTTACACAAATGGTACAAACCGCACTTTGGCGCAACTCGCTTTGGCGACTTTCTCCAACCAGGGAGGCCTGGAAAAGAACGGCGAAACTGCTTTTGTAACGTCCAACAATAGCGGGAATGCGAATATAGGGCCGTCTGGAGTGGCCGGAAAAGGCAAAATAGTGGCGGGTACGCTGGAAATGTCCAACGTGGATATGGCGGCGGAATTTACAGATATGATAGTAACCCAGCGCGGTTTTCAGGCAAACTCGCGCACCATACAAACAGCCGACCAACTTCTGCAAGAATTGTTAACTCTAAAAAGATAGTTTAAGGAACGCTGGTTGAAAACGGCTTTACCGGCGTTCCTTTAAAGTGCGCTCCGGCTAAAGCTTCCCTGCCGGGGAAGCGCCGCTAAGGGCGGAGTCCGCGTTTTTAGCCTGGGCTTTTGCGGGAAAATTTCATGATTAAAGTAACTAGACTTGACGGCGTTGAATATTGGCTTAATCCTCATCAGATGGAATCTATTGAATGTAAGCCGGACACAACCATCCTTATGCTTTCCGGGAAACACGTTATTGTAAAAGAGAAGGCCGATGTAATTTTACAAAGAATAATTGATTACAGAAAGCGTATAGGTTTTTTTAAAAACGAGGAGTAAACGGTGGATATAGCGAGTCTTATCGGCATTGTCGGCGTTTTCGCCATGATGGTTTTTGGAATTATAAGCGGCGGCGCCGGCCTTATAACGTATTGGGATTTGCCGTCCCTCTTTATAGTTGTTTTGGGTTCGTGGTTTGCGCTAATGGCCGCGTCCACCATAAAAGACGCGCTGAGCGTTTTTTCCAAGATAGGCATTTCTTTTAAGTTGCCGAATTTTGGAGAAAAAGGCATCGTTACCAAACTTATGGCTATGGCCGACAAAGCAAGGCGCGAAGGTTTGCTGTCTCTGGAAGATGAAATCAGCGACCTGGAAGATGAGTTTATGAAAAAAGGCCTTCAACTTGTGGTTGACGGGACGGATGCGGCCGTAGTGCGAGACCTGCTTGAAATTGAAATAGACCAAATGCAGGGGCGTCACGCCGGAGTTGTCGGGTTGTTGAATATGTGGGCCGCATTAGCCCCAGGTTTTGGTATGCTGGGTACGGTTATAGGACTTATAGCCATGATGAAAAACCTGGAGGACAAAGCCTCGGTAGGCCCAAACATGGCTGTAGCGTTAATTACCACTTTATACGGCTCGTTAATAGCCAACGCCCTTCTTACGCCGGTTATGGCCAAATTGCGCGAGTTTGACGCCCGCGAAGCCCAGGCTCGCGAAATGGTTTTGGAAGGCATTGTTTCGATACAGGCCGGGGATAACCCGCGTGTTCTTGCGATGAAACTTTTGGCCTATCTGTCGCCGGAAGACGCGAAAGAAGTTGCGGCTGAAGTATTGAAAGACTGAGTTTAACCCCCGAAAGCGTTCCACTTTTTCCACCATATAACGGGCGAGCGTTCCTCGCCCTCCACTCTCTGCTATTGCGGCGCCCTCTTGCGGCTGTCGCGCCGCCCTCGCGGCCCTCCTGCCTCGCCCTCACCGCCCGCTCGCAACCCTCGCGCCCGTCCTGTCCGCCGCTTTCTGCTGTTGCGCCGCCCCCGTCCTCTTGCGGCTGTAGCGGTGCCGCCCTCTGCTATTGCGCCGCCGTCTGCGCCGCCACCCCCACTCTCCTGCCGCCCCCACCCTGCGCCGCGCCCTCCTGCCTCGCCGCCACTGCCCGTTTGCGGCCCTCGCGCCCGTCCGTCGCCCTCTGCTATCGCGCCGCCCCCGCTTGCGGCTGTCGCGGCCCTCTCGCGCTCGTCCGCCGCCCTCTGCTATTGCGGCGACGCTTGCGGCCCTCGCGCCCGGCCCCGCCACCCGCTTGCGGCTGTCGCGCCCGCCCCCCGCCGCCCGCTTGCGGCTCGCTCGCCGCCTTCGCGCCCGGCCCCCGCCACCCGCTTGCGACCCTCGCGCCGCCCGTCCGCCGCCCTCTGCTATTGCGCCGCCGCTTGCGGCCCGCTCGCCGCCCGCGCCCCCGCCACCCGCTTGCGGCCTGCTCGCCGCCTTCGCGCCTGTCCCCCCGCCGCCGTCCGCTATGCGGGCGCGGCGGGGCCGTGGGTGTTGTTTTCAGCGGTTGGCTTAGGTTGTTGAGTTTGTGTTTACGTCGAGTATGTTTAGCCCGGCGGGGGTGTTTGGCGCTGCGGAGAGTTTTCTAAGGGAGTAGACGTAAGTGTCGACTGTGCCTTTTGGGATTTTGAGTACGAGGGCGATTTGTCTGTTTGAAGGCGCGGCGCGTTTTTTTTTGAGGCGCTCCCGCATATTGAGCAGGGTGCGTTTTCTTTTAAGGGCCTCTGCCAGGAGCGCGTTTTTTTTATCCGGGTTGGAGTTTAGGGCGCAATTTTTTTCGGCCTGGAGTGTTTTTAGGAAGCGCGAGCGCAATTTACAGGAGAGGTTGGCGAGAGCGTCTTCTTCTTTTTTTCTAGCGAGTTTTATTTGAAGGAGGAGAGAGCGCAGGGAGTTTTGAGAGATTCCTGCGGCGGCGGCGGCTTTAGAGAGGAGGTCGTCTGATGGGGGCGGGCTGGATTTAAGGCACAAGACGAGCAGTTTTAGGCGTTCCGGCCTGTTGCGGGCTTTGGGGGCCTGGATGAGGGGCAGGGAGGCCGGCGCCGGGTCTTGTAAGGCCCTGTCGTCTTGTTCTGCGGCGGCTTCGCGCGCGTTTTCCTCCCAGCAGGCGGTTTCGGCGATGGAGGA
>JAITER010000098.1 GCA_031281945.1 Spirochaetaceae bacterium | reverse complement strand
CCCCCCCCCCCCCCCCTCCCGGCCCGCCGCGGCCGCGCGCGCGCCGCCCCAAAAGCCTTCTTTTCGATGAATGAATACAACGGCGGGAAAGCGGAGCTTGTTTTATCGCTGGACGTTATATATCATTTGGTGGAAGACGATGTATACAATAAATACATGGAAACCGTTTTTAACGCGGCAAAAAGATATGTAATAATATATTCAAGTAACAGCGAATATGTTGAATATTTTACGCCTTGCCCGCATATAAAACACAGAAGATTTACAGACTGGGCGCTGGAATTTGCGAAAGAATGGAAGTTGATGGAACATATCCCGAACAAATATCCGTATAAGGGGAATCACCTTAAAGGGTCTTTCGCTGATTTTTATATATACGAGAAAACCGGGTTTTAAACATCGTTATGCGTCATTCGAAAAGCGGCGTTTTGTTTTTCATTGCGCATAACGAATCGTAAACCGGCGAGACGTTTTCCGCCGCTTGACAAAAACCCGTATTTTATTTTAATATGTGTAATATGAATCTACCCCCCCCCCCCCCCGCCGTTTGAGTTCCTTTTTAAGGCGTTTTATTTAACGCATCCCGCCGGTTTTCCTTTTATTTATGCCGGCAGGTTAAAATCTTTTTTTCCGCAATTACATATAATGCGCGGCTTTTTTATATCTTCTTGCCCGGAGGGGTTTGAGATATTGGACTTGTTCGCAACCTGGTTGGTTGTCGCCCAAGTCTTGCAAAATGCTACGCATTTTGCGTTTTTTAAGCGGCGAGGCGCGTGTTGAGGCTGTTATCGCCGGCGGCGGCGGCTTTTTACAGATTGCTTGCGAAAAGGGATGCGTTAAAGCGGATGGCGCCGGGTTCGTTTGACAAAGCCCGGGACGGCGTTTTTGACGGTATTTACAGGAATAATGCGTGGGGATCGTCTGAATCCCGCTCAGGCGGCGGGTCTTGCGTTGAAGCTACAAAAACAATCAGGCGGGAGTTGCCGCTTTTGTGGCGTAAATTTGAAGTAAAAAGCTTTTTGGATGTTCCGTGCGGGGATTATAACTGGATGAAGGAAGTTGATAAAAGCGGCGTTGTTTATATTGGAGGCGATATTGTATCTGAACTAATAGAAGAAAACAATAAAAAGTACAGCATGGAAAATGTTTCTTTTAAAGTTATAGATATTACAAAGGACGATTTGCCCGCGGTGGATATGATATTTTGTAAAGATTGTTTGCAACATTTATCTTACGAAAATGTGGTTAAAGCTCTGATAAATTTCAAAAAATCACTTTCTAAATATTTGTTAACTACTTCGTATCCGTTTACGTTAAGCAATTGGGATATATGCGATGGCGGATACCGCCCGTTAAATTTAAGGATAAAGCCTTTTAATCTTCCAGCGCCTCTTCTAAAAATACGTGAAAAATCAGTATACGGCGGCGTCGAAATAGATAAATATATGTATTTATATAAACTAAAAGATATAAACACGCCGGTTCTTTAACCGGACGGCGTTGTTTTTTAATAAAGTTGTTCAAGCTGAGCCATGCCTTGGTTCGGCCAACAACCGCTAAAAACAGCGAAACGCCAGGCGTTTTACGAGGCTAAAGCAATCGCTTAACTTACGCAGGTTAGTAGACAGCCGGCGGGTTGTTGAAATGAATCCAATATGCTAAATGACGCGAAAAAAACAAGGAGCATTTTAGCCGTTCCGGTTTTTCCGCCGGGTGTGAGCTTGCCAAAACAGGAAATCTCCGCCGGGCGAATGTTTTTAAGGCGATAAAACAGCTTCTGTATTATAAATGTAATAATTTTCAAAATTAAAAAGCTTTAAAATCAGGGTTTTATGATATAATTATTTTCTATGTCTGTAAAATGCTGTATAGAAGTGCGTAAAGAACGCTGCAATAACTGTCACGCTTGTATATCTGTTTGTCCTGTAAAGGAATGTATGGACGGCTCAGGGGACATTGTCAGCGTAAATAAAGAACTTTGTATAGATTGCGGAAGGTGTATAGACGCCTGTAAACGCAACGCCAGGTATTTTACAGATGATTCCTCGGATTTTTTTTCCGCTCTTGCGTCCAAAAAAAGAATAGTTGTTATAGCTTCCCCGTCTGTGGCCGTGCTGTTTGAAGACCGGCTAAAATTCAATTCGTGGCTTAAAGAGCTGGGGGCGGCGGCTGTTTTTGACGGTTCTTTCGGCGGGATACTTTCCCGTATCGCATATAACGAATATATAAAAAATCAAAACGTATATCCGGTAATATCTTCAACCTGTCCGGTGATAGTAAATTACTGCAAGATATACAAACCGGAACTGTTGCCGCATCTTGCGCCGGTTCATAGCCCGCTTGTTTTTACGGCGCTTTTAATTCGTAAATTTTTTACTGAATACAACGACTGTGAAATAGCGGCGGTAACGCCCTGTATAGCGAAAAAACGTGAATTTGAAAGCGAAGGATATATAAACTATAACGTTACAATTTCAAACGTAAAAAAATATTTACTGCGCAATAGAATAAAAATAGATTCTTATAACGCAACCAAATACGAAGGCCCCGCGTACGAAGCCGGTTATTTTCTTTCTGTAAATTCTTCTTCTTTGGCGGCGGTCTCTCCTCTTAAATCGCTTAAAGCCATGGTTAAAGAGGAACGCTCGTATTACGGGGAAGCTTCTTTTGTGTATATCGACGAATTATCCGCGTTAAGTCCGGATTTGCCGAAACCTGTTATGGTGGACTGCCACAACTGCTTTTTGGGGTGTGGAAGAGGAACAGCCTGCGGCGGCAAAAAGTACGCGATAGAAAAACTGGAACAACGCATAATTCGCAGCCTGAGCGCGCGGAAGCGCCTTTACGACAAAATTATATGCAAAAAGAATATACATAAATATTACAAAAAAGGATTGTTCCCGGAGCGCTCTTTTTTATCGTCTGGCTACCTTATAAAAAAACGGCGGCCTTCGCAAACCGAATTGCAGGAAATTTACACAATGATGAAAAAATGCAATTCCGGCGATTTTATGAATTGTCAAGCTTGCGGCTATAAAACCTGCCGCGAAATGGCCTGCGCTATATATAACGGCCTTAACCGCGCAGAAAACTGCCGGCACTATCTTCAGGCCAGCGAAAAAGAAAAAACGGCGGAATTGACTGAACAAATGAAAACTGTGAGGAAACTTTCCGAAAAAGCCATGGAAGCCGCGGAAGCTAAAGCCAACTTTCTTGCGAATATGAGTCATGAAATACGCACGCCCATGAACGCGATTATAGGAATGAGCGATCTCTTTCGCACTGATAATCTGGACGAAGTTCAGGTTGAATATCTAGAAAGCATAAAAAAAGTAAGTTATTCGCTTTTGGAAATAATCAACGACATCCTGGATATTTCCAAGATTGAAAGCGGGAAAATGACGCTTGTGCCGGTTAATTTTAGATTGCATAGTTTGTTCCACAATATTTGTTCAACAAGCAAATTTTTAATAGGCGATAAAAACATTGTATTTGAGAGTAAAATAGAAAAAGACGCCCCCGACTGGATGTTCGCTGACGAAATACGGATAAGGCAAATATTTACAAATGTAATCAGTAACGCGATTAAATATACAAACAAAGGTTTTGTGCGCTTTTGCATAAAAAAAATAGAAAAAAACGGAAAACCTTTTATTTCCGCTGTAATTTCCGACAGCGGGATAGGAATAAAACAGGAAGATATAACAAAACTTTTTTATTCTTTTCAACGTCTGGACGAAAAGAAAAACCGTTCCATAAAAGGCACGGGGTTGGGGCTAGCCATCTGTAAGCAACTGGTAGAAAAGATGGAGGGAGAAATACTCGCGGAAAGCGTATACGGGGAGGGTTCTACTTTTACGATAAACATTCCGTATACGCCGGGCGATGGAACAAAAATTGAAAACACGGACGCGTCGTTTTTCGCCTGGGCTAAAGACGGCGCGGTAAAAGCGCTTGTTGTGGACGATGTTCCCGTAAACATCGTGGTCGCGCTCGGCTTTTTGGAAAGGCATAATATAAAGGCCGCCTCGGCTTCTTCGGGAGCGCAGGCGATTCAAATGGTTAAAGAAAATTACTACGACCTTATTTTTATGGATCACATGATGCCGGATATGGACGGCGTGGAAACCACAGCCGCTATACGCGCTCTCGCCGCAGGCGACATCTTGTCGCGCTTTAACACTACGCCGGTTATAGCCCTTACGGCCAACGCCATGACCGGCGTCAAAGAACAATTGTTGGCCGCCGGTATGAACGACTATCTGACCAAGCCTATAGATCCAGAGGAACTTAACGATAAACTTATAAAGTGGACGTCTGGCGGGAAAATAACCCTTATAAAAAGAAGCGGGGAGGGAACCGCCGCGCAGCTTCCCGCGGGCGAAAATGCGGGCGCGGACGCCAAAGACATGGAAACTCTCAAGGCCATGAGGGAGGCGGGATTGGATGTAGAGGCTGGCCTTAAAAATTCGGGCGGCGGGTTAAAAAATTACGGCGTTATGTTGCGCCAGTTTTGCGTTGATTTTCCGCGCCTTATAAGCGAAACTAAAAAATTTTGTTCCAGCGGCGATTGGCGCAACTTTACTATACGCATACACGCTCTAAAATCCGCTTTCGCCAGCATAGGAAGCGGCGCCCTTTCATCCGCCGCCGGAGAAATGGAGGCGTTAAGTAAAAGAGCGTTGTTAGAAGACGTTCAATTTTGCGAAAATAATTTTCCGGCTTTTGAGCGTAAAGCAGGCGAACTTTACGCCGTTATTTCTCAAAGTTCTTTTTTACGCGCCGGGAATAAAGACGCCTCCTCCGTTATTAAACCGGGGGAGGCGCGGGAGTTGCTTTGCGCGTTGCAAACGGCTTGCGCCTCCTACGATATGCCGCAAATAGACGCCATACAGGAAAAACTCAAAGTTTCAGTTGTGGAAGACTTAAGGCTTAACGATTTTATAACGGAAATTACCGCCCTTTTGGAAGAAGCGTCATACGCGGACGCCGCCATTAAAATAGAAGGCTCTTGTTTTGCGCACATTGAAAACTGAAAAAGTTGCGGCGCGTTCCGCCGTTTGTTTTTCAACTGCCGGCGTATTGTAAAGATTACAAAGAATATGAAAATCCCGCATCGCCGCGCCGGTAAACCGGATTTAGAATGGAACGCGAAATAACAGTATAAAGCGGCTAAACCAAAAATAAGGCCGTGATTTCGCGGCGAAAGACCCCCCCCCCCCCCCCGTCTGCCTCATGAGCTGGGCGTAGCTCGCGGCGTCGCCGCCCTTTATTTCACATTCCATAGACTTCTTCGTCCGGCATTTTTTGACTTTGCGGAAGGTTTATATTGATGGAGAACCTGGAAACTGAGCTTTGCCCGCGTTGTTCAAATTTATCCTCCGGCGTAAGGGCTATGGGTTCAACCTGCCACACAAAAGCGCCGGCGTCCAGTAAAGAAAGCGAGTTGAACTGGTAGCTGTTGTTCCGCAAAATGGGCGAAGTAAAAATCGGATTCTGCCTGCTTGCGTCGCTTTGGTTGTAGATTGTAAGTATGTAAGCGTTTGCGCCGCGTGAGCTGCTCCACGAAAAGTTTATTTGGCGGTTCGATCTAAGTATATCCGGCGTTATAACCGCGCCGTTGGCGGGGGCTATAATTTGCGGCGCCGGCAGCCTGGGCATGGGGGTTACGGTAAACGAGAACGGGGCGGCGGCGCTTATATCCACGCCTCTTTCGGTTTCCGCTATAACCGTCCAGTAATAAACTCCCGTGGTTAGGTTGTTGGGCAGGGAAACGGAGCGTCCCGGATTGCTTACATACAAAATGGCTTCACCCTGCGCGGGGTCGGGGTTTTTGGATAGAATCAGCGCGGATTTGTAAGTTGCGCCGCTCGCCCCCCAAGTGAGTTTAGGCGGGTTGCGGAGCGCTTGCAGGCCGTCTATCACAGCTGAATCGGCTGGAGACCGGAGGTCCACCCTTACGGCGTTCCTTATTTCAAAATGGCGCGGCGTGGTGTATAAATCCGCGCTTCCGCCAGTGCCGGCGGCCAAAACCCGCCAGTAGTAGTCGCCTATGGAAAGGCGCAATCCCGAGGCCCCTTCTATGCGAGTGACGCCGAAAGCTGTAACGCCGCCGCCGTCCGCCGGCAATTCGCTGATTACCTGTGAAAAATCCGGCGTGCGCGATATTTGCACCCTGCCCGCCCCGCCCAAATTGGTGCGCCAGCTAAAACGGTTCTCGGCCAACGAGCCGCTTATAGCCGTCCAGTTTTCAGAAGGGCTTATATTTTCAAAAACGATGTCGCCTTCTATAGCGTTAAATTGCCGCATCTGGGAAACCGGAGATTCGTCGCCGTTTGCGTCCTTCCAGCTTACGCGCCAATAGTATGAACCGGGCGGTATAGCCCCGCTTTTTGGCGAGTACAAAAAGCGGCTTTCGGTAACTTCACGGGAAAACAGTATGTTGGAAAAATCAGGCTCTTTGGAAACTGTAACCTGGTACGAGACGGCTTCGAGTTCATCCCTCCAAATAAAGTTTGAAGACGGCGCGTCATAAGCTATGTTTATAAAAGCTCCGGAAACCGGCATGGACAAATCCACAGGCCTTAACTGCGAATTGCTCTGTTCTATCGAGAAAACCCCGGTTTCCGAAGGCCCCCCCGCGCCGTTTTCTTCTTCCACCCGCCAGTACCATCTTCCGGCTTCCAGGGAAGCAGTTGAAAAAGAAACATCGCGTACTATTTGATTTATTCTGTTGTTCGTAAAATTCTGGTCTGAAGAAACTGTTATGCGCCATGAAGGCTGCCTGCCTGAGGCGTCCGAATTTGACGCGCGCCACCTAAAATTCACCTGGGGCAGTCTTGCGTGGTAATTTATAACAACCCCGTCTTTCGGGCTTAACAGAGTTGGTTTTATAGCGAGAACTATCGAAAATTTGTGAAAAATCATGCTGGTTATTTCACTTTTTTTCTGGTTGGCGTTCACTTTGTACGCACGCTGGAAAGATTTTTTCGCGGACGGGGCTTTTGTTTCGGTTTTTTCATCTTCTTCCGCCGGATAGACCCTCCACCAGTAAGTTCCTGGCTCCAGACGCTCGATTCTGGTCGTTGTGCTCCTTAAATCGGCTGTTGCGGCGATTTTGGTAAAACCGCTGTCTTTTGCCACTTCAAAATGAACGAGGCCGTCCGGGTTGTAGTTTTGCGTAGCCCAAATAAATATTATTGGAATTGGATCCGGCGAAGAGGCCGTGTACTGGTTGTTGGACGCCGGCGCAATTAGGCTTATGAGCGGGATGTCGGCTAAACCGGATTTGCTCACTGCTAAAACCGCCCCCGTCCCGACTTCTTCTGTAGCGCCGTTTTTTGTAAGTTCGGCTTTGCCTGTAGCCACTTGAATCGCCGTATTGCCGTTGGCAAGCGCGTTGGCGGTTACTTTACTGCCTGGCAATATACGCACGACGGTTCCGGCGGCGGCCAAATCAAGATAAGCGGTTGCTTCGGTGGTGACTACGTCTACTTTACCTGATGAAAGTTCTATGAGCGTACCGTTAGCGCCGTCAAAAATCTGTACAAGCGTGTTTTCATCCAGGTTCAGAGAACCGCCTTTCTGAAACCCTATGCTTGCGTTGCTTAAACTGGAAGTGTGTATAAGGTCGCCTGAATAAATGAGCGAATCCTGCTTTAACGTATCCCAAATCTGCCTGTCCGAAAATTTGCGCTGTGTTATTTTGTATTTGGAGTCAACCGTTCCTATAGATTTTTCGTTTGATTTAATAAGAGTTGCGTTTAAGTCGTATAAAAAAAACAAAAGAGAAAAAATCGCGCCGGAAAGGCAAATTACGGTTATAAAAAAATCTTTTACGCTAAAGCCGGAAGTTCTTCCATTTTCTTCCGCGTATCTTTTGGCTTGTTCAACGGCGTTTTTCGCCGCGCGGGTCATGTTTCTTGTTTTTAAACGCGCCGCGTGATTTTTTTTCCACCCTTTTCCTTCAGCGCGGCGTTGTATTTTTTCGCATTTTTTAGCGGCGGCGTCGCTGATTTTTAAAACGCGGCCGTTGGCTTTTTGTATTATTTTAGCGCGCCTGGATTCGTCTGCGGTTTTTAATTTCGCGCTGGCGTCTTTAAAAATCAATGACGTCTTTGCTTTCACCGCTTCCATTATTTTTTTGTTTTTTTCGGCGGCGGAAGCGTTTTTTTTACTGGAATATATTTTGGCTTTTTCTTTTATTTTTACGCATTTTTTTTCAACCGCAAGCTGGACTTTGATATATTTTTGAAGTTTCTTTTCGGCGCGTTTTAAAGCCGCCTCACGTTTTTTTTCGGCTTTAAGCTTCTTTTTTTCCTGTAACGCCGCTTCTTTTTTTTCTCTTTTTTCTTTCTTTTTATTTTTTTTTGCTACTATCTTTCTGCGCTTTGATAGCGGAAGGGCGGCGAATTTTTTTTGTTTTATTTGCTCTTTTTCTTCTTTTTTAGCGGCCCGCAGAGCGGCTTTTGTAGGTTTGCCCGCTGTTTTTGGCCTAGAGCCGTCTGGGGGGGCGTTAAGAGAATAAGGTTCCGCGGTCAGCGCCACGTTAAGATAAAGCTCTTTCATTTTTTATTACGCTCTCTTTATTTGGGAGGCTCCTCTATTATAGAGTATTTTTTTCCCAATTCGTCCAAATTTAGATTGTTTAAATCCGGCGCTTCAATCCCCAAAAGAAGGCGTAATTCTTCCAGGGTTTGCGGCCCGTTTTTTCCTACGCATTTGCGGTTGATTTGCGGGTCGTTGTACGGCATATCGTCCAGAATTTTTAACAGCCTTTCTCCTTCTTCTTCGTCCGATATGTTTATAACCGCGAAAATGCGCACTACGGTTTTACCTTCCTGGACGGAAGGCGTTTCTTCGGCGATTATAAATTTTTTAATGAGTTTCCATGTATGTTCGGTGATTAAAATTTCGGTGCCAAACGCCTTGTTAAGCGACTCTGTTTTGTCCGCGAAATTTACGGTTTCGCCTATAACCGTGTAAACGACTCTTTCTTTGCTCCCTATTTGTCCGGCTATTACTTTGCCGGAGTTAAGGCCGCAGCCTATTTTTATGCGGGGGGCTTTGGGGCCGCCATGCCTTTTGGAGTTAAAATTTTGAAGGCTGGCCCGCATAAGAAGCGCGGCGCGCACGCCGTTAAGCGCGTCCACAGTCTCGTTTGCGGAGGTTTCTATAGCCCCCCAGTGCGCCATAATTGCGTCTCCTATAAATTTGTCTATCGCGCCGCCGGTGGCGTGAACGCAGGCCACCATGCGTTCCATGTATTCGTTTAAAAATTCAACTACTTCCACGGCCTGCATTTTTTCGGAAATGCTGGTGAAAGACCTGATGTCCGAAAAAAACAGCGTGGCGTTCTTGTTTACGCCCTCAGTTCTTAAAACGCCTTCTCTGGAAAGCCTTGTTATCACTCTGTTGGTAAAACGCTCAAAATTGCTTATCGTGTTGCTCATGCTTAAAATGCTTTCGGAAAGCAGGCCGATTTCGTTGTTGATTTTGTTTTCAAAGGAGACGCTGTAGTCTCCGCTGGATATTTGCTTAACGGCCCGGGTGAGTTCATAGATTGGCTGCGTAAAATGTTTGGAAAAGAACCAGATGAATAGCACCGATAAAAAAGCCACCATCGAGCCGAATATGATGTTGCGCCGCGTAGTGCTTATAACGCCTTCAAAAACGACGTCCGAACTTGTTGTGGTGAAAACGCCTACGTTTTGAAATCCGTTCAGTTTTTCAAAATCGCCGAAATTTCTTTTGCCTTTTTCATCTGTAAAAATAACGCTTGTTACACTCCTTCCGCTGTTCCAGCAATCGCGGACGAAAGGGTTGTCCGTCAATTTTTGTCCAAACTGAACCATGTCCTGGTCGCTGTGAATCAGAACGTCGCCGGAATCATTTGTTAAAAACGATGAATTCGTTCCCGTGCCGAAGGATTCGGTTAAATCCTGCGAGAGAAAGAAAACCGCCACCGGTAAAAAAAGTTTATTTTCTACTTGCGTTTGTTTGGGGAATATCAGCGTTAGAATTTGGACCCCTTTAAAATAAGGAGCGGCGTTCATAAGCAAAGTTTCTCCCATTTGCGCACGGCTCACCGCCACCGGATTCGCCTGCAAAAAGGAGTCTATCATGGAAACTTCGCTTTCGTTCTGTTCCAGCAAGTCTAAATTTATGTATGAAACAGGGTCTCCGCGCGTAGCTTCGGGGCTTTCGGTTAAAGCGGTTTTATCGCCCATAGGCATTATTACGGCGGCTATTTCCGGTTTTTGAGTAAAAAAGAAGCTGATGTAATGTTCATCGTCCGGATTTGTTTCCATTTCATTCAAAAACACGGCCACGTTTGAATAAATGCTTGAAAGCGTAGCCTCCGTAGTGTTTGCGGACATGATGTTGATGTTTTTGTTGTTTTTTGCGGCTGTTTTTTCCACATCGGAATGTAGAAAAATAAAAACAAAAAATATTACGGAACTAAGAGAAAACAGCAACAGCAGAGTGATTACTATGTTGATTTTAACGCCTATAGAGAAAAAAAATTTTCCCGCCAAAAGCAGTCCTCCGTTACAATTATCGGCGAAAATCACCGTTTTTCGCTCATTTATTTTAAAACAAGAGCTTTCAGAAGCCGCCGCCGTCCGAAAACCGCAAATTCCCGCAAGCCGGGCCAGGCGCGGCCATGCCTGGCTTGCATGGCGTCCAGCAGGATTGTTGAAGAAATCCAGCGGCCCGCGTTTTAAAACTCGCGTTGCTGGCGGCGTTGCGGGCGGCGTTTTTAGCGAATGACGAAAGAAATGCGGCGCTTCCTTAGAGCGCGTTTTTTGTGATATATTTTTAGCGCAATTTCAAAGCTTAACATTTGAACCCGCGCTTTTAAAAAAGGTTTTTGATTGCGGGCCTTAAAAAAACGCGGTTTCGCCTTACATTTCGATTCCACGGGTTTAGCATTGTGAATCCGCAAAAACCCGTCAAAATTTGTTCGAGTGTTTGGAACAGGCTCAATTCCTTGTAAATTTACTATTTGCGATTTTATCCGGATTGGCGGGCGGCGTCCTAAAAACTGAATTTTGGAACGTCATATTTTTCTAAAATTAAGAGGGACGAATTTTGAATATTACTGAAACAACCGCGGCTCTTGTTTTACAGTTGGGCGTCATACTGTTTGCTGTTCGCGCTGGCGGGGCGGCGGCCAGAAAAATCGGCATACCCGCCGTTTTGGGCGAACTTATAGCCGGAATAATTATAGGCCCATACGCGGCCGGCGGGCTTCCTCTGCCGGGCTTTCCTCACGGCCTTTTTACGCCGGAAAACCTGGTGAGCGGCATAGCGGTAAGTTCAGAATTATACGCTTTTTCTTCGGTTGGAGCCGTTATACTGCTTTTTATGTCCGGTTTGGAAACGGATCTCGGGCTTTTTTTACGCTACTCTATAGCCGGAGGCGTTATAGGCATAGGCGGCGCGCTGTTTTCGTTTGTTTCAGGCGACTTAACCGCTTCTTTTTTTTTGGACGCCCGTTTTATGGATCCGCGCTGCCTTTTTTTCGGAGTGCTTTCCACGGCCACTTCCGTAGGCATTACGGCCCGCATACTTTCGGAACGCAAAAAAATGGACTCGCCTGAGGGAGTTACAATTTTAGCCGCCGCCGTTTTTGACGACGTGCTGGGCATAATCATTTTGGCTATAGTCCTGGGGATTGTGGCCCTTGTGCAGGGAACGGGCGGCGTAAGCGCTTTTGGCATAGCGACCATAGCGGCCAAAGCTTTCGGGATATGGCTGGGTTTTAGCGCTATAGGGCTTATTTTTTCAAAAAGAATAGCCGGAATGCTCAAATTGTTTAGCGGTTCTTACAATTTCTCTTTGCTCGCTTTGGGTCTTGCGTTTCTTCTGGCCGGCCTTTTTGAAGAACAAGGGCTTGCGATGATTATAGGCGCGTATGTAGCCGGCCTTTCGCTTTCCAAAACGGATATAGCCGTTGTAGTGCAGGACAGAATGCGCGGCTTGTATGAATTCTTCGTGCCGGTTTTTTTCGCGGTTATGGGCATGATGGTGAATGTAGCCGAGATTTTTTCCCGCCCGGTTCTGATTTTTGGCGGCGTTTATACGCTTTTCGCGATTGTCGCAAAAATAACCGGTTGCGCTTTTCCGGCGCTTGCTTTGGGTTTTAACTGGAAAGGCGCGTTGCGTATAGGCATGGGCATGGTTCCACGCGGCGAGGTGGCGTTAATTATAGCTGGAATAGGGCTTGCTTCCGGCGTGCTTAACAATCAGTTTTTTAGCGTAATCATTTTAATGACGCTTTTTACCACGCTTTTCGCGCCGGGCCTGCTTTCTTTTTCGCTGAATATTCCAGGCTCCGGGACGCAGAAGCCTGTAAAAGATGAAACTTCGGTGCCGCTGGATTGGGATTTTGGTTCTGAAGGAATCGCGGGGCTTGTAATCAACACGCTTTTACAGGATTTAAAAGACGAGAATTTTTATGTTCAAACCATGAATAAAGACGAAGGCCTTTCGCAGGCGCGCAAAGACAATATTTCTTTTTCTATAATTAAATCTGGAAGCATGGTGAACATAATATGCTCAAAAGCGAATTTGCCGTACATTAAAACGGCTATGTACGAAGTTATAGTTGAGCTTCGCAGATATGTGCAAAAATTAAGAGAAATGACGGACGCCGGCGTTATGCGCAAAGAAATCGCCGAACTTGACGGCGGCATAGATTTTAACATTTTTTCGCTGATAGATAAAAAATGTGTAAGCACAGACCTTAAAGGCGAAACAAAAGAAGAAATTATCGTTGAACTTGTACAGCTTCTGGCGTTTAAAGGCAAATTAAACGATTACGATCTTGTGTTACGCAACGTGCTTCAGCGTGAAGAAATCGTCAGCACCGGCATGGAACACGGCGTCGCCCTGCCTCACGCAAAAACGGACGGCGTGGATAAAACCGTTATAAGCGTGGGCGTAAAAAAAGGCGGGATTGATTTCCAGTCCGTGGACGGCGAAAAATCGTGTATATTTGTTTTAACTATATCGCCGCTTAAACATCATAGTAAGCATTTAAGTTTTTTGTCTTCCATAACTTCTTTGCTTAAAAATCAGGGCGTGCGCGAAAAAATAATGACCGCGAAAACCCCGGAAGAAATCGAAATCGTTTTTAAAGAAGCCGCCTCCAGAATTGTTCAATAACCCGCATGGGCTCCGCTCGCGGTTTGGGGCCCGCGCCGGAACGTGATAATCAAGGTTGGAGTTTTTTTGCCGGCCGCTTATCTTATGCGGTATGCGTTTTAAATCCTTTCTTTGTTTTTTTTTCGCGCTTTCTTCACCCTGTTTTGCGCAGACCGCCCCGCCCGCGCCCGGCGGCGTTGAGGACGCGGAAGAAATTTTTTCGTGGAAAACTGACGACGCCGGTGTTTCGGTCTTTTTAAGCGGCTTTTGGAGCTGGAATTTAACGGGGGAAGCCGGCGTTTTAAAAGACCCGTACAACTGGCTTCCCGCCTCTACGGCGCCGCTTTTGTTTACGCAGGAAGCGGATTTAAATATAACCGTAAAAATGATGGATAAGTGGTTCGTCGAAGGCCGTTTTTCGGAGGACGCTAAAGTCAACTCTTACCGCGCTTACTACTCCGGCGCTAGCGGCGAATTTTTGCAGTACGCGGGTTTGGGGAATACGGGAATTAACTTTCCGTCTTTTCCGTATTTAAACGCGGGTTCTTCTACGCCTTCTTCCATAGGCGCGTATATGATTTTAGGCGGCGGGGATTTTAAGATTCACGCGCTTTTCCGCTACGACGGCGCTTTTAGGGAGGAAAAAACTTTTTACGGCGGCAGGGAGCGTTTTGAAGATTACGCGCCGGTTTCCGCCATATATCGCGGCGCCTCTTTTTTACTGCCCCATGAAAAATTAAAAGAAACCCCAATTGTGTATCTGGAAGACGCCTCCGGTTCTCTTTTGGGAAGCGACGGGCGTTTTTACAAAAAGGCTTTAAGCGCGGAAGCGGCGGCGAGCGCCGTTTACGGGCTTGTTGAACTTGGAGCGCAGGCTAAAGGCCGCGTAGCCGTTTCTTATCCGGAACTTCCGGGCTGTTTTTCTTACGCAAGCGATGATTTTTTGATTCGTGTAAAGGAATACTTTTTGGAACGCGGCCCGGACGGCCCTGATGTAAGCGCTTTGCCGCAGCCGGGCGGTTCCGGCGCTCCGGTTGTAATAACCGTGGACGGGAAAAAGGCGCTTTTAATTTACGAAAAAGGCGCGTTTTCGCCGTTTGAACGCCAAAGCCGGTACGCCGCCCCCCGCGATTCTTATTCGCAGGCGGCGCTGGTCGATTCGCTTGGCGCGCGGCGCGATGATTTTTCAATTGAACTTTATTCCCGCGAATCTATACTGGAGATTTCGGAAGGCGATTTTAAAGCCGGTTACGCCAAACGTATGTTTGAACTGCGCAAAAACGATTCCGCGTCTTATTCCCCGCGTTCTTTTGAAACAATGTGGCCGCTTGCCGGCGAAATCCCTTTCGTTTATATAAACGGTGAAGACGGCGCCTCTTACCCAAAAATTAAATTTACCGCTTACAGCGAGGCCGGCGGTTACGCGATAGGTTCCGGAGCGCTTCAGGATTCGATACAGGTTACGCGCAACGGGCTCGCGGAGACGGAATTTAGTTACGACCCGGATTCTGGAATCGTAACTCTTTTTAATCCGGCTTCCGTTAACGAGACGGTGCGAATAAGTTTTTTAAAACCTGACGATTCAATAAAGGCCGGCAGTTTCGCCCTGGCCGCGGGCTTTACCTACGCAAAGGAAGCCGGAAATACAGGCGGCGCACAGGAGGCGGCGGATTTGAGCGCCGGGGCCGCCGCCGCTGTAAGGTGGAACGGCGGAAACGCCATGTATTCACAAAACGGCGCTCTTTCCCCCGGAACCGCCGGTTTTGGCGGCTATGTGCGGTACAAAAAAAACGGGTTTGAGGCGGAAGGCAGGGCCGGCGGCTCTTACGGGAAAGAGGATTCAACCGGATTGCACCGTATAGCCGGCATGGAAGGAAACGAACTTTTTTTGGACGCATCTTCCCTGCCTTCCGCTTTGGCCTCCCCGCCTTCCGGCTTCTCCGCCGCGCCGGCGCCTTCCCTTTCCGAAGAAAACCGGTCTGACCTTGTTTACAGGGAATACAGGTCAAGCGATGTTTTTGGCGGTGAAATCCTGCGGCCTATAGACCAGGACGCCGTAGTCGTAAGCGGAAAAAGCGGCCCGTACCCGTCTTCCGATACGGAACTTGGAGGAAACATACTGGCCGCCGAATTCGAGCTAAACGAAGAAAAAATTTGGAGCGGTTTTAACGCGGATTTGCCGGAAGGGGTTTTTTCGGGCGTCTCTGAAATTGAGACGCCGTTTCGTTTTTACGGGATGAACGCCGCGGCGGAAGGCGGCGTTTCAGTTTTTATTCAATTTGGAGACCTGGCCGCCGTAACAGACGGCGGTTCCAAAACAGACGGCCATCTTGTCGTAACTAAACAGTTATACCCTTCGCCCTCAGACGGCGTAGAGCTAAAACCGGCTTCTGTAAACGGCTCGCTTTTGTCGCCGCGTTCCGCAACGATACGGTTTACAGAAAATGAAATATTGCGCCTGCGCCCTTTTAAAGGAATGCGCCTTATAATTTTTCGCTCAAAGCCGGCCGCCGTTTCCGGACGTTTTTTGCTGGGGCGCCCTGTTTTTCGCGGGGCTTTATTTACGGGTTTAGCTTTGCAAAACGGCGAATTAAAAGACGGCTCCGCTTTAAATGGCGGCGCTTTCGTTAGCGCCGTTGAAGTTCCAGAGGCGAAGCTTTCTCAAAAAGAAGGCGATTTAATGAAGCGCCTGCACGGGGACGGCGGCCCGCAAAGGGCGCTCTCCGTCCGCTGGAGCGGTTTTAAAACCGGCGCCCTAAAACAAGGCGGCGCCGGCGCGGGGGCCCGCCTTGGAGCCGTTCCTTTTTCCGCATACCGCGAAATGATTTTTTTTCTGCGCGCGGAAGGGGAACCTGTTATAGGCGGCGGTTTTTTTGAGGTCTCCCTTTCGCAAAGCCCATCCGCTTATTCAAGTGAAAACGGCGTTTATTTCCGCGCCCGCATCCCTTATTCCGCCGCAGCCTCGCCGCCGGGCGAATGGTCTCAAATTAAACTGCGCTACGGCGGCGGTGAAGAGGGGCTTTTTGTAAACGGGAAAAAGGAAGGCGTTTTGGAGTGGGGGGATAAATCTTTTTCTTCCACTTTTAAAAACGACGCTTCGGAAGAAAGTGAAATTTCAGGCGGGCCGTATTTAACTTTTTTGCTAAAGCCGGAAGCGGGCGCGGTTTTGGCCGAAGAAGGGAGTTTTTTGTTGGATGAAATTTTGTTGAGTGAAGCCGAAGATTTTTTTTTGGCGTCGGGAGGCCTTTCTTTGGAATGGCGAAAAACCGGCGTATTGGCGGCCTGGAACGGTTTTCCGCTTATAGCCGGCCCTCAAATAAAAACTGAAAATGAATTTTCGTTTTCCGCTTCTCCAAAAGAAAACAGGGCCGCCGAAGATTCCGCGTCTTCTTTTTCAAACGCAAGCGCGGCGGAAGTTGAACTTGCGGGCTTTCTTTTAAAAGGAAGCGCCGCGTTCACTTTGCAAAAAGACGCCGTTACCTGGCGGCTTTCTCATTCAATTTCACGCTTTTTTGCGGGAGCCGGTTTTGAGGATGATTTTTTGTGGGATCTTTTTAGGGAAGAATGGAGGCGCAGGGCGTCCGTTTTTTTGAAAAGGCCTTTTGTTGTTGAATTGTCCGCCGAAAACGGGCTGGAAGACGGGTTTTCGAGCCGTGTTTGGAATCTAAAAACGGCTTTTTTAAAAAAAAACCCTCTAAATTTTGACGCTTTTCTTCAGTACAGCGGGCTGGCGGACGGCGACTTTCCGTTGGAATACGGAGAAACCTGGCGGTCTTCCTGGAAGCTTCTGGCGCCGGACGGAGGCCCGTGGGCGGAAAAACGTAATTTTACAGTAAAAAGCGCCTTCAACCCGCTTAACGCGATGCTGTTTGGAGGCGGGGCGGAAGGGGAGGGCGGTTTTGGAGTCTCCGCCGCGGCTTTGGGAGAAGGCTCTTACGCCAAAAATATTAATTTGGAAAGCCAAAAAATGGAAGTTTCAGTCTCTTTCCCTTTTTCCGTAAAGCCCTTTTCAGCTTCTTTGTCGGTAAAACGGGCGTTTAACCGCTCGGTTTCACGGCCAAGCGAGGACGTGCGCGAGGACGCCGCGCGTTTTTTGGAGGCGCTAAACGCTTTCGCGCCGCTTTACGGCCAGGCGCCTTTTTACAGCCTTTTTAACAAAAAAACGCCGGTTTTGTTTAACGAGCGCGTGGAAGACGGTTTGGGCGGCTCTTTAATCACTGAAGGCGCGTTTGCGGATGAATATAGCTTTTCCGCGCGCCCGTCCAGAAAAGCGTTGCAAAAGTCGCCGTTTGTTCCCCGCGAAATTTCCGCTTACACGGTTCGTTCTTTGTTTCGCAAACTCGATTCTTTTGCGGAAACCCTTACAACAGGGGTTTCGCTCAAACATAACGCGGTGAATTTGGCCGGAGCCTACAGCTCCCTTAAACTTTTTCCGTTTTACCAAAATGACGAGCTCGATTCCACGGTAAATCTGGAATTAATTTTTCCAGGCGATTCAGACGCCCAAAGCGCGGATGTTAAATGGAAAATTCAAAGTATACAGGCGTTGTATTTTTACGGATTTTCAGATTCCCAGGTGGATTTTTTAAGCGCGATAACGGCGGAAGATGCTTATTCCAATTTTTCTTTTTCAATTTACTGGTCGCATCCGGCGGAAAAATCGCTATTTTCCTATCTTTACGCGCTTGTTTTGCAAAAAACAATTCCCAAAGGCGGTTTTTCTTTTTTGGCGGATTTAAGAAACAAAAACGCTTCTTTTTTGTGGAAGGAAAAACTGGAATTTTCTTTTGGCGAAAAAGAAGGTTTTAAAAACCGCTCCTTTGCGCTTGGACATGAAGCGTCCGTCCGGGCCGCTGGTTTTCTTTTTATAAACGCCTTTGCGGAAGCCGCGGCTAGTTTTGAAGAAAAAACGGAAATTTTAACCTTAATTATTAAAGCCGGCGTCTCAATGAATTTAACATGGTGAAACGGCGCAAGACTTCAATTTACCGCGCTGGCGGGCTTTCCCGCCGTAAATAAAGCGCCAATTTAAGAATCCTCGCGGTTTTCGCGTATAGGCGGAAGGCGTAATTTACAAGTTTGTTAAAAAAGTTAAGTTTTAAACTTGCCTACGCTTTTTGTAAGAGATTCTATGTTTTCTTTGTTGTCGTTTGACAATAGCTGTATTCGGCGAATCGCTTTATTTATTTCTGAAACGCCGCCCGACGTCTCGTCCATTCCATTTGAAATAAGATAACTTAGCTCGGAAAGCGCGGCGTTTTCTTTTAGGACGCGCTCACTGCTTGAGCTTACATCCCTGGAAGCGCGCCCTATCGATTCGCTTAAAACTTTAAGGTCTGATAAAGCGGAGGACACCTCCCGGCTGCCGGATTTTTGCTTTTCTACGGAGGCGTGTATTCTTCCGGTGCTGTCTGACACCGCTTTAACGTTAAGTTCTATAGCCGAGAATTCGTCCATCACCTCATCCGCCATGCGCGATATTGAATCTATCATGCTCTTGATTTTTTTAAGCACGGCGGCGATGGTTTTTGACTGCGTGTTTGAAGATTCGGCGAGTTTGCGTATTTCTCCGGCCACAACCGCAAAACCTTTCCCGGATTCTCCTGTGTGGGACGCTTCTATCGCGGCGTTCATGGAAAGCAGGTTTGTTTGGCTCGCTATGTCCGCCAGAACGTCGGTTATGCTCAAAAGGCTCTCGGATTCCTTCGATATGTCGCCTATGTGGGAGGAAACCTCATGAACGCACTTTTTACCATTTTCTATGGCGTCTTTTAACTCCTCCACTTTGCTTTCGTCCTCGATGATTATGTGCATGACCTCTTCTACGCTTGTTATCATGGCGCTTATGATGCTGGAGGAACGCGATATGGTTTGCGCCTGCTCGCCGATTTTTTTATTCAAACTTATAGCTTTATCAGCGGCGTCTTTTAATCCGGCGTTGGTTTTGTCCACAGTTTCCGATTGCATTGAGGTTTGTTTTTTTATGTTTTCTATAGTCGTCGAAATTTGTTTGATGGTGGCGGCGGTTTCCGTCATGGAAGCGTCAAGTTCATAGCCCACCTTTTGCAAAACAAGCGCCTCTTTTTTAATGCTGCCGGCCAGGCTCGCCATAGAAGATTGGGTGAAAGAAAGCATTCGTATCATCTCGCCTATTTCGGTCTTGTTTTTTGTTTCGATTTTTCCCGTAAGATCGCCTTTTGCTATCGTTTGAAGCACGCCGTAAAGTTTTGTTATCGGCTTCGCCATTTTTTTCCCAAAAATAAAAGAACTAATCACGGCTATTAAGGCTAAAGCGGCGGCGCTCGCGGCGGCCAGAAGAAACACAATCTTAAAATCCGCCGTAAGCTCATCCAGGCTTCCGGTGGAAACAAGATTCCACCCCAAAGACGGCGATGAAATTATGGCGGCGTAACGGTTTTCGCCGGTCGCCACATAGGAACCGGTTCTTTTTAAATCTTCTTTACGCAAAAGCCCGCCGTTGATGTTCGCGTCTTCAAATAAATTCTTTTTTAAGACCCAGTTTGCGTTTGAATGAACCATAATGAGGCCTTTTTCATCCACTATGAACGTGTCGCCGTCGCTTGTAATTTTGTGGCTGTTTATTATGCGGGTGAGGGTGCTTAAATAGACGTCGATTCCCACAACCCCCATTACGCCGCCTTTCCCGTCGTCTACGGTATGCACTATAGTCAAACAGATTTCCCCGGTGCTTGTGTCTTCGTACGGTTCGGTAATGACGGTTTTGCCGATATTGGCCATGCCGTCTATAAACCAGGGCCTTTTGACCTGGTCCCAGGAAGGGTTGTCAAAATACGGATTCCAGCCGGTGGCGGATACGAAATTCCCGCCGTCAAAACGCGACGCCGTTGTTCCGTAGTATATTTCAAAAACGGTCGGGAAAGCGGGGAGCATCGATTCTAGAATGTCTTTTAGGGTTTCATAAGAAGGGACTCTGGGAACAAAAGCCGCCGCGTATTCCGCCATGTCCACCGCCGGCTGCAGGGCGTTTTTTATGTCCGCTTCCAGATAGCTCATGGCGAGTTGAGCCTGTTTTTGTATGTTCTTGGAGCTGATTTTAGACATGCTCAACAAGACGATAGAAGACCAAACCAGCGAAAGGGCGACTATTTGTGATAAACAAAGTACGACAACCCGCCTCCCAAGACTTGCCGTCTTTTTTCTCATAACAACCCCCTTAAATTTTAAGACTGTAAAGCCGATAAAAGATAATAGCTTTTTTTCATCAAAAAATAAACCCTTATTAAGGATGTTCAAAAAAGCTTTTTTCGCCGCGCACAAAAAGCGAAAAACCGGCGCTCCGGCGTGTAATATATGCGTAAAACAGGCGTTTTGCGTCTTTTAAGTCTTTTTGATTTTTAAATTTTTCTGGCGGTTGCGGGCGCCGCCCGGTTTAATTTTCCGCGTTCCCCGGAAATACGGCGTGTAAACAGCCTCCGGTTAAAAAATCGCCCCCAAATCACTCTACGCAGGGGCCGTCCGCGGCCCTGAAACACCCCAAACCCCAAGAAACATTATCCCAAGAGGCGGTGTGCGGGCTTCGCCCGCCGCCTCAAACAAACTACACCCCCAAAAAGTATAAAAATCTATACAGTAGGCGTTATATGACTTTTTGAAACTATTCAGCCGGGCGGCGCCCCGGCTTTTTAATTCCTTATAATACAAGGAATTGCGGCATTGGCTTTATTATGCCGTCAAGCCGGCCTGATTAGCTAATTCTTTATATTATAAGGAGTTAGCGAAAAATAGGCTGAGCGGAGCCCCCAACCCCCCGCTGGGAGATGAGTGCGCGCGAAACATTGAGCGCGTCCCGCCGTATCAGGCGGCCCAGCGTGGGGCCCGATAATGGCTCTCGCCGTAGAGAAAGCGACTGGCCCCGCTGGGAGGCCCTGGCCTCCCAGACCCACCGAAAGTTTGCGGCGCCGCTTTGTTTCAAGCGGCGTTTTTCATTGCCGGGCGCGGTTTTCGCTCCAATTCCGCGCCCGCTTGCGCTCAGGCGGCGGCGCCTCCAGGCGGCTTTCCGCCCCCAACCCCGCTGGGCGCGAGCGTGCGCGAAACATTGAGCGCGTCCCTGCAGTCCAAGTAG
>JAITER010000031.1 GCA_031281945.1 Spirochaetaceae bacterium | reverse complement strand
ATCAGCTACCGTGAATTGCGTCTGCTGGAAATCGATGTGGCGAAAGAGCTACTGGCTATGGACAGTATGCTTTTAGACGTTGATATGTTTTTTAAGGTCAACGTCAATCAATTTTACGGCATAGAGATAGAGGAATTCCCCGCGCAGATAGCGCAGACCGCCATGTGGCTGGTAGACCATCAGATGAATAGGCTTGTTTCGGAAACGTTTGGAGAATACTACGTCCGCATCCCGCTAACCGCCGCCGCCTCAATTCACTGCAAAAACTCCCTCTCCACCGATTGGGAAAGCGTCGTCCCGAAAAATGAATTGTCGTATATTTTGGGCAACCCGCCGTTTTTGGGTTACAGCGTAATGAATAAAACGCAAAAACGGGAACTTGAAACTATTTTTGAGGGCGTGAAAAGCCGTGGTACGATGGATTATGTTACCTGCTGGTACAAGAAAGCGGCGCGGTATATGCAAGGCGCGAATATTGAGGCTGCGTTTGTATCGACAAACAGCATTTGCCAGGGCGAACAGGTTCCTGTTTTATGGCCGGAACTGATAAACAAACACGGCGTCAAGATAAATTTCGCCCATCAGACGTTTAAATGGACCAACGAGGCGCGGGGCAAGGCGGCTGTTTATTGTGTTATCGTTGGTTTTAGTTTGTTCGACAGGCCGGTAAAAAAACTTTTTCAATACGCTGATGTAACGGCTGAACCTGTAGAAAACGTAGTCAACACGATAAACGCCTATTTGGTTGACGCGCCGATGATTTTTATTGAAAAAAGGCTAAAGCCTCTTTGCGCCGTTTCGCCCATGCTGTTGGGCAATGTCCCAAGAGACGATGGGAATTTTTTCTTGACGGAAACGGAAAGGAAAGCGGTTGTCGCAAAAGATAGATCGCTGTCAAAGTTAATCCGCCCTTTTGCCGGAGCGTATGAATATATACACAATATACGGCGTTACTGTTTTTGGCTGGACGGCGTTCCGCCCGACAAATACGCGCATTCAAAAGAAGTACAGGAACGGCTCAAAAAAATAACGCGGTTTAGGTCGGAAAGTGTACGGGAAACTACGGTAAAATACGCCGTTATGCCCGGTATATTTACCGAAATACGCCAGCCAAAGAGCGATTATATTTTAATTCCGTTGCATTCTTCCGAAATCCGCAAATATATTCCTATCGGTTTTATGAAAAAAAATGTTATCGCGGGTAATTCAACTTCAATAATTCCCAACGCGACGCTCTATGAGTTTGGCGTCATAACTTCTACGATGCACATGGCTTGGATGCGGTATGTCTGCGGCAGGCTGGAATTGCGTTACCGTTATTCCGGTACTATCGTTTACAACAATTTCCCCTGGCCCAATCCCACGGACAAGCAGCGGGCCGCCGTTGAAAGAGCCGCTCAAAATGTTTTGGACGCCCGCGCCCTGTTTCCAAAAAGCAGTCTCGCCATTCTGTACAACCCGCTAACCATGCCGCCCGGTTTACTGAAAGCCCACCAGAAACTTGACAAGTCGGTTGAAGCCGCTTATGGGCGCACTTTCGACAACGACAGCCAGCGGGTGGCGTACCTGTTTGAGCTGTACCAAAAACTAAGCGGCGAGCTGTTTGTCGAGACCAGGAAGCGCGGGAAGGGAAGGAAGGCGTGATATTATGGCCAAACCGCCGCCGCCCGCCGCCTAAACTTGTGCTTCCAAAAAGCTTTTTTTTGTGGTACGGTCAATTATGTTAAATTCACAAATTAAACAAATTATGTATGTATGCGCTCTGGCGGCTATGCTTTGCGCCTGCAAAAAGGAGAATGCTTTGGCTAAATCGTTAGGAGACGGAGTTTTCGCCTGTATAAACACATCAAAAGGCGATATTTACCTGCAACTGGAATATAAAAAAACTCCGCTTACAGTAACCAATTTCGTGGCGCTGGCGGAAGGAACAATGACTGCGGCGGGGAAAAAACCGTTTTACGACGGCCTTACTTTCCACCGCGTAATAAACGATTTTATGATACAAGGCGGCGATCCAAACGGTAATGGTTCCGGCGGGCCCGGTTATCAGTTTCCCGATGAATTTGACGATTCGCTTAAACATACAGGCCCGGGCGTATTAAGCATGGCTAACGCCGGCCCCGGCACAAACGGCAGCCAGTTTTTTATAACCCACACGGCCACCCCCTGGCTGGACGGCAAGCACACGGTTTTCGGCCATGTGGTGCAGGGGCAGGATGTTGTAAACTCGATTAAACAAGGCGATAAAATCAACAGCATTACGATAATCCGCAACGGCCAGGATGCGGCCGCATTCAAAGCTACGCAGGAAACTTTCGATTCTTTGCTTGCAAAAGCCGCCTCGGAACAAAAGGCCAAACAAAAAAACAGCCGCGACTCCGCTTTAGCCGCTGTAAAAAAACTGCTTCCTTCAGCCAGCGAAACCGGCTCCGGTATTTTTTACCAGATTACAAAAGCCGGAAACGGCCCCAAGCCTTCCGCCGGAGCCGCCGCAAAACTAAAGTATGTTCTTAAACTTTTAAACGGTAAAACTATAGACGCCTCCGAGCTACACGGCGGGTTTTTCGAGTTCTCCGTAGGTACGGGGCAGGTTATACGGGGCTGGGACGAAACCGTTTTAGATATGCAAAAAGGCGAGGCTAGAACCGTAGCCATTCCGCCGGAACTCGCTTACGGAGATAGAGATGTGCCGGACGGGCGTGGCGGCGTAGCTATTCCGGCCAACAGCTTCCTTGTTTTTGAAATGGAGTTGGTGGATTTTAAATAAAAAGCCGTGTTTTGGAGTGTTTACGCTCTAAACGCCGCGCTTTCAGCTCAATTTTACCGCGAGCCAATTGTTAAAATACGCGCCGGAAGCTTCCGCGTATATATCCCAAACGCGCTGTTTTTAGCGTACATCTGTTAAAAACAGCGGCTGTTTTCAATAAAGCATATAAAATCCGCAACTCTTTTTAAAAGTCCGTGTCTAATTTAATAATGGAACGTTCTAGCGCGGCGCAGGTTATAATTGCGGTTATTCCCATTGTGGGGATTATCATGGGTTCTGTGGTGGTGTTTTTCTACCTTTTGTGGAACCATAAACGAACAATGCTTTTAATTCAAACAAAACAGTATGTGCGCCGTAATTTTAATCTGCGTTCTTTTTGTCTTTTAACTGGATTGCTATTAACTGTTATAGGCCTTTGTTTGACGGTGTTTTTATCGCTTTTGCAGGGGCTAAGTTACAGTTTATTGGGCGGGGTTATTCCGCTCTGTTGTGGTGTTACATTTTTGATATACTTCTTTGTCAGTGGCAAAGTGAGCTCATGACGCCTTCAAATGAAGATGAACTTTCTGCTAATAACGAGGACAAATCATTAGTTAGTTCCATTTTAAGCGGTAACAAAGCTTTGTATAGGGTTTTGATACAAAAACATGAACAGCGTGTTTTTGCGCTGGGCGTTAGTTTTTTTCACAATACAGAGGCCGCCGCCGATTTTGTGCAAGACGTCTTTTTGCGGGCCTACCGGAAGCTCGATCAATTTGAAGGGAAATCAAGATTTTCGACATGGTTATACAGTATAGCCTGGAGATCGGCGGTTAACCAAAAGGATCGGGTAAAAGAATACCAAAGCATAGCGGACGTTGAATACGAAAGTGAATATGATACGCCGGAAGAATCCAGCATAAAAAACGTTATGCGAGAGGCTGTGCGTAACGCTGTGGACGACTTGCCTAATAAATATAAAGTTTGTATCGATCTTTATTTTTTTTACGATCGTTCATATCAAGAAATTGAAACTATTACAGGGTATCCTGTAAATACAATAAAAAGTCATGTATTTAGGGCGAAAAAAATCCTTAAAGAAAAGCTTGCAGATTTTATGGAGAAATACTAAAAATGAATAAAAAAAAATGCGATTTGTTTTCTAAATATACAAATATATGTTTTAGTAAATACATAAGCAATGATGATTCCGCGTTTTCCGGTTCTTACGCCGCTTCCGGCGTCTTGGAAGCTTTAACGCCGCTGGCTGAAAACTTTTATATATGGGTGAAGTGCGGCGTATTTAAAGCGCGTTTTATCGCTCATATTTTTGTATGTAAAACTTGCGCCGAAAAACGCCGCAGATTTTTGCTTGTGGAGCATATTTTTGAAACCGGCTTTTTCCAGCAACCGCGTTTTTCCCGCGAGGACGCCGTTATGCAGGCCGTGTTCGCCAAAGACGCAGAAGCGGTAAAAAAAACGCCGGAGTATGTTTCCGTAACCGCCTGGATTTTCGCCGGCGTTCTTATTGTGGCGTCTTTGTTAAGCGTTTATTTTAACGGAGATTTTGAGTTTATGGCGGCGTCCGGCGGATTTCATTTTTTAACCGCTATAGCCATAACTATAGGCGCCGTTATTACGGTATACAGCGCTATTTTTATCGCCACTCATTTAGATATGCTATGCAAAAAATTCGGACTTTGATTTAAAGGGCGTTTTCAATAACGCAGAGCGGCTAAACTCCAGCGGATTTTGCTTAATTCTTGATTTGTAAAGAAAATCAGCGTGTTTTTACATTTGATAAAACAAAACGTAAAAGTGCGCTGATTTTTAAAATGAGGCTGTTAAAGCGGTTCGTGTTCCAGTTGCAACGTTATGGTGCAGGCGTCGCAAATTTCGGACGGCCCAAAATATTGGATTGAGCCAGGATATACAAAAGACGTTTTTTTTGACCATTCATCGCGAGAGGAAGCGAATGTTTTAAATGGTTTGCCTTTTATATCCACCAGCGCCTTGCGTATAACCGGTTTGTTTTCTCCCCGCCGCCTTTCCATATTCATCATCATCGTAATGGGAACGCCTCCGGCTTTCCATTCGCTTACAGGGCGGTTTAAATTGCGTATGTTGGAAATATACCCGGTAAGCCCGCTTGCCACGAGCAAAAAGGCTGTAAATCCCAGGCTGTAACAATAGTCTGCGTCAAAGTTTGACGGCGGGGCCGCCCGGCCCTCGTAGCCGAAGAAGTGAGTAAGAGCGGAAAATTTGCCTTCGTACAAGCCTTCTTTTTTTAACGCGGCCAAACGGGTTTTAACCATGCCCGCGAGCAATTTTTCTGTTTCTATTAAAGAAACCTGCACATTGCCGTGAGGGTCTCGTTCACTTAGCATTTGAACCGCTATTTCTTGCGGCATACTTTCAAAAATTAATTTTGAGGCCGCGGTTAATTTTGAAGATACGCAACTATATTTTTGAGCGCTTGTAAGCGAACCAAATTCTTCTTCTTTTGCGACTACGTCGTTAATTTCGCATATTAACGTTTTTATTTCGGGTATAAATTCTACAAGCCCTTCTGGAATTAAGGCTACGCCGAAATTTTCTCCATTTTTGGCGCGTTTTACAACAGAATCGCAGATTGCGTTTACAACGTCTCCCAGGGAGAGGGAAAGCGCTTCAACTTCTTCGGAAATAAAACAAATATTTGGATGCGTTTGCAAAGCGGCTTCTAGCGTAATATGGCTTGCGGAACGGCCCATCAATTTGATAAAGTGCCAATATTTTTTAGCGCTGTTCGCGTCCCGCATAATGTTTCCGATTAAACTTGCGTAAGTTTTGGCCGCCGTATCAAACCCAAACGAGGCCTCGATGAATTTGTTTTTAAGGTCGCCGTCTATCGTTTTTGGGCATCCTATAATTTGCGTTTTCGCTCCCTTGCTAAGGAAATATTCAGCCAAAAGCGCCGCGTTTGTGTTGCTGTCATCTCCGCCTATAATTATTATGGCGTCAAGATTCAATTTTTTTGCGGTTTCTAAGCTTGATTCGAACTGTTGCGGAGTTTCAATTTTTGTGCGTCCTGAACCTATTATGTCAAATCCGCCGGTATTGCGGTATTTGTTTATAAGTTCGCTGGAAATTTCTATATGCCTGTTTTCGATTAACCCGGACGGCCCGCCTAAAAACCCGAATAATTTTGATTCGGGGTTGCCTTTTCTAAGGCCGTCGAAGACGCCCGCTATTACGTTGTGCCCGCCTGGCGCTTGACCGCCGGAAAGAATGACGCCTGCGTTTAACGGATGTTGTGAAATCGCGTTTTTGCCGTTTTTAAAATGGGCGGCGGGTTTGCCGTAAGTAAGCTTGAAAATTTCTTTTATCTCTTCCTGATCGGCTAAGGCTTCGGATCCCTCTCCAAACTCAATCCCTATGCCATTTAAACTGCCGGAGATTTCGTCAGGAAGTTTTGCGTAATACTTGTACCTGATTTTTTGCAACGTCGAAATCTTACTCATTAAAAATACCCCCTGAATTGTTAAAAGCGTCCGCAAACGCCGGCTTATTGAACATCCTTTGATAAAAAGCGCTTGTTTTGCAAACAACAGCCTCAAAAAACGTAAAAGCTGTTTAACAACCAGGCTGGTTGCCGAACAAATTTATTACGATTTTTAACCGTTAATCAGATTCGCCCGCAACCTGTAAATTAACGATGTTTGCTTAAAAAACAAGACGTATTTTACCGGAATTGCGCCTAAAACAAGGCGTTTTTTGTCTTGTTTATCAAAAAGCCGCATCATAGCTCAACTTTGCGTTTTTAACTAAAAAATCCGCGCCTGTTTCTAAAAACAGACCGGAGACGTTCCATAAATGGATTTTACGGAAAAAATAGGGCGCGGATAAGCCCCGTCAGGCCGCGTTTATTTACGCCTTTTGCCTGTATGTTTCCATAAATCGTCCAAGACGGCTTATGGCTTCGGTTAGGTTTTTTTTGTCCGGTAAAAGGACTATACGAAAATGATCCGGCGCGGGCCAGTTAAAGCCGGTTCCGTGAATTAAAAGTATGTGTTCTTTCCGCACAAAGTCCAAAACAAAAAGCTCGTCATTTTCTATATTAAATTTTTTTACGTCTATTTTAGGAAAACAATACAAAGCCCCTTTTGGATTAACCACAGAAATCCCGGGAATTGAGTTGAGCATACCGATAGCGGCGTTTCGTTGTTCCAGCAGCCGTCCGCCTGGTAAAACAAAATCGCGTATGCTTTGATAGCCGCCAAGAGCCGTTTGTATGCCAAATTGGGCCGGCACGTTTGCGCACATTCGCATATTTGCGAGCATTTTTATTCCTTCCAGGTAGCCTTTCGCTATTTTTTTATTGCCGGAAAAAACCATCCAGCCGGAGCGGAAGCCCGCGGCGCGGTAGGCTTTGGAAAGTCCGTTAAACGTTACGGTAAGTATATCTGGATTTATCACCGCCATAGGGATGTGTACGGCGTCATCGTATATAATTTTATCGTATATTTCATCCGAAAACACTATTAATTCGTTTTCGACGGCGATTTTTGCTATTCCTTCCAGAACTTCTTTTTCGTAAACCGCGCCGGTGGGATTGTTCGGGTTTATAACCACAATGGCTTTTGTGTTAGGCGTTATTTTTGAGGATATGTCTTTTATGTCCGGGTTCCACGCGGCTTGCTCATCGCACAAATAATGCACCGCCGTGCCGCCGGCAAGGGTAATCGCCGCCGTCCAAAGCGGGTAGTCCGGGGCCGGGACAAGCACTTCGTCTCCGGCGTCTAAAAGACCCTGCATGGACATCATGATAAGTTCGCTCACCCCGTTCCCTATGTATATATCTTCAATTTGCGCGTCCATAACGCCCTTGTTCTGGAAATCGTGCATAACCGCTTTGCGCGCCGCGAAAACCCCCTGCGAATCGCTGTAACCCTGGGCTTCTTTTAGGTTGAAAATAACATCGTGAATAATCTCGTCCGGCGCGTAAAACCCGAATGCGGCGGGGTTGCCTATATTAAGTTTTAAAATGTTAAAACCTTCCGCCTCCAGCCTCTTCGCTTCTTCCATAACAGGCCCTCGTATCTCGTAACACACGTTGTCCAGTTTTTTCGATTTTTCAAAATTACGCATAACGCTCCTTTAACGAGGCCGTAACCTCAGCTCCGCCCACCACGACGTCCCCGTCATAAAACACCGCAGCCTGACCCGGCGCAACCGCCATTTGCGGCTCGTCAAAGTTTATGCGGATTGTATTCATATCTTCCTGGAATACGGTTGCGGGCGCTTCTTTTTGCAGATACCTCGTTTTTACCATTAACTTGACCGGTTTTTCCAGAGAATCCGCCGCTATTAAATTGATTCCGGACGCCTTAACGGTGTTGCAATAAAGCTCGCCGCGGGGCCCTAAAGTTACCGTGTTTTCCACGGGATCTTTCGCCGTAACATACAACGGTTCCGAACCGCCGGAAATCCCAAGCCCGCGCCGTTGGCCTATAGTGCACCTGATATAACCGCCGTGCCGCCCAAGCCGCCGCCCCGTTTTATCGATTATCGCGCCTTCCGCGTAAGGCGCCCCGCGCCGTCTTTCCATAAATGCGCCGTAATCGCCGTCCGGCACAAAACAGACGTCCTGGCTTTCCCTTTTTTTAGCGTTAATAAAACCCTGTTCCAAAGCGACGGCCCGCACTTCATCTTTTGTAAGGCTTCCAAGCGGGAAATGCGTTTGGGCGAGCTGTTCCTGGGTCATGGCGTATAGCACATAACTTTGGTCTTTTTTTACATCGATTCCCTTTTTAAGCAAAAACCGCCCTCCGGTTTTTTCTATACGGGCGTAATGGCCGGTGGTTAATACGTCATGTTCAATTTGTTTCGCTCGCAGTAAAAGCATCTTGAATTTAATAAATCTGTTGCAGTCTATACACGGATTCGGCGTTCCGCCTTCTTCGTATACGCGGATGAAGCGTTCTATTACTAAACTTTCAAATTCGTTTTTAAAATTTAAAACATAATGAGGGATGCCAAGCCGGACGGATACATCGCGGGCGTCGTTTACATCCGAAAGACTGCAACAAGTTTTGCCGCCGGCGAATTGACCGTCGGGCGAGTCGAATAATTTCATTGTGGCGGCGGCGCACCCCCAGCCGTTTTCGAGCATAAGGTAGGCCGCCACGGAACTATCCACGCCGCCGGACATCGCTATGAGTGTTTTTTTACGCATTAAACTTCCCTTAAAAAAACACGGCTTCCGGAGGCCTCGTGTAAAAGCCCCCGCAAGATTTTTTTCGCCGCGCTCAAGCTTGCGCGGGAAGGCGGTGTGAAGGAATAAAGTTCTTTCGCTTTTAAAGCGGCGGTCTCTTTAAAATGGCGTATAACATCCGCGGGGAAGCGCACTCCGGCGTAAACGGCTTTTTCCGCGCCGCCTTCCGGCCTAAAACCCAGGACGTCGAGCCAGTTCCATAAAAAGTAAACGTAAACGGCTTCGCACAACGAATCGTCCGCCGTTTTTAGGGCGTCTAAACAGTCGTTTGCCAGGTCAAATGCGGCGGAGCTTTCCACCCCGCCGCCGCAACCGGCGAGCAGGGCCGCGGAAATATAGGTTGCGGTAAGGCCCCGCTCCAGCATTTCGCGTAATTCCGGCCTCCAGGCCGCCACGTCAAAGTCTGTAACCTTGTTTGTATTTTTGGCGGAATCGCTGTACAGGTACAGCGTACCGCTTTGAAACGGCGAGACATAGGCGCGAAGCTTGCTTTTAGGCCCTCCAAAAACGGCGGCTTTTACAATTCCGTCTTGCGGAGTAAGGAAAAAAGCTTCCCTGTTGGATTCTCCAAAAGAACGCATACTTAAAGTAAGCGCGGGAAAATTTTTATGCCGGTTCATAGCCGTATTTTACCTTAATTTTTCTTGTTTTTACAGCACAGACTGCCAATACGCGGCTTTGGCGTTGAACAAAAAAGTTTCCGCGCATTGAGCGCGAGGATTGGGGCGCATAGCCCTTCCCCAGTTTCACCGGGGAAGGGGAAAATAGCGCCTTGTAAAAATAAAGTTGAGCTATGCGGCGCGGTATGCGCCTAAAAAGTGCAGGCTTTCGGCTTGTTTGCTTAAATCGGACAGGGCCGCGTCCATGTTTTGTTTTTCGTCCGGCATGGTTATATCAACGTAAAACATATAATTCCACGGCTGGCCGACTATTGGGCGGGATTCCAGCTTCGCCAGGTTTAATCCGTGATTGTTTAGTATTTGCAAGCACGTGTACAATATACCAGGTTTGTCTTTTACAGAAAAAACCAGCGAGGCCTTTGTAGGCTTTTGGCCGGCAAGACCGTCTGGAACAAGCGCCTTGCCGCCTTCGTTTCTGGCCGCGATTACAAAGCGCGTGTAGTTTAGCGGGTTTGTTTCTATGCCGGTTTTTAACGCTTTTAATCCGTGAACTTTGGCCGCCGTCTCTGAGGCTATAGCCGCAAGCGTAACGTCGGGTTTGCCGGAACGCGCTGTTTCCGCTATGGAATGAACCGCGGCGGCGGTGTTATTCCAGGTTTCCGGACGCCAGCCGGGATGTTCGTCCAGGAATTCTTTACATTGGGCGAATCCCTGCGGATGGCTTCTTACGGTTTTTATGGTTTCAAACGTTGCGTCTTCCGTTGTAATAAGGCAGTGGACTATTCGCATTTTTATTTCGCCTACAATCACTACATCCGGGTAGCGTATAAAAAGATCGTAGTTTTCGTGTATGGAACCAGTTAGGCTGTTTTCCACAGGGATTACTCCAAAAGTCGCTTCGCCGCCCAAAATCGCGTCAAAAATGGCGGGAAAAGACTTTACGGGAAGCCTGGAGCAATTTTCACCGAATGCGCGGTTTAACGCCTGCTCCGAATAGGCGCCGTTTTCACCGCAAAAAACGACTTTTTCCATTACCAGCGAAAAAGCCTGGGCCCATTTTCCGTCCAATCCCTTGTTGTTTTGCGCGGCGGCTGGTTTTTTGGGCGTGCGCAAAAGTTCTTTGCACACAACCGGCGCCAAAACTTCAATATCGCGCATGAGCCGTTCAAATTGTTCGGGATAAAGCGATTGCGGCCCGTCGGAAAACGCTTTTTCCGGGTTTGGGTGAACTTCTACCGTAAGGCCGTCGCAACCTGCGGCTATAGCCGCGAGCGCCGTTTTTGGAACCAGGTTGCGTATCCCCACCGCATGGCTTGGGTCTACTATTATGGGCAGATGCGAAAGGCCCTTCATTACCGGGATTGCGGAAATATCCAGCGTGTTGCGGGTGTATGTTTCAAATGTTCTAATGCCGCGCTCACACAAAATTACGTCTTTTGTTCCGGCGGCCAGTAAATATTCGGCGGCCAGCAGCCATTCTTCTATTGTTGCGGAAGGCCCGCGTTTAAGCAGTACGGGTTTTCCTGTCGCGCCCACTTTTTTAAGTAGTTCGAAATTTTGCATATTTCTGGCGCCTATTTGGTAGGCGTCTACAAGGTCTTTCATCGCTTCCACAAATTCAGGCGACACGACTTCCGTAACTATTGGCATACCGTAAGCTTCCCCGGCGGCTTTCATGTATTCCAGGCCTTCCATTCCCAGGCCCTGGAAAGCGTACGGGCTTGTGCGGGGTTTGTACGCTCCGCCGCGCAGTATGACGGCTCCAGATTCCCGCACGCAAGCGGCGGATTCCATTATTTGAGTTTTGCTTTCCACGGCGCAGGGGCCCGCGATTACGGAAATTCGGGCGCCGCCTATTTGCACCCCGCCCACAGACGCTATGGTGTCTGCGGCCTGCGTTTCTCTGGATGCGAGTTGGTAAGGTTTAGAAGTCGAGGCTACGCGCTCAACGCCTGGTAAAAGTGTAAGTTCGCGGACGTCCGCCGTGGTTTTACCGGATGCGCACAGCAACAGGTCGTCTCCAAAAATTTGTTCACGTACGGAAAATCCGTTGTCTTTTAAATAAGATTTAACAATTTCTTTATTATGTGACGAAGCGTCACGAGAAAGAACTATAATCATGATAAGGTTATCGTATCCTTGCGCGCTTGCTAAAGTCAATGGTTAAAAGCGCCTGTTTTTGCGCGTAACGCCGCGATTTCCCGGCGTGAGCTTGCAATCTTTACCGGAGGCGGCGATTTTGGTATATTTGTAAGCGAGATAGTTCTAAAACCGCAAGTTTTGGAACTATCTCAAATGATAGAAGAAGGCGGCCTTAACTTGGCCGCGAAACCCCAGCGTATTTTTTGGGAGATGACAAAGATGGCGCGTATAACCGTAAAAAACCTTCAACCCCCCCCCCCCCCCCCCCCAGCCGCTTTTCACGCTTTTTAGATAAGCGGGCCGTTGCGGTATTTTCCGCGTCTGTTTTTTTGTTTTTCGCCTGCGCTTCCCCGGAAATAACCACGGCGCCTTCCGACCCGTCCGCGCCTTCCGGCTCTGGAGACGGCGGCGGCGCGGAGCTAGAGGCCCTTTCGATAAGCTCGGCCGGCTTTTCGGTGGATGTGAGTTCGTATGTGTACCCCAAGTCTTTTTCGCCGGAGCGGAAATATTACCTGGCGCCGTACCCAAGGGGCGAGGCGGGCGCCGTTTACTTTAACTTTAAGGTTAAGAGCGGCGCCGTTTTGTCGGAAGTGCTTCTTGACGGCAGGCCGCTGAATGCGGGTTCCGG
>JAITER010000064.1 GCA_031281945.1 Spirochaetaceae bacterium | reverse complement strand
TAGTTTATGCCGGAAAAATCGTAAACAGTATCCTTTCCAAATATTGATCGTAAAGCTTCCAGGTCTTGGGGATTCAACTTTTTTTGATCATACAAAGGACTTATAATAATTTTATAATTAGTGTGGTATCTCTGAAAGATGTCCGCGATTTCTTGTAACATATTAATCTGTTTTTGTTTTATTACAACAGGCGACACTTCTTCATGTGTACCGCGTTCAAAAAATACTTTCATTCTGCTGTCTGTAAAATATAGCCCGTTTTCTATTAATTCTTCAAAATTTGGGTATGTAATCTCATTTGTGATTACATCATAGTGAAGAGGTCTATCGTCAAGCAAATTTTCGGTTTTCATATATTCCTTTATCTTGCCTGATATTTTATAGTCAATAAAAGCCGCCATGAATTTTAAATTGTAGAATGTCTTTATAAAGGTTAAATGAAAATCAATTAAGTTGTTATTATCTTCCAGTTGAGGTGATATTATGGATAAATGGCCCTGGTTTGGAATAATTTTACTTAAAGTATCATAATCAAAAATAATTATCACATTTTTTATAGTAGTATCATTTCTATCTAAAAAGAGTATTTTCTTATAAATTCCATACAACGCCTCTCCTGATGCATCAAAATGATAACAGTTGCTGTGCGGTTCTATATATTTTTTCCAATCGTTAATTTCATAGAATATTGAGCGCGAATTTCCAAATATGAACGAATCGTAGTTAATGGTTTGAGAATTATCTATAAATGTATTGGTACTAACCCAATCCCTGTTGATTCCAACTCTTCCAACTTCATCATACTGATAATAATTCGTATATGTTCTTATAACTTTAAACGGATCAAAGACAACGTATATTACTGTACATATAAAAAATGGGAAAATAAGAATTAAAGTCTTGGTTATAAATTTTTTCATCGATCATCCTCAATCATCGATCATCCTCAAAATGTAAAATAGATAAATTGTACACTGGTTTGTGAAAAACCGGAAACAATAACCAGGATTAATCCATAATAAAGCGCCCATCGCGCTATGAGCGGCGCTTTCATAATCTGTATTGTTCCATCGGTCTTTCGTGTCAGGACTTCTACAACTCCTAAAACGATGATGGAGGCCCATGAGAAAGCAAGTGCGGTTATGCCAAATCCGGCTATGGGATTTGCCACTTCAGCCCCCAACTGAAACATAAGCCGCACCGTGCCAATAATGCCGTTCTGCGGTAATTGTGCGGCATATTGAGCGAGTTCAAAAGGCAGCGAAACCAATTTTCTGAAAACGACAAAAGCGTCGAAAACGCTGTTTGCGCGGAAAAATACCCACGCAAAACAGACAAATACAAAAGTAATAAGGATTTGAAACAATGCAACCGCGTTGTTTTTCTGTTTGTGTTCAGCGGAAAAGCGATACGTATTAACAAACTTATTCCCGTATCTTTGCACACAACGCTCGGCAATCTGAAAAGCGCCGCACAATATACCCCATGCCACAAAATGCCAGGCCGCGCCATGCCAAAGGCCAGAGACGGTGAACACAATCAATATGTTTATGCATTGCCGTCCAAAGCCTTTGCGGCTGCCTCCAAGGGGAATGTACAGATAATCGGTAAGCCATGTAGTAAGCGATATATGCCAGCGCCTCCAAAAATCCGTAATGGAGCGGGCGAAATAGGGCGACCGGAAATTGCGCATTAAATCAAAACCCAGAGCGCGGGCGCACCCGATGGCAATATCCGAATAACCTGAAAAATCGCAGTAAATCTGCACGGCAAAGAAAAATGTCGCAAGCAGCAGCGAGGCGGCAGGGTAAGAAGCCGGGTCGCCATACACGGCGTTTACATACACCGCGGCCTTGTCCGCGACGGCTACCTTCTTGAACATTCCCCATGCGGCAAGTTTAAGTCCGCTTGTTACCCGCTCATAGTCAAACCGGTGATTCACCTTGAATTGCGGAAGCAGGTTTGCGGTGCGTTCAATGGGTCCCGCGACAAGCTGCGGGAAAAACGTTACGAAAAGCGCGTAATTGATAAAATCCCGTTCCGTTTTTACCGTTCCCCTATATACGTCGATGGAATAGCCCAATGCCTGAAACGTGTAAAACGATATGCCCACCGGGAGCAGGACGTTAAAGGCGGGCATTTGAAACGGCGTCAACCCGCCGAATGTCGCGGCGAAAAAATTGTAGTATTTGAAGAAAAAGAGGATACCCAAATTGATAATGAGGGAAAACGTTAAAACAAGCCTCTTTTGACGCTGCGTCTTTCCTTCCATCACAAGCCCGGATACCCAGGTTACCAGTACGGAAAGCAGGATTAAGAACAGATATGCGGGATTCCAGCAGGCATAAAAGAAAAACGAGGCGGCAAGAAGAATGATTTGAGAAATCCGGTTGCTGTGCCGCCGGTTTTTTGCCGTTACGGCATAGTACAGTATGAAAATTACCGGAAAGAATACCAGATACTGCCAGGAATTGAAGTTCATGCCGCTCCCCTAAAGGAAATGCTCAGAGGGGGCTTTACAAAGTCTAATGCGGGATCACAATGCTCTTGGCTTTTGACTTTTGCATGTTCTATGTCCATCATACGACCACGAAACGGCCGGTCTTTTTTTTGTTTGCGAAACGGCGGCACGGATGCCGCCGCGCCAGGACCCATTCAGATTTTTTGCCGCGTTTTTCAACCTTCGCCCCGCTTTCAATGTCGTTCAAAGCGGGGCGCATAAAGTTTCGCCTAACTATCAATATTAGTTCTTCGCTATTCATTGCCAAAAACGAGGTATTTTGCCGTATAAATGGGGAAATTCGATTAGGATTAAACTGAAGGATTTGCGGCGTCAGGTACTTGACACGCCGTCTTCTTAATACACTATAATGTGAGCCGTGAGCCGTGAGCCGTGA
>JAITER010000014.1 GCA_031281945.1 Spirochaetaceae bacterium | reverse complement strand
ACGGCTCCTCAAACTCTTAAATGATACCGAGAGACCCATCCAGTTGATTTTTGCCGGTAAGGCCCATCCCATGGATATGCCCGGAAAAGAACTGATCCGCAGTATCGTCCATTTTGCCGAAGAACACGATGTGCAGAGCCGGATCGTTTTTCTGGAAAATTATGACATGAATATGGCGCACTATCTTACCAGCGGCGCGGACCTCTGGCTTAATACCCCCCGCCGGCCCCTGGAGGCTTCCGGGACCAGCGGCATGAAGGCGGCCATAAACGGTGTTCTCAACTGTTCCATCCTCGACGGCTGGTGGGACGAAGCCTATAACCCCGAAGTTGGCTGGGCCATAGGACGGGGGGAGGAGTACGTTGATACCAACCTTCAGGACGATATAGAAAGCAAAGCCCTCTATGATCTTCTGGAGCGGGAGATTATCCCCCTGTTCTATCAGCGCGGTCGTGACGGTCTTCCCCGGGAATGGATCAGGCGGATGAAAAGCTGTATGAAGCAGATCGGCCAGTCTATGTCGAGCCACCGTATGCTTATGGATTATTCCAATAAGTTTTATTTTCCGGCTCTTAAAAACTATCAGCGGATTCAAAAAAGCGGCTACGAAGAACCTAAACAGTTGGCTGAATATTTTGAAAAACTTAGCTCCGCCTGGAATGATATTAAAATTGGCGAAATTACCTCCGACGCAAAGCCTATAATGCAACGCGGAGACGGCATTAATATAACCGTTTATATTGAACTTGGCCGCCTTAGCCCTGATGATGTAACCGTTCAACTCTATCACGGCCCTATATCTAATCAAACAAAAATGATTGAGGAAGCCTTATGCACCGAAATGAATGCGGGCGCCAAAGAAGAAAGCGGCGGTTACAAGTTTCATGTAAAAATACAGTGCAACGACACCGGATTGCAGGGGCATACGGTTCGTATACTTCCAAAGCACGACGCCCTTGTTCACCCCTTCCGCCAGGGCTATTTAAAATGGGCCTAGACTTATAGACGCCGCATTTGGTTTTTTAGAAGCAGACAAAACAAAAAGCCTTTCGGAGAAAAACCCGGAAGGCTTTTTGTTTTAAATACGCAATACGCTTGTTTAACAATGAAGGCGCTTCCAAAACCTAAAGTCTTGGAACCGCAACCTTGAAAAAGGCGGTTTTGGAAGGCTTTAGCCGGAGAAACTGTAAGAGCCTTTCAAAACTAACCGGGTTTTGGAACAGGCTGAATGGACTTATTTATAAGCGGTATGTTACATTACGATTTTAAAAGATTTGTAGCCGCCTGACGGTTGCTGTTCCCACGATTCAACAGAATCTACCTGCGCCCAGGACGGCCCCTTGTTAAGCCATTCCAAAAAGCGCTTTAACGGGTATTCAAGACCTTCCGCCCATACCTCAACGGAACCATCGTTAAGGTTCCGCACCCATCCTGTTAAATGATATTTGTCGGCCTCGCTTTTTGCGCTGTACCTAAAGCCGACCCCCTGAACCCGCCCCCGTATTATCGCCTTAAACGCCGCATTTGCCATACAGGAATTATAACAAAAAAATATTTTTTTTATTAAGACCAATCCGCTTGAAAACGCCAAATGCCAGGCGTTTTGCAAGACTTGGGCGGCAACCAACCAGGGCGGCGAGCGAACAAGTCCAATCAAGCAAAAACGCTCATATCTCTGTAAATGTATTAAAGAGGATATGACATGGAAATAATTAACAAACCGGAAATATCCGTTTTGGTTTTTGGATTGCTCGCTTTTGTATTTACAAGTTCGTGCGCCGTAAAAAATAAAGACGCCGTGTGCGTTTTGCAAAACGAAGACGCCGCTAAAGCCCAAAACTTAAATTTTAAACCGGAAAATTACGGAGAACGGGAAAGGGCCGCGTTAGACGCAATATCTGAATTTGAACGTTCCAACGGGTTTCTGCCAGGAATGGGGCTTGCGGAATCAACGTTACGCGAAAACGCCGGCGATTATTCAGGCGCTGTAACGGCCGCTTTTAAGGAGTTGCAGTGGGCTTATTCCTACGGCGGCCTTGCCGGAGACGGCAAAGCGGATAAAAAGCCCATGGAGAAAAAAGCTGTTAAAGACGGCCTGCAAAAAATTAAAACTTTATATTTGGATAAAGAAAAAGCGCCCGATGTTTCTATGGAAAATAAAATGCGGGCTATACTGATATGCAACGCATTGCTCGATTTTACTGACGGCCGTTATGAGAAAACGCTTTCCAGCCTAAAAGAAATGTCTTTGGATACAGACGACGAACCGGATGATTTTTTGCATTGGGTGCGGCTTGTTTGCGAAGGCGAAATAAATATTTCTGACGCTGACAGCCGGCGGGCGCGATACAGAAACGCCGAATACGCCGCGATAAGGGCCCGTTACAGCAGTTTTCCCCCATACTGGTACTTTGGAGCAAGACATACAACAGGGGCTGTAAGCGCGGAATTTGCTGAACGGTGCATAGACTTGTTCCCAGAGGGGCCTTACGCAAAAGAGGCCCGGTATATTCTGGCGTCTTATTCCGGCCTAAACCTTTCTGAAGGCCCAGTCTTTCTTACCAAAAAAGAAATTGAACAAACGGTGATGGAGGCGGTTAATAACGGAGACCCTTCATTACTGACGCCTCTTTTGCCGCTCGCCGGCCTGCCGGACAATTATTGGACGGCCTACGCAACTGGAGCTATGCGCGGCGTTGCGGAGCTGGAGCCTTTTAAAGAATGGTTTTTGACGCAACAGGAAAAAATAAAAAATTCAAAACGAGAATCAAGGCTTTTTGAAAGACTTAATTATATCGTTAGAGGGTGACGCTTTGAAAAAATATATCCACAAGAATATAAAAATTAAAACAAATTGTGTTTGTGAAAATAAAGGAACGGAATCGCCAAAATATAAAAACGCAAGGATTATTTTTAAAAAACTTTTTCCTAAATTGAGCTCAGGATGGTATAAACCGGAATTTTTTAAAAAAGCAAACGTACAAATAGTTCTTTGGTTTGCGCTTTTGGTTCTTGCTTTAAGCGGATGCTTGCCGGAAAACGCCGCGCAAAAAAACGTGGATGACGATACATTGCAAATGTATATACGCGCTCAAAAAATTTATGCGGAAGGCCGCTTTAAAGACGCTTCGCAGATGCTTTTAAATAATCCAAAAACCGGTAAATTTACGCCCGCTTTAACGCTGCGGGGCAAAGCTTTTTATTTTTCCGGCGATATTGAAAAAGCCGCCGCTGATTTTAGACGGGTTCTAAAACGCCGGCCTACTCAAACGGAAGCGGCTTTATTTTTGGCGCGTATATACCACGAACAAGGCGATGAAAAAAAGGCGGTTTTAATTGTGGAAAACATCATTTCGGACGACCCGTCCAATGTTCGCGCTTTAAGACTCGCCGCCCAGTTAGCTGAAAGCGCTGACGGCGCCGGCGATAAAACAGCATCGGCGTATTTGAACCGCGCCGTTGAAGCGTCCGGCGAAACCGCGCTCGCCTTTTTGGACAGAGGGCGGTTCCATTGGAGATCGGGCCGGGACGAGGCCGCATTGGAAGATTTGCGCCGCGCAAAAGCGCTTATTTACGCACAAAGCCCTATTTATAAAACAATAGAAAATTTGGAAAACATAATAAAAACACCGGCGCAAACAGCGGGTGAATAATGGACTTGTTCGCTCGCCCTGGTTGGTTGTCGCCCAAGTCTTGCAAAATGCCTGGCATTTTGCGTTTTTTAAGTGGAAGTTGTTCAAAAACTGAAGTTTCCAAACAACTCTAATGTTGAATGACAGACTGGTTTTTGTTTTGCAATAAAAGGAAAAAATTATGAATAAAATTATATGTGTATTTATTTTTGTTGTGTTTTTTATTTCCTGTAAAACAAATGACATTGCCAGGAATGGAACGGGTTGGTCGTATGACGGGAACGCCATTGCAAGCGTTAAATTGGGAAGCATAAATGTAGATAAAAGCGGAGGGTACGCCGTTGAACGTGAAATAGCGGTTTTGCTTCCTGTTCTTTTTCTTGAAAACAAAATGATTTTTGCCGGAAATAACGCGGATTATATTGTGGACGTTTATTTAAGCGAGCGTGAATGCGCGGACGCCTGGAACGCAAAAAAATCCCTGTCTATGGAAGTGTTTATAAAAAGAAATATGGATTTTGAAATGAACGGCGGTGAAATCGCCGAGGCGAATGATTGTATTTTAACGCCGGACGCCGCAAGCCGCATAATAACACTGGGGTCAAAAAGCTTTTCATCTTCCAAAAACCTGGAATTGTTTTTAAGACAATGCGTAAAAAACGCGGTTTTTCAATTAAAAAACAGCGCCGCATGGAAGAATAAATGAAACAGATTTTTTTGTTATGTGTAATTTTATTTTTTTGCCGGTTCCTTTTGTACGGGCAAACATCCGCGCCGCTGAAAATTACGTTTAAAGACGCCGCGAATCTCGCAATCGCCGCTTCGTATGAGTTAAAAAACGAAAAAGCGTTGCAGGAAATTAATAAAAGCGTCTGGCGTTTGGGGTGGAGGGCGTATTTGCCGAAATTTACGCTCCAGGCGTCCGAGGATGATAGGCTTTATGAATATCAAGCGGATTCGTTTCAGAAAAATTATACTATAAGTGTAGACCATGTTTTGTTTGACGGCGGCAAGCTTGCTTCTTCCCGCAAGCTTGAATTCGCGGGCCTTGAACTTGGGGAGAGCCGGTTAGGAACCGCGTCTGGTGAAGTTGTGGAGAAGGCTTTAAGCACATACCGGGACATATTAACAAGCCGCGAAATCATCTCTATACGAAAAACCGGATATGAAACATTAAACGAACAAAGAAATGTATTAAAAAAAGAATTTGAACTGGGAATTGCGGTGCAAACTGATATTGATGAAGCGGATATATCGATTGATGAAGCGCGTATAGAAATAGAGTTTCTTGAACTGGAAATAAATGAAATGAACGAACAATTTTTAAATTTGCTTGGATTGGAAACATATCCGGTTTTATCGGAAAAAATAGACGTGTATAGAAGTGTAATATTGCCAGATTTGGAAAAAATAGTTTTCGCCGCATTGGAAAGAAATCAGAATCTAAAAAACGCGCTTTTGTCTATACGTCAAAAAAAAGAAGCGGCGCGTTTTGCGGCCTTTTCCTGGCTTCCGGTGTTACGTGCTACAGGAAGCTTTTCCGTGGGCGGGAAACAATACCCGCTTACAAAATATAACTGGTCGCTTGGAATTTCCATGGAATTTGCCGGCCCGTGGCTTAACGGCAGTTCTTCAATAACGGCGGGCGTTCAGGGTAAAGACGCGAAAACCGCCCGGTTGTCCGGGTCTTTCGTTCCGGCGCCCGATCCCGCCGCTTCCATGTCTGTTAAAGCCGCGCGTCTTGCGCTCGCCTATGAGCAAAAGAAATACGCCGGCGCGCTTGAACAAATTGCAAGAACGGTTAAAACGGCGAGGGAAAATTGCCTTCTTGCGGATAAAAAAAGACGAATCGCGCTTGAAGCGGGCCGAGTCGCTAAAAATAAGCGTAATTTATATGTTTTGAAACATGATTTGGGGCAAATTACTTCGCTGGAGCTTATGGACGCGCAAACGATGTTGATACAAAAAGAAATAGCCGTAATTCAGGCCGCTGTAGGATTGCTGGAAGCAGAACGAGCGCTGGAATCTTTGCTGGATTTACAGCCAGGCGAACTTAAATATTTATAAATGAAGCTGTTTCAAAATGTTTTGGATTTTAAACAACAGGTTTAAAAAATCCGGTTTAACCGGTGTTAGCGTTAAGGAAAAGATATTATGAGTATTAAATTTTTATTTTTTGTTTCCATTGTATTTTTATTTTCCTGTGTGAATGAAAATAAAAATAAACAGCCGAAAGCAATAAAAGAAGTGCGCACGTTTGCTGTGGGAAAAAAAGAATTGCCAAATGAGATACTTGGTTTTGGAGCGCTTTCGTATCAAAAAAAATATAATATATCGGCTTCACAGGATGGCGTTTTGAAAAAATTATATTTTAGAGAAGGAGACGTAATACACGCTGGAAATATAATCGCGGAACTTTCTAACGAACAAATTGAACTGGCGGTTGGGCGTGCGGAAAATGAATTCGCAACCGCGCAGGCTTCATTGCGGTTGTCTTCCGCCGCATATATAGAGGCGCGGTATTCAGCGGAAGCCCAAATGCTTTCGCTGGAAAAAGCGGACGCGGAATTAGAGGAGGCGTTAAAAAGGTATAAAGAAAGTGAACGTAAATTTATTGCACAGATGGTTTTGTTTGAAGCGGGAGGCGTAAGTGAAGAGGCAATTCGCCTTTCAAGATTTGCGCTGGAAGCCGAGGCGTCTGGAATTGAGCTTTCTAAACGGGAAATCGCTATACGCAGGGTGGGTTTTAGGGAAAAAGATTTAATTGAAGCGGGTTTTACCGTTCCACTGGAAAAAGCCGCCCTTGATGAAGCTTTTATAGATTTGGCTACTGTACGCGCTAAAGCCGAAGTAAACGCGGCCCAGGAAAGGGTTTTGGCTGCTGAAAAGGAGCTGCGTTCCACTTTGCTTTCCAAAAGCGAACTTGTTACAAGGGCGCCGGCTTCCGGTGTTTTGGCTATGCGCTATTTTGAGGAAGGTGAACGGGTTAAAAAAGAGGAGAAACTTTTTACACTAATGGATACAAAGTCTTTATGCGTTTCTGTTCCGGTGAGGGAGTCTGACGCATTGCGTATAACAAAAGGCGGCGAGGCTTTTGTCGCGCTGGATAGTACAAACACGGTTTTTAAAGGCGTAGTGGATTTGGTTTTTCCTTACGCAGACTCCCAGTCTTTTACTTTTATGGTGCGAATACTTATTTCTGGTGAAACAATTGGAAAAAATTACGCTAAACCGGGGATGTTCGCCAGAGTTGTTATTAACGCCGGTGCGCCGCGTGAAGTTATCGTTTTAAATTCAAACTGCATCTCCGGCAGACAGGAAAACAAAGCGACTGTTTTTGTTGTAAATGGCAAACAACTGCATGAACGATTGATTGTTCTGGGAGAAGTGATTGAAGGCGGCTGGGAAGTGATTGACGGATTAAAAGAAGGCGAACTGCTGGCGCTTAATCCTGATTCAACGTTACAGGATGGTGAATATGTATCAATCGCGAGATAACGCATCCATTATTCCTGTTTTATGGATGACGGTTGTTTTTTTATTATGCGCCGCTTTTTTATCGTGCGGCTTTATTGATTTTAGGGAAGTTCGAATGCAAAGCTATCCAGAATTCGCAAATTCAATTTTGCCTGACCCTAAAACCAATGTTTTTATACAGTTTGACGCGCCGGTAAAAAAGGCGGAAGCGGAAAGCATATTGAAAATTTCCAGCCCGGATGGATCTGTTGAAGGAAACGTTTTTTGGGAAGCCGGTAAATTGATTTTTTCGCCCAGAGCCCCCTGGCGCCCAGGATTGCGTTATGTGTTGAATTTTTCTGGAACCGTTGAAACTTTGGACGGACGCGATGGATATGCGGATTTTGCCGTGCCTTTTTTTGTTGTAAGCGCGGAAACGCAGCCTTATTTGATAAAGTTTTCTCCGGCTGATGGAGAAAGCGTGGATGTGGAGGATGGCGGTAAAATACACCTTGTTTTTTCTTCCCCCATGAACAGGCGTAGCGTAGAAGAAAATTTTTCGCTGGAAGGGCGTAAAGATTTAATTTTTAACTGGATTGACGATGTTAGCGTTGAAATAAGCACAAAAGAAAAGTTGACGCCTTTTAAAAGTTTTACATGGAATTTGACGAAAAAGGCCCTTAATTTAGCCGGTTCTACGTTGGCAAAAAAAGAAACCGGAACTTTTTTTACGAACAAGGAAGCCGCTCTTCCATCTGTAAAATATTTGTACGCCGCGAAAATAAGCCCGGTGGAAGGCGCCGGTTATTTGCAATCCGATGTGGGCCTTCTTAAAGAAACAGGCCTGCCTTTTGGTTGCGGAATAGGAATCCGGTTTGATAAAAACATGGACGCCGCGAGTGTGCGGAATGCGGTGAAAATACAGCCGGGTTTGCTGGGTTATATTGATCAAATATCGGGAAGCGTTTTTGTTTTTATTCCATATAAAAACCCAACGCCGGAAAGTGAATATATTTTGACTGTAAGTAAAGATGCTTCTGATATATATGGAATAAAAATTAAATCCGAATATAACGATACATTTAAGTCCGCAATAAATTATATGTATATTAATGAATTAAAATTTACAAGCGGTTCTTTTCAAAAAAATATATACAGAAATGATATAGAGAATATAAAAACACATAAAATTGCTGTAAATCCAGCTATGAATTTTTCTGTAATTTTTAAGTGGTCTGAATTATGGACGGCGGAAGCTAAAAGAAATATAAGCAGAAATATAACGTTGACGCCTGTATTTCCGGCGTTTCTTGGGCCGGCGGCTCTTGTGAGCGTAAAATGGCTTTCTGACGATATTGTCGAATTTAATTGGCAGGGCGTGGAATCTTTTGAGAGTGGAAAAGAAAAGTTTTACAAAATTTCTATAGCGGGCATGGAAAGCGGAACAGAAAATGGAAAAGGGTCTTATATAAAAGAAGGAATAAATATTTATTTTGAGGTTATAAAATGAATAGATATGTATTTGCGTTTAGCATACTTATATCGTTTATTTTAATCTGTTTTGTTTCTTGCGAAGTGTTGCGTGAGGAAGAATTCGCCGTTGTTGATTGGTCTCCCAGAGAAGGCGTTTCGCGGCCTGATGCTGGGATTTCGGTTAGTTTTTCCCAGGAGCCGGACGAGCGGTCTGTTGAAAGCGCGTTTTCTTTAACTGTGGATGAAGAAAGAGTGAGCGGGCGTTTTATTTGGAACGGGAAGACGGTTTGTTTTTCGCCGTCTTTTCCAATTAACTACGGCAAAGATTTTAAACTTGTTGTTTCCGCCGGCGCAAAAAACACCCAGGGCCTTTCGCTGGAGGAAGAATTTGAAAACAAATGGACTTTCCAAAAAATAAAGCCCAGACCTGAAATTGTTGAAACTTTTCCCAAAGACGGCGCCGTAATTATGGAAACAGACGCTGTTTTAAGCATTTGTTTTTCCGAAAGTGTGGATATAGTTTCGTGTAAAGAAAATATAAATATAAATCCAGATATATCTGGTTATTGGGAATTAACAGAAAATAATACATTGGCGTCTTTTATTCCTGTTGAGTTATGGCAATATGGAATTGAATATAAAATAAATATATCTAAAGACTTAGAAAGTATATACGGCGTACCTTTAAAAGATGAGTATAATTTTTATTTTTCTTTTGGAGATGATGTAAAAATTCCTGATATATCCGGTGTATTTGCGGTTGATGAAAATAATAATAAAAATTTTGAATTAAACAGATATTTTCCATCTAATGTAAATTTAACAGATTCGATTTTTGAAAATTGTTTATGGGAAAAAACATACAGTTTGCTTGTGGAGTTTACAGAGAAAATAGATGTAATGCAAATAAAGAACCGCATTACAATAGAACCCTCAATAAAATATGCCGTTGAACCTTTTAGCGGATTTTCTGATTCCATCAAAATTAGATTTTTGGAAATTCCGGTTTTTGAAGAAAGATATATTATTAGCGTTAAAAACGGTTTGTTCGATATGTATGGGAACAAAAATGAAAACGTATTTATATACAGGATATACGCAAACGGGGAGACGTCGAAACCGCCTGTTTTTGCGGGATTTCGTATGCCGGGGAAACCAAGCTCTGACAAAAACGCGGATTCCGCGCTGGTTTACCGGTTAAATGAAAATCAAAAAGACGATTTTCTTTTGAGCTATCCATATGATTTTAAAATAGAAGGCTCGGACGACTCTTATAAATATGAAACTGATATAGAAACATGGATAGAACTTTATTTTGATACGGCGAAAAACTCAAAAATTGACATTCTTTCTTTACGTGAGCTTTTTAGAATTGAATATACAAACAATTGTATGAATTTTTCTGCTTATAAAATGACGGATTCAGAATTTACGTGGCAGGAAAAAGAAAAAACTTTTTCTGATTATTCCCGTGTTGAAGTGCGGGGTAAATTTCAGAATATAAACAAGAATGGTATGGTTACATTTTATATAGGTTCCGGCCTTAAGGATGATTTAGGCAATAAAAACACCGCAATTCAGCGAATAGAATTGTTTAAATAGGTTTGTATATGAAAAGTCTGATTTGTTTTTTTGTTAATCGGCCTGTCGCAACAAGCATGACGTTAGGCGCTGTTTTTCTAGCCGCTGTTATTTTTGCGTTAAAACTTCCTTTGGACGTTTTGCCGGAAATAGGGCCGGCAAGAATCGCTGTAGAAACAAACTACAGCGGCCTGGGCGCGGAAGACGTCCGTTTGATTATTACGACGCCCGTTGAAGACGCGCTTTCGTCTCTTAAAGGTTTGGAGCGGATTCGCAGCGTTTCGCGGGATGGTTCATCGCTTGTTATGCTGGATTTTCGCTGGGGAACTGACTCAGGACGCGCCGCTTTGCTTGTAAGGGAGGCCGTCGACGCCGTTTACCCAAACCTGCCTCAAAATGTTGAAAAACCTTCCGTTAGAGCCGCCGGAGCGTTTATGGAGCCGCACGCTGTTATAGCCGTTTTTGCAAAGAATGGAGATGCGGTGTTTGAGCGCGATTTTGCGGAGTATGAATTGCGTACGCGGTTGCGCCGTATAGACGGCGTTGGAATTATAGTTCTGTCTGGTGGTGAAGAACGTGAAATAAAAGTGGCGGTGGATTTGCAGCGCGCCGCCCCCCAGGGATTTGATGTGAATGGTTTGGCTTTGCTGGTTAACGGTGAAATCGCGGAGACTCCAGCCGGAACAGCAAAAGACGGGGATCGTGAGGTGATAATTAACAGCTCCGGTAAACCTAAAAAGTTACGTGATATACAGTATTTAAATTTGTCCGGGAATGCGGGGCCTTTTTTGTTGAATGATTTAGCCTATGTAAAAATGGGAAATGCAGACCCAAAAAGCATTTGGGCTTTTAACGGGAAAAAACAAACCGCCCTGGAAATTTGGAGGCAGGAAGGCGCGGATCCAATCGCGTTATCGGTAAATATAAAAAAAATGATTGATGAAGCATCTAAAACATTTGGACGTGATGTGGAAGCGCATATTGTTTACGATAAATCTCCGGAAATTATGGAACGGTTAAAAGGTTTGATAGTTTCTGGAATTTTTGGATCTTGCGCCGTGTTTTTAACGCTTTGTTTGTTTATGCGCAATATAAGAACCAGCGTTTTGGCGGCTATATCTATTCCTGTCGCAGCCGCTGTTTCAATTATCGCCGTTAAATTGTGCGGGAAAACGCTTAATAGCATGACGCTTTCAGGAATTATGCTTGGGATTGGTTTGGTTTCCGATACATCGGTTGTTATTCTTGATTCGCTTTGCCGCGTTTTTTATGGGCGTCCAACGGGAAAGAAAAATGATTTAAAAATTGCCGGCGGTGAAAATCTTGAAAACGGCGTCTCAAATAAGATTGCTGAGTGCGCCGCAGCGCTTTCGGCGTCAAGCTTTGGCGGCGCGGCCACCACGGTGATTGTTTTTTTGCCGGTTATGTTTTTGCCGGGGGCGCTTGGCGAGTTGTTCGGGGATTTGGCGGTGACGCTGATTGCTTCCGTTATCGCCGGGTGGCTGTATGCGCAGTTGATTCTGCCTTCGCTTTTTGGGTTTGCTTGGCGAGCGGGAGCTTGCGGCGCGTCTCGAAAATTTATTTTACCTAATAAAGGCCGTTTCAAAGCCCGGCTGGTTTTGAACCAGCCTCTTGGAAAAGATTTTTTGGACGTAAAATACGCCCGCGCAGTTGATTTTGCTTGCCGACATCCCAAAATTGTTTTATTTTCCGCGGCGTTTTTTAGCGCAGCCGGCGTTTTGCTGTTGGCGTCGCGCCCTGTTGTTTTTAGAACGCCGGAAAGCGCCGGCTCTGTTATTGTGAAAGCGGAATATCCCGCCGGAACCTCCATGGAAAAAATTGGCGAGGAGGCTGTAAGAATAAGCGGAAGTTTAAAAGAAAGCGATTTTATAGAAAAAGTTACGGCTCGCGCCGGCGCGGAATATGATGATGTGTTAAGAAGGTCTGAATTTGGGTTTTCAAATGAAGAGCTGTTTTTGCAATGCACTTTAAAAAGAAACGTAAATGTTAATGAGGCTGTTGCTGAAACAAAAAACATTCTGGCAAAAGAAAATTTTGACACTTTTAATTTCCCAAAAATATCCATCGATATTCCAGAAGACGCCGCGCAAAAACTTTTGGGCGTTTCTTCTGGAAGAAGGCTGGCTGTAAAAGGGATGGATCCAAAGCAAACCGCTGAGTATGTAAATAAATTTATTGATGAAATACGCTTTCAGAGCGCCGGTGTTTTGGATGATATAAGACTTGATCCGGACGGTGAAAAACAAGAATTGCGCATAACGCCGAACAGAGAAGCCGCCGCAATGGCCGGTGTAACGTCATGGAAAATCGCGGAATCCATAGGTTCTACAACAAAAGGGGTGTTCTTAAATGATGTTGAATTTGACGGTAAACCGGTGAAAGTCAGGTTTTCCGGTATTTATGAATTTCAAAATGAAAATATGTTGCGTAAGGTTAAGTCTATACCTATTCTTCTTGATAAAGGCGTGTTTGTTCTTTTGGATTCTGTCGCAACTGTTGATTATGTAAAATCTCCGCGTGTTTTTGCAAGAATGGATAGAAGTGATATGATATATATTACAATGCATCCTGTTCCAGGTTCTGAAAAAAAATTGGATGTAATACTTGATAATATCATAAATAAAACACCATATATATCAAAAGAAGATGAATCTGTATTTATAAAGTATAATAATTCAGTTTTATTAACAATAATTTTAGTGTTAGTTCTTTTATATATGACTATGGGCGCGCAATTTGAATCGTTCATCTTGCCTTTTGTTTTTATGCTCGCCATACCTTTTTCTGTTTCGGGAGCCGGATTGGCTCTTTTCGCGTCCTCAAGTTTTCTGGATAGCGGGGCGGTGATAGCGCTGGTCGCTCTTTTTGGATTGGTTGTGAATAACGCCATAGTGCTGTATGAAGCCGTATGTTCCTGTTTGAATCATTGCGATTTTATAGAAAACGCGGTAAAACAAGCCGCGAAAGAACGGTTTAGGGCGGTTTTGATAACTACTTTTACAACAGTCGCGGTGTTGACGCCGCTTATAATTTCCCCAGAGGCGCAATCGGAACGGGCTATGGCGGTTACTATGTTGGGCGGCTGTTTAACCGCTTCCCTGCTAACTTTGTTCGCTCTTCCGCCTGTTTTTTTGAAATATTTTATGGCGAAAAAGAAGGGCATGGCATGAAAAATTCAGGCGGCTGGTTGACGAGGCCGATTGCGGATATATGCGTCTGCATCGCGTTGCTTGTTATTTCTGTTTTTATAATTGCATCTGTTTCTAACAGATATTCAATTGAAGATTCTGATGTGTGGTCTATAATTATTAAACATTACGGAATTGACGCAAAAGAAATAGAAAAAACAATCGCAATCCCGCTGGAAGATTTTATATACTCAATTGAAGGCGTTAAAAACGTTGTAACTGTAAGTGAAAACGGATCTGGCCGCGCTTTTATAACGTTTAACAAAAAGAAATCTTTATTTATTAAAAATAAAACCGCCAGCCGCTACGAAGAAATACGTGAAATCGCGCAACGTGTATACGAAAATTTACCGGCTTCCGCCCAGCGCCCGCAGATTGTTTCTGCTTCGGAAAGTAGAACGCCTGTTTGGACGGCCGCCGTGTTTTATACAATAAACAGAACAGACTTGGATACATATCTGGAAAAAACAGTTAAACCGGCTTTTCTGGCTTTGGACGGGGCGGCGGACGTAGAGATTTCTGGAATTGGAGTTAAAGAAATCGTTATTTCTTTAACTGATAAAGCTTTAGGTTATAGAATTTCCGCTTTAGAGCTTGCGAAAACGCTTTCCGCAAATGACGCTGTTATTCCGGCGGGTTATATAAAAGAAAATGACAGAGAAATAAATATAATTGTAGATGGAAGATATAATGAAATATCGGATATAGAAAAAGCTTTTGTTGGGTTAAATGATCAAAAATATACGTCAATATTGGATATTGCAAAAATAAAAGAACATGAGCGTATGCCGGATACACTTGCGAGGCTGAATGGCAAAACGGCCGTTCTGATTTCCATTATTCCTGTTGAAGGAGTTAGTACAGAAAAATTATCTTTGGCGATAAAAAAAGAATTGCATAAAATAGAGATTAAAGGCGTTGAATGGACGGTTCTTTTTGACAAAGGCGCAGAAGACGGCGCCTCATTTAGGTCTGTTTGTTTTGCGGCTTTGCAGGGCGCGGCGGCGGTTGCGTTGCTTTCTTTTTTGGTTATGCGAAAGAAAAAAAATTGTGGGTTTTCCGGCGTTTTAGTTCTATCGCTTGCGATTCCTTTTATCTGCGTGTTATCCGCCGCGTTTATATTGGTATTGGGGGCGCCGCTTTCAAAAATTGCGCTTGCTGGAATTTCATGCGCTCTTGGCGCCGCAATTGACGCTTGCCTGCTTTGCGCGGAGCAGGCGCCGTCTTTCCGGCAAAAAAACGGCGGGTTTTCGCTGCCGGCCGTCCAGAAAAGCGTTTCTAAATTGCGCGTTGAATTGATTTGCGGCTCCGCGACCACCATAGCCGCGCTGTTTCCTTTGGCGGGACTTTCATTTACAAATGCTGACATTAACGCCGTAGCCTGCGCTGTAGGGGCCGTAACCCTCATTTCTTTGATAACCGCGCTGTTTTTTCTGCCGCCGGTTTTTATTTGCGGCTTGCGGCGTTCCTTTTGTATTGAAAACAAATTTGCGGCGCCCAAAAAAGACGGCTATTGTTTTAATGTATTTTTATATACATGGTTTATAAAAATTAAAAATTATATAAAATATTTTTCTTGCCGCATTTTAAAGCTTTTTTTGCGTTTGTTTGGACGTTTGATTTGGGCTTCATATCATTATCCGTTATGTGTTATCTTGATTTCTTTTTTAATTACTATCGCTGGTTTTGTAACCCTGATTTTTTCGGGTACAGATACGGGATTCGATTCATATTCAAATTCTATATACGCTCAGATTGAATTTGAAGGCGATTTGCTGGCGGAAAAAATAGACGAAATACTTTCGCGCTGGGCCGTTAAGTTAAAAGAGACGCCGGGAATAGAAAATATTCAAACAGGTTCAAAAACCGGTTCGGCGTCGGTTTTGGTTGCTTTTAATCCGGCATTGATAAACGCTTCTGTTTTACGTGAAATAATGCGTGCAAACAGCCCGGACGGCGGATTTGTGTATATTAATGACGCTACGCGCACTGACAGAAATTGGACGATTCGCATAACAGGAGACGACTCTGAAAAATGCCGTGATTACGCAAAAAAGTTTGCGCAAATAACTCCGGCAATTCCATTAGTTAAAGAAACTGTTTTAAATTTTAAAGAAGGGCCGAAAAAAATAGTTTTTAAGCCAAAACGCGCTGTAATAGCCGGCCTGGACGCTGGAAAGAATCAAATGTCATATTCGGCTGTCGCGGATGATATTAGGCGGGCGGTGTATGGGCCGGTTGCGTATAAAAGACTTGGGAGTAAAAAAGAAAAAGACAATTTTAATTCGAATATATCGCAAAATGAAATAGACGTCCGTATTAAAGGCCTGGAAGAAATGATTCCGCGAAAAAAAAGTGTGGAAGAAATGTTCGTATATAGCGGTGAAAATGAGGCGCAAACGGCTAAACTTTCAACTGTTATGGAAAAAGAGGAAGAAAATAACATTTCAACTATACGGCGGTATAATAGAAAACGCGAGGCGAGCATATCAATTCGCACAAAACCCATGGACGCCCGCAAGGCGCGCGATATTGTTACGCCCTATTTTGATAAGGTTTATCTTCCGCCGGGATACTATGCCGAGTTTGACGGTGAAGCCGTAGAACAGGCGGATTCTCTTTCTGGAACTATATTTTATTTTCTACTAGCGCTTATTTTTTGTTACATGATTATTGCGGCTGTAAATGAATCATTTGTTGTTCCTTTGATTGTTTTATCTGTAGTTCCACCTTCCGCAGCTTGCGCGGCGTTTGTATTAACTATTTTTCAATTTAAATTAAACGCCGCCGCCGCTTGCGCGTTTATTGTTGTGTGTGGAATGGCTGTAAATACGGCTGTTATATGTATTTCTGAATTATATGATAAGAAAAAGAAATATAATAATGAGAGGTGTGAAAACTCACCGAATGAATTTTTGGGTTTTTATTCCATTTATAACGCAATTAGAAAAAGACTGTCTGTGCTAACTGTTACTACCCTTACAACCGTTGTTTCAGCGTTTCCTTTTGTTCTTTTAAATGAAAATACAAATATGATTATAAAAATGCTGGCGTTAATAACAATAATTGGAATAAGCGCCTCATATATTTTTTCTGTTTCTTTGGTTCCCGCGATTGTAATTAAATTGGACTTGTTCGCCAACAAGGCTGGTTGCCGCCCAAGTCTTTGCAAAACGCCTGGCGTTTTGCGTTTGAAAACAGAGGTTGACTGAACCAGGCCTTGAGCTTGGTTCAGATTGCGGAAACATAAAGTTTTTGAGTAACTCTATTAAATATATATAAGAAAACTAGGCTTGGGTAAGAAGTCCTGTGTTATTGGACAAAGTTCCTCTTTTTGGGGGACAAAATGAAATCAAAATTTATTGGAAATGAAAGCGGGCTTGTTCGCCGGCCCGGTTGGTTGCCGCTCAAGTTGTTTTTTAAGCGGAAGTTGAACTCTAGTCTAAAAAACAAGGCGGTTGCGTTTGTTTTGCTGGTTGTTTTTTCAGGGAACGTAGCGGCCCAAAACTGGCCGGACGTCAAGGGGTTTGACAGGGGCGTTTTTGACCATCAATTTGACGCCGCCGATCGTGAAATAACGCCGGAAAAATGGATGGAACAGGCTAAAAACGGTTTGCTTTTGGCAAAAAATTCATGGGAGCGGCTCGCTGGGACGTTGTTTACAAGCGATAAAGATTTTAAAGAGGCCTTAAAATCAATTGATGAATGGTCGGAAGAAGAACTGGAAATTCGTTATGCGCAATGGATAGAAAATCGTTTTTTGCGGGATAAAATAGCGCAATCTGTTTCTGGATTTGAAGACGCCGTTCAAAAAGAATTTAAAGGTTTATATTATCATATAGATGAATACGAAAATATCATTTTAAATGATATAAATAATGATCCAGAAATTATACGTCCAGAGGAACGTGATTTGGAAGCGGATGCGGAATATTTACAGAATGCTTTATATCAAAATAAGAATAAAAATATTGCTGAATATGCAAATACATTTGAATCTTTATTCCCAGAATTGACTGCTTTTGTAGATAAATCAAAACGTGAAAATCTAATAGAAAAATTTGAATCTATTTTATACAGCACATCTAAACTATTGGAACGTGAGTTATGTGAAATTATAAAGCGCGAAGAACGTATATTTTTTGATCGTAGGATCGCCGATTCCTACAGCCTGCGAAATAAAAGCGAAAGCGAGGCCGCAAGCGCGATTGTCGCGTCTCTTATTTACGAAACTGAGACTTTTTGCAATCAAAGAATTGCGGAATTGGAAGCCAGGATTGAAGAAGCTTCCGCCGGTACGGGAGACCTTGCGATATACGGAAAGGATTGGCTTGAAAAATACCAGGAACAATTCACCCGCGGATTAAAAGCCTGGGAAGATGCGGAAAACCGGTTTTTTATGCGCCGTATTGAATGGGAGCAGGAGGCTGCGGTTCAGTGGAGCGAGGGCGAAGACGTTTGGGCGGAGGCGTTTAATAAAATTGTTAAAGAACAGCAGGCCTGGGAGGATAAGGCGAAACAACTGTTTGATTCCGGAGAGCGGCTTTTTAAAGACGCATCGCTTAATCTAAACCTGGCTATAGAGGCGGCGAAAGAAGAATTCGCCAAAGACGCCCAAATGCGCGTTGAAAGCGGTAAAATACGGGCCGAAGCCTACCTAAAAACGTATTTGACCAGCGCGGGCATAGCCGCGTCCGCCCAGGAAAGCGTGGATTACTGGATGGAAAGTATAAATACATACGGCCAGAATCCGCCCAAAATAGCGGATGATAACTTTAATGAATGGTTTAATAACCTTCGTGTTATAGAAATCAATATATTAAAAGAAGAAATACTTAATCTGGAAGAAGAAAATAGTTATTATAAAAACATTTCAAATATATACACCAAACAATTATTGGATTTAAATTCTAATTTAGATTTATTGAATAAATATTATAACAATCAAAATGAATTAGACCTTCTGGAAGATTATAATAACCGGAAAAAAAATAATGATGTGGAATATGATCCAGAAGAAAATACTGAAGATATTCAGAATCTGGATGAAGAATACAAAGCGTTTATGGATATTCTAAGAAGAATAGGATATTGGATGTATGATTCTTCTTTAAAAGAATATATTGCTTCTTGCATAAAAGAGCTGGAAAATGATAAAGCAGATGTTGATAAAAAGAAAAAACTAAATGACGTCAATGTAACAAGATTAAATCAAATTATTCTTGATAAACAGAAAAAAATTATAAGAGAAGATTCGCTGGCTGAAACTGAAATAAAACGCTGGTTGTCATTATATAAAAACAATATGGAAAAAGCTATTTCGGCGCGGGAAGCTCTGCTGAACGATTTTGATATGGTCATGGGCGACGGCTTGCTTGCGGACGTTCTTGCGGAGGGGGTTTCCAGCGAAGATTTCAATCTTGATGAATATCAGGTTGAGCTGCTTAGGGCGCAAGCTGTTTCCGCCTATTGGAATAAACGCCTGGAAATAGCCAAAGCGGTGAATGATTACGCTTTAGATTTAAGTTCCGCCAGAATGACGGAGGCGGAAGGAATCCTTGAGTGGGAGAAGGCGAAATCTAATTATGATAAAGTTTTAAAAAGTTATGAGGAAGCGCAGAAGGCTCTTTCCCAGGAAGCCCAATACGTGCAAGAGGCGAAAAACGCGCTTTCTTTAATTCAATCCGAATTGCGGGAAGCCGATGCAAAATTGGATGAAATGAATGAAAAATATTCTTTTTATGGCTCTTTGCTAAAAAATGACAGTCAGAAATATTTGCTGGAAGATATTCAAAATAAATACAATTCTTTACTGGAAAATAATAATATGATTTTTTCAACAAAAGAAGACTCCATATATAAGAATTATATAACAAAAGCCTATGAACTTGGATATGCGCAACGAATCGAGGCGCAGGGACGGACTTTAAAACGTATTATTCTTGGTGATGAAAACAATGTTTCTTTGGAAATTCTTAAAGAAACATACGATTCTATAAATATTCCAGAAGATAAGTTATATGAAAATATAGAAGATTATGGAATTAAAGAGGATGATACATATTATAATGTTATATCTTATTATTTATATAAATATAAATCTGATATAAATAATTTGAATGAATTAAATGAAGAATTAATTTTGATTAAAAAAGAAACCGAAGAAGGACTGCGCTTTCTTAAAGATATTATTTCTTCCGCCCAGGGGAAAGAAAATAATGAAAACAAAGAGATGCCGGGAAATGAAGAATATTTTTTAGCTTCAACAGAAGAAATAGAAAAACAGATTTCTGAATTAGAAGAAACCCTCGATAGTTGCAATGAGTGGAATTATGACGCTGAACTTGAAATAATAGAATCCGGAACGAGGGAGAATGTGCTAAAAGCGGTGAATTTGTCTAAAACCATAGCAAAAATACGCCTTGAAAGCCGTTTAGCCGCCTTGCGCCTTATAACAGCGGAATCTACAAAAAAATGGTACGCTATTGAAAAAAATATGGAGCCGGAAGACGCCGAATCAAATTTTTTACCGGACGGGCTTTATGTAAAATTAAAAAATAGCGCGGTTAAGTCTTCGGACGATTTAAATGATTTTTTAGAAACATACAACACCCCAGAAAATACAACGCCTTTTGAAATGCAAATATTTTACGCTGGAGACCTGCTTGTTAATTATGAAATAGAAAACGGGCTTCTTGGCGCGTACCATTTGGCGCAAGATAATTCGGATGCTATATTAAAAGAAGAAAGCGAATTGTCAATAAAAGAAATTAATAATATTTTTAATAATTATGATATTGATTATTCTAAAAATAAGAATGAAAATTATAATATTATATATAATTTAGATATAATTAAAATAAATGAATCCTTGCTTCAAAGAAGTAATGAAAATTTAAACGCGCTTGAAACGGCGGCCAAATTTATTTATGAATTAAAAAATCAATTTGATTTTGTTCCATTGCCGCTTTATAACGAATTTACAAAATGGATTAATGTTTTTATTGAATATTATGCGGCCAATGTTTTATTTAATAATATAAAAATAAATACTAATTCGCAGACGGTTTATAATTTAATTTTTGAAAAATTAAATAAAAACGAATCTACGGAATATTTAAATTTTCAGTACCTTATACTTGTTGAATATGAAAAACAAAAAACAGAACAAAATAAACAAGAAAAAAATTGGCGCCAGTATTTAACCAAAGAATACGTTGGTTCCGCGGATGTCGAGGCCGCAAAATATGACGCTGTTGTAAAAGCGGCTTCTTCGTATTCTGAAGGTTTGTTTTTTGACGTAGAGGAAAAGGCCGTTTTTTACACCAATGTGCTGAATGGGGCGTTAAACGGTCTTAATGATAATATTTTTTACGGTACAAGCAAAGAAAACCTGGAATTTGTAAACGCCATTCTTGACGGGTCTTTGGATATTTGGAACGAAAATCAAATTATATATACACCGTATTCATATCTTGACGCTTTTTATTCTGAAGAAGGCTTATTAAAAAGTTATATTTCAAAAAATAATTTAATTCAAAACGATATAAAAAGGCTTTCGGAAGCTTATGATACCGCTAAATCAAGTAGCGTGGATATACAAAAAGAAATGAATGAAATTCTTGAAAATATTCATGTAAGATCAGAAGATGTAACACTATTAAATCAATATATTTCCGCATCTAATTATTTTAAAACCGTTGGTGATGAATATGATGATAAATATACAAATCTTAAACAAATATATGAGACTTTGGAAAAAGCCAGGTTTGAATATGAAAAACAAGACGCAATACGAAGATGGGCTTCCACTTCATATCTTGATAGTTATGAATCTGATAACGGTATTTTAATTTCGTATGCAACTCCCGCAGTGGAACTTGCTTTATGCCTAGAAAAAAGCGCAAAAGCGAATGTTGTACTCGCCGCTTTGGAAGATTTATATAACGATGGAGAAAAAGACCGTAAATTTAACGACCCTGAATATCAAAAAATGTATTTTGAGTATAAACAAAGCTTTGATAGAATGATGTTTACCATCAAAATTCGGGATGAATTAAATAAATCCATAAAAGAAGAAACCATAAAAAATGAAAAATTATATGAAGCATATCAAAATTATTTCTATGATATTGGCGGCGGTATAGCCGTTGATTCTATAAAAGAAAGTTCTTTTGAAGAAAAAAAAGATAAATGGACGATTGCGGATATAATTACAATAGATGAGGACGGGCGTTTAATTTTTAATAAAAACGAAGAATTTTTCTTGTCCGGCCAGAGCGCGGAAGGAGCGGCTCTGCTTAAAGAGTATTTTTCAGCGGCGTCGAAACAGGGTGATGAAACATACGCATCTTCAAATTTTGAAGCGCAGGTTAGGGATTTAACAGACAGAATCGCCGCCTATTTGGTTAATGTGGAAAAATATAAGCAATGGTCGCTGGCTCGCGATTATCTTATAAAGAAATTAAATAATGAAAACAATCTTTCCGTTCTTGGCGGGAACGTTTACAAAATGGATGACAATTTAAGGCAATCCACCCTCGCGAGCATGAAAGCGGATTGGGGATATTCTACTGTAAGTAAATTTTCAATGACTGAAAGTTCTTTGTTTTTAATTCAGGAACACGCTTGGGAAAATTTATCAGAAGCGGAAAAAAAAGACCTGGAATTTTATATAATTCTTGATTTGATGGGCGGCGGTGGAAAGAATGTTAAAAAATTTTCCGGCGGCGCATCATCTTTAAAAGAATATGAATATGTATATGATAGAATAGATAAAAATTATGAAAACACATTAGTAAGCGGAATAATATTAACAGCTTGTATTATACATCCTATGGCTGTTGCTTTGGGTATAGTGATGCTGGCGTCATTAAGAGATATTGATGAAACTCGCAGTCAATTGAATGATCAAAAATCAAGATATAAAAATGTTATCAATATGGATTATACATCTTTAAAAAAAGAAATTTCCGATATGAATGCCGCATATGAATCCTATAGCGAATCATGTAATAAGCTTGCAAAAATGAAAGGAGTTGCAAAGAACGGCGAAAAAATAGAATGGGATAGAATTTTACTTTCATTGCAAACGGCTGGAATTACGAATAAAACCACTATTAATAGTTTTAGAACATATTGGAACGAAATGAATGTGGAAAATAAGCGTGAATTTAATTCTTCGCAGGAGGCTGTAACCGCGATTGCGCAATGGGCGAAAAATAAAAGGCTGGACGCAAAATCTTCGCTGGAAAGAGCCTGGGACGCCGCCGGAGCCGCTCAAAATGAAGCGCAAGCCGCTTATCGTAACAACGCAAACTTGTTTATTGACGGCGCTCAAACGAAAGAACAGCTTGACGCCTCCGCTAAAAAGGCTTTTGGAGAAAACGCCGCTTCATTAAAAACGCACATTAAGAATGAAGCCGCCTCGCTTATTGGCGACATAGGCGGAATGGCTCTGGAAGAAGGCGGCTATTCCAGTGAATACGGCGAGCTGGCTTCGGAAATTACGGATTTGATTGGACGCGCCTATTACGCGAAATATGCGGCTGAATTGTATGTGCGTGAGGTAGAGTGGAATTTACAGGCTTCTGATATAAATCAGAAATATATGGCATGGAAGAACGCTTCCGCCGTTATTCTTGCGCTGGGACGGGAAGACTGGAAAAAAAGCGTTGAGCGTATTCAGGAAAGTTATGCGCAATGGAGAAATAAATTTATTGAAGAATACAAACTTGTAAATTCCGGCTGGGACGGAGCCTGTTTAATTGGATTGCAAGAAAAAGAGGCCTGGATTTCCAGCGCCGCCGCCGCGGCCGGCGATGCTTCAAACTCCGCCATTTTAGATTCTCTTGGAGTGGAGGCTGAAAATTTATCCCGTGTATTTGACGCCCGCGATCCTTATGGAATGAACGTTGCGGATGCGCAAACTGAAGCAAGCGCGTTGTTAAAAGATTTGTTTAATTCTGCGGGAATAAGCGGCCTGGAAACGGCGTTTTCGGCGGTTTCAAACGCCGCCAGCGCCGCCGCTTCCAAAGTCCGCACCGGTATTGGCGGCGGCGTATTGTGGGATTCGGCTTTAGTGAGCCAGGAAGCGGAACTGTTTGTAAGAAACTCCAATAAAGAAATAGCCGAAAGAGAAGCGAAAAGATTGGCGGAAAACGTAAGAAGAACCGCTGAAAACGCCGTAATCAATGTGTATAAAAATATAGAATATGCAAATGCAAATTTTGACGAAAATATGAACGATATGTTTATATATGACGGGCGTTGGGATAGGCGCGGAAATAAATATGTAAAAGACGTAATGATTGATTCAACTATAATAAACGGCATTGTAAAAGAACGCGCTGAATTAAAAGTATATGAATATTATAAACATCCTGAATTTAATTATAAAAAATTATCTTATTTGGACCCGGAAGAATTGGACGGATTGGAAGCCTATGCTATCAATGCGCTTATTGCGCGTATGCAAATAGACGTAAAAAACTATTCGGAAGAAGTGTTCGGTTCCGGAGAAAAAGAAAATCAGAAAAAAGGCGCTTTTGATGTATATATAGGAGAGGCGGCGGAAGCTGGAAGCAATGTAGAACCGGAAGCGTCAAAATGGGAGCTGTTTGCGGGAGGTAAGACCGGCAACGGAGAGTTGGGCCGTCTTCTTCAAGATTACATTTATTGGAATTTTCGTGAAACGAATGGCGTGTCGGCGATGAATGCGCCGCTTTGGGATAAAAGTTTATGGCACAAAAATCCAGACGACTGGTTCGACCCGCCAACCATAAAAGGAATGGCGAGCATAGCTCTACAGGTTGCGGCTTCGGTGGCGGGCGGCGGAATCGGCGGGGCTTTGGTTGGGCTGATAGATGATTATTTATATGCGTCATTGGATTTGATGATGGGTAAGAATCCTGAGCTAGTAGGATTGGATTTTGCCAAAGAATTGATAACTACAGGCGTTTCGCTTGGCGCAAGCTGGGGCGGGGACGTTATAAGTTCCAAAGTTGGCGGCCTTATATCCAAGACGCTTGGCAATGGAACAGCGGCCGCCATTGCGAGCGCGAGCCTTAAAGCGACGGTTAGTGTTACGAACAATGCTGTAAACAGCGGCGTTTTAGGCCTTGTGAATTCCGCGTTTTATGGGGCGGAATTTGATCCAGAAAAAGTTTTCAGCGCTTCTTCTATGGTGGCGGGCGCCGTAACAAGCTTTACAAGCGGTCTTTTGGACGGTCTTACTGTTGGCGGCAATTTAAGCAAGGAGTTGTACGAAAATACAGGTAAAGCAACCGGCCTTTCATTAGAAAATGTTTCTGATATGCAAAAATTTAACGGCATGGCGGGCGGGATTGCCGGGCAAGCGGCTAATGTTGCTATGGGCGGCGATTTTACACTGAATATAGCGGCGATTAACGGGGTGGGCGCCTTGGAGGTGCATCTTGGCGGGGAACGCGGTTTTTCCATGAATGCGGGGAGCGGCGGCGTAAATGTTAGTTATAGCGCAATTGCCGCCGCCATTAGGGGATTGGATGCTATAGGCGCGAATATCGCAATTAATGAATATGTAAAAGAAAATGATTTTAAAAGCGCGATAGCTTTACGGGCGCAATACGCATTTGGTGATAAAGCTCAAAAACAGCAACTACGTGATATATTAAACGGGGATACAATAATCGAACTTGTCGAAAGTCAGGGACAGGAAGCCGAAACAATTATGCGGGACGGCAAGCGTGTAATACAGCTTGCGGGCTTCCAGGAGGGGGAGTCCGCAATATCGCAGCTTAGAACCGGCATAACGCTGGGACACGAAGCTTACAGGGACGGCGTTGTTGATGACAATAACAACATTGAAACGCAGGCTGCCGTTCTTGGACATACAGCGATGGCCGCCCGCATGAATTTAGGCGGATATGATCGTTATATGACGATTATGTTGAGCGGAGATAAAACATTAACAAATGATCTTATAGCGTACAGAGACATGATGGGAAATGGAATTGAAGATTTTAATCAATATGTAGATAAAACTTATGATTCCAGCGCGGATTTTTGGAAGGTGATGAAAAACGGAGACCTTTTTGACGACGGCAACGACGGCGTCTTTACGTATGAAGACGGAAGAAAAACCGTTTACACAACAAGCGGCGGCAAACAAGGTTCGCTGGAAGAATTTTTAGGGCTTAAAGGCGGCGAAAAAAGCGCTTACGAGCTTCTGGAAATGAGAGAGGCGGGTTTTGTCTATGAAAACGGAGCTTGGAGTGGTAGCGGCGGAACTATTTCTTATGATAAAATAAATAACTTAATAAAAAATGGCGTTATAAAAAAAACTGTAGACCCGCTAGGTCAGGCGTATGAGGCGAATCATCCGGCAACGCAAAGCGGGCAAGTTCAAAAAAATGATTTTCTTGCCGGCGTAAAAGACTTTTTTGCATCCGTAAGCGACATTACAAATAAAGCCTTGAGTACTCTATCCGGCGTTAAGACGTTTTTGGGTGATAAAATCCTTTCTGTATTTTCACCTCCAGCCGCATTTTCATCCGAGCCTACACCACTAGAAAAAGAAATTGCCAAAGCAATAGCGGAAAACAATAAAGACGGTAAATATTTGACAGATGAAGAAACATATAACAAAGTACGTGACATCGCGGAAGCCAAGGGTTTGATAGGAAAGGATTACGGAAGCACGGATGTTAAAGGCTACGAAGGCGTTGAATACCTCTGCACTCATTTTGTAGAGGATATGCTAACTACTATGGGGGTGAATTCAAAAGAATATATATCCAGCCTAAAGGCGTCTGACGCCAAAAATGGTATATCCGGGGTTATTACACCGGAGTATGGAGAAACTCCGGCGCCTGGTCTATATGTCTTTTATAAAGAATATGAAAATAAAAGCGAAGGCAGCGGCCACGTTGGTTTTGTTCTTTATGGGGATGACGGTTCGATGAAAGTTTTGCATAACGGTGGAAAACTAAATAAAGTTCAGGAAGTTATAAAAGAACGCAAAGAAAACGAGGCGAAATATAATTTGGATACATATTGGTATAATAAAGAAAAATCGCCCATGTCGTATAAGCCTGCAGGCGAGTCAAGAAGAAGATTATAAAAAAACAGAGGCGTCCAGGAACTAAAATTTCTGAACGCCTCTATTAAAATAAATTAGGAGAAAAATTATGAAAAACGAAAAAGTTAAAAAAATTGGAATTGCGGCTTTAATGCTGGTTGTTGTGGAGGCGGCGCTGTTTAGTCAAATTACGGTGGACGACGTGCTGGACACGTACAAAAAATGGGGTTTGTACACAGGCGAGGATGTGCCTACCGAAAAAATCCCCAATTTTGACGACATAGAGTTTAATAAACAGATATTCGATATAGAAAGACCCAAGCCGCCTATTATGGTGTCGGCCATGCAAAACGATGAGCCTATAGCTTTTTACAGTGTAATACTTTATAGCGAAGAAAAGGGCTACTACAAAATGTATGATATGGACGGTGATGAAATATTTGATTATCAAACCACGGAGGATATGAATTATTCGCCAAACTGGGTGTTGTTTAAGGCTGATATGAAAAGAAGCAAAGACATGAAAGAATTTTTGGGTGTTTGTTCCGAACTATACGCTGGTTTCAACAATATAAAAGGCCCGGATAAAAAAAAATATGCGGAATTAATAAAAAAAATCACAAATAAGGTGAAAGACAAAAAAGCTGAAGATAGAGACCTGTATTATTCATTGTTGACGTATTTGCTTTCAAATAATAATTACCGGCTGGGTATAATCGGATCTACTTATACAAATACAAAAGAAAGAAATAATAATAAACCGGTTGAGCTATGTTTGCTTTATTTGGGAGAGGCTTATATATCTCAAGGTTTATATAAATTTGCGTTAAATAACTTTAAGGACTTAAAAACAATAGATAATGATTCTATAATTGCGGATTTTTATATAGCGGAAATGGAAGATGTAATAAATAAAACCAACAAAAACAGGCAGGCGTTTAAATCCAAAAACCCGGATTTCTGGGCGTTGAAAAAATAGCGGCGTTTTAGTTTAGGCCGCCTCCCCTCCCGCGGGTTTTCAGATTCGCGGCGGGAGTCGCAGCCTTAACTTTCGCGGTTTTAGTTGCTTTCGTTAAAAGTTATAATGGCGGCTTCTTCTGTAAGTTTTATTACGGTTCTTTCCTGCATATCGGAGCGCGGGATGTGCCGCAAAATCAGGACGTCGTCGTCAAATCTGTAAAGAAAATTCGTTTCGCGCATGGGCCCGTTAATGACGTTAAATTTTAGAGTGATCACCCCGTCAAAACTTTGGGAAAGCTCATCGCTTAAAAAATAACCGAAATCAATTTTTCCGGAGCTCATTGCGGAAATGGGAATTACCGTTGGGACTAAAGCCTGAAAATCGTCCCACACAAAATCGCGATTTTCGGTTAGATATATTTTCCCAAAATCTGAACTCGAAAAAATCGGCCCTTTCGCGTATATATTTTTATAAATTGATTTGCGGCGTTCTTCTTCTTCCGCGATTATTGTTTCAAGGCGCATAGGCAATGTGTAAAAAAAGAAAGTTTTTAAGGGCGCGTTTTCAGAATACACATCTATTTCTTCGCTAAATTGCACTTTAATTTGATTTTCGGCTGTTTGTTCAAAACGTAAAGGCGTGCCTTCAAAGCGCCATTTTAAATAGCCGTCGTTTTTTATGCTTGTGTAATGAAATGATTTATCCATGTCTGGAACGTATATATTTGCGATACCTATATCTTCACCAAAAGAAAAACCCCATTGTTTTTCAAGATCTTCTATTACAAGTTTGTTTTCATTAATCATTTCCCAATATTCAACAGCAAGCCATTTTTTTGATATTATAGAATCCAGCGCCATATCTGTCGCGTCTCCGGAATCTTCTTCTGAGGATGAGGCGGCGCTTCCTCCCAGGCCGCCGAAACTGTAATCAAAAATACGCAGACGGTAAGAAAAGCAGTAACCTTTTGTTCCGTTTTCGGTAAGTACGCTGAACCACTTTCCTGGTAAAGGCTCGCCGGTCGCGCCTATGGCGGGAACGCCTTCCGCAAGTTGCATTATTTTAATGATTTCTCCGGCGCGAAGCCTGTAAACCCGTTGTGCGCCGTTTTCCGGATTGCTGCGTATGGGCAGGCCGTCCTGTAAGTTTTCGGCGTAAGCATAAGTATATTCACCAAGCGTTTTTGCCGCCCATCTTTTTGCCGCCCATTTAGAGTGAGATAAATGCAGTTGAGGTAAAGGAATTTCGATTTTGTCCGTTTTAAGTTCCGCGTTGCGGTATTGTTTGGGAATCCCAATTATCCATTTTTTTTCTATGTTAGAGCGGACGAATACTGGAACTATCGCGCCGGACGGCAACTTTGCATTTTCCTGCGCCCAAAGCACTACGCCCCATCCAAGCTTTCTTTGGCAACCAGATAGAACTGTTAAAACAAGTAAAAGAATTGCGGCTTGGCGTATCCAAAGCGATGACTTCACTATATTTAGTATACTTGAACCCCAAAAAAATGAAAACCTGCCGCCTTTTTAATTAGACGCTTCGCCTTCTAATTTTTTCTGCCAAATGTTTTATGCAACCACTGTAAAAATCTTTTCTTTTTGCCGAATTTTAATGTAAAATCGCAAGCAGCCTCTTGTGGAGAAAAATCATCACCATATTTCTGCTTTAAATCATCCCAGTGTTTAACAATCCAAATGTAAAGGTCGCTTGGCGTGCGTTTTGGAAACTGACTGCGCAAATTCAGATCGTGAATAATTTGTACTATTGGCATATACACGTTTTTATACCAGGAAACAACGGCGTCGGGAAAAGGAATTTCTTTGCTATTGTTTTTATTCAGGTAATAGTTGTGTTTTTGTATATGGCGGTAGATTACATCGTAAAGTCCGGTTCGGCTAAAATCCAAATCATGGCATCCTGTAAGGACGCCAAAATTTGTATTTTCGTAAAAAGTTTCTTTTTCGCGCGCTATAACAATTCCGCGAAGTTCTTCTACGGTCATGTTTGGGTTTAGTTCAATGTCGCTTGTAAGGCTTGTTACTTCCGCGTCTATCATTTCTACGCCCTGCGTTTTTGCCACGGAAACGCGATGATTGCCGTCTCGCACAAAATACACGCCGCCAATTTCGCATAACTGTATAGGCGGCAATATTACATCTTTAATATACGCCCGGTCTACACTTTCCCATCTGGCGCGTACATGGTCGCTTTTTGGCAAAAAATATTTGTTAAAATCTTTATAGCGGCCTTCGCTGCCTACAATCAGCCGTATTGGAACTACTCTCATTCCCCAATACGCCTCTCCTTTTGGGCGTACAAGATTTTTTACATCGTTAAAACTAAGCAACTTTTCTTTTTCTGGATTCATAAAGAATTGAAGCCGGTTAAACATTTCTTTTCCACGCGCCCATGTAAAATCTTCGTGGGCTTTAACAATAGCTGAATGATCCATAGTTATACCTCAATAATATAGTGACTGTATACATTTACTACATAAGTATCGCAATATTTAGTAGATCGCTCCTCTGATGAATCATATAAATGTATATGGCCGTGAATTAAATATTTTGGCTTAAAAATACGCATAAAATCCAAAAAACATTTAAAACCTTTATGGCACAAATCCGGCTTGTCGTGTATACCCAAAGGGCTTGCGTGTGTAAGCAATATGTCGAGGTAGCGGCCATACCTTAATTTATTAAACAATAAAGCCGGCAACATACGCAAAATCTGCATTTTCATGCCAAATTCACTCCACTGGTTTTTACCGTTGTTGTAAAGCATAGATCCGCCCAATCCCGCTATAATTAGGCCTTCTTCTTTTTTTACTTTTCCGCTTATGTGCTCCGCTCCAATACCCTGGTAACAAACCTTTTGTTCTTCTTCAAAATTTACTTCCAGTTTTTTACCTGTATAATAGTCAAATTCTTCCAGGTTGTGGTTTCCAAAAACAAAATGCAGAGGTTTGTTCAAACTGGATACTATAAATTCTAAATAATCCAGCGGTAAATCTCCGGCGCCAAGCACTAAGTCCACATTTTTAAAACGTTCTTTTATGGAATCCGAATAAACTAGCGGATCAATATAATCGGATACACATAAAATTTTCATATATTAACTACCGCCATAAACCTTCCTTTTTGCGCATATATGGCAAACCCGTCGTTTAATACGGAGTTGCTCAAACTAAAAAAGCCGGTTTCTTCCCAGCAAAGTTCATTAAGCGGCCATTTGAGGCCTTTGCTTTCCGCTTTCCAGGGGCCGCTTCCGGCTTTAAATACAGAAACAACAGTTCCCGCCCGCGCGTCAAGACCAAAAACAGAAGGCGCGTCTATCGCGTAGACGTCTTCGTTTTTTGTGTGCCAGCTTTCTATCCGTTTTTCTTTTTTTACCAGATTGTTTATAGCCAGCGTATGGTCTAAACGCCCGTTGCCTCCGCCTATAAGCCGCACGCGATTCGCGCCGGCGCTCAACAAATGCCGCAACGCAAGTTCCGTGTCGCTATAGTCTTTGTCCTTGAGGAACCGTATGATTTTTTGCGGCGGATAACGTAAAAGCCTTTCAATTTCACCGGTTTCCGATAGGGAGTCCATGTCGCCAACGATGAAATCCGGCGTAATTCCGGCTTTTTCCGCCGAAACAAGACCTGAATCCGCGGCAATCACAAGAGCCGCCCCATTTACAAGAGCCCGGCGCCGTTTTATTGATGGAGCTTCACCGCCAATAAAAGCCGCCGAAAATTCGTTTGCGCGACGACACACGAATCCAGTGTACCGCGAATTTAAGGATTGCGCAAGAAAATTGCTTTTTACGGTTGCGCCTGTTTTTAACGGAAACGCGGCAAATGATTTAATAGTTTGCGGGCCGGAGTTATTTTGAATTAAAAGGCGTTTCGCGCTTTTTAGCCAAAGAACAGCCGCTTTCAGCCGCGTAAATTGCGCGAATTAAACGAGGCGGTTATACGGCGTTTTTTTGCCTGTAAACTTCGTACAAAAAAATGCCGGCGGCTACAGAAACATTAAGAGAATCAATTTTTCCCAGGCTGGGTATGGAAAGCGTCGCATCGCAAGACTCTTTTAAAAGACGCGAAAGGCCCGCCTCGCCGCCCAAAACAAGCGCCGTTCTTTTCGCCGCTTTTTTTGTATACAAAGGCTCTCCCCGCATATCGGCGCCATAAATCCAAAAGCCAGCGTCTTTTAAATCTTGCGCGGCTCGCTGTAGATTTGGCGCTTCCACAACTTTTACCCAGGCGTCAGCTCCGGCGGAAGTTTTTGATATAACAGCGGCGTTTTTTGCGATGCGGCGGTTCCGGGTGATTACAACGTCTACAGCGAATTGTTCGCAGGAACGCAGTATAGCGCCGTAGTTGTGCGGGTCTGTTATTTCGTCCAAAATTACCGCCAGAGCGTCCGCATTTTCCGGCAAAGACGCAAGAAACCCGTCTACGCCGTCAAAAGAGTTCGCCGCCGCGCTGTCTTCAACTTCAAGGGCTATACCTCTGTTATCCGGAGCCAGAGAGTCCAGTTCGTGTGAACCGGAGCGTTTAAGCGGCGTTCCGGTTTTTACAGCCAAATTTACGATTTTACCGCCACGGGGGCCGGTTTTGGCCACGAGCAGGGCGCCGCAACCGCGCCCCGATTTTATGCGTTCTTCTATAGCATGAAACCCTGTTAAATACACCATGATTTTCTCCAAACACGCAACCGCCCGTTCAATTTAAGGTATAACTTTACGCAGGCTATATTCAATAATACCGGTTGCGCCAAACTGCTTTAATTTAGGTATGATTTCCGAAACTTCGCTGCGTTTTATTACAATCTTTAAAGCGTACCCGGCTTCTTCGCCATTGCTGTACAATGGTGAAACGGTGGGGCTGCGCATAGCCGGAAGCGTTTTTACCAAGGCCTCGTAATTTTTTTCGCTTACGTTCATTTCTAGCGCGATTCGTTCCCGCGCATCCAAAACCGCCTTAAAAAGCATAGCCAGCTCTTCTATGCGGCTTCTTTTTTCCGGGTCGGCCATAGCTTGTTTTGAAGCTACGAATCGCGTTGACGAAACAAGTATAGTATCGATAATTTCCAGCCCGTTATCACGCAAAGTTTGCCCGGAAGCGGTGTTGTCAATAATAATGCCGGCGTCGTCCGGCGGAAAAACTTCTGTGGCGCCGTATGTGCGCACTATTTTAAAGTTAAAGCCTTTTTCTTTAAGGTACTTGCCCGCTATGTTTACATATTCGGTCGCCGCGACAATGGGCTTGGATTTTAAGGCGGCTAAGTCTACAGGAGCGGGCGCGGCGGCGATTATTCGCACTTTATCAAAGCCTAAATCCATTATGGTTTCAACATCGGCCCCGCTTTCCTGTATCCAGTCCGCGCCGGTAAAACCCGCGTCGTGACTGCCTATTTCCAACAAATCGCCTACATTTTGCGGCTTCATGATTTTTACGTCCATCCAGGCTGCTGAAACTTTTGGGCGGTATGTTCTGTCGGCAAGGCTTATTTTAAAACCGGCATCGTCAAAAAGGCGGGCTATGTTTTCGTAAATGCGGCCTTTGGGTATTAGAATTCTTAATGGCATAAGCGATTTTAACAGAGATTGCCGAATTTTATAAGAAAGCGAAACTGCGTTTTAAAAAGAGCGAATTTTAAATCCCGCGCTATTCATCAAGCGGGGCGGCGTCCGGTGAAAGAATTCTGCCGCCGTACAATTCTTTGGGGTAAACTATTATTTTTAATTTTTTTTCGATGTTTTGCAGGCGGCGCATATCGATTTCATCGCCTATGCTTACGCAAACGCCTTTTCGTCCGCATCTTCCCGTGCGTCCGGCGCGGTGTGTGTATACGTCCGCCGATTCGTTTACGCCGAGTATTACAACGTGGGTTACGAAGTCAAAATCCAGGCCTCTGGCGGCCAAATCGCTGGAAACCAAAACATCGGCGCCGCTTCCCCTAAAAGCGTCCAGGGCGGCCTTGCGCGACTTTTTTTCCTGCCCGCTGTAGATGCAGACGGCTCTTTGTTTGCAATGTTGAAGCTTTGCGCCCAGAGTTTCAACATCCCGGGCGTTTTCTGTAAATACAATTACCTTTTTATGCTTTACAGCGGCTAAAAAAGACCGTAAAACCGTAAAAAATTTATTTTTTTCGTCGCACCATATCGCCCAGTGGGTTATAAGCCCCTGTACGGCCTCGTTTGGCGGCGTTTCGCTAAAATTAAAAGTTAAGCCGGTGATAGAATTTAATTCTTTGATTGTTTTGTTACTTACAGTGGCGGAAAGCGCTATATTTTGGCATTTTGGCGGTAAAGAGCGTAAAAGCGCGGCTGTTACTTCTATTTGTTCACGCGAAATAAGGCGGTCGGCTTCGTCCAGCACGACGGCGCTTATTCCGGCAAGTTTTAATTTTCCTTTCTGAAAAAGTTCCGCAAGCCTGTTTGGGTTTCCTACAACGATTTCCGGCGCTTCTTTTTTTAGCGTTTCCGATTGTCTGGCGCTTGAGCCGCCGCCTGTGCATAAAATTGCTTTTATAGGGAGGCCGTTAAGCAGGAAATCCGCTTCCGATTTAATTTGAGCCGCCAGTTCCAGCGTGGGAGCCATAATTAGAATGGCGGGCGGGCGGCGGCGGTGCGAAGCGGCGGGCGGCCCTGCTTCTTGCAACCCTGAGCCGGGCGGCGGGGCGGCTCTTTCGGCGGCCAGATTGTGCAACAGCGGCAAAAGGTACGCGAAAGTTTTTCCACTGCCTGTAGCGGAACGGAAAACGAGGTTTTCTTTTGCCAGAATTTGCGGAATTACAATGGCTTGGATTGGAGTGGGGGCGCTTATCCCGCGTTTGCCCAACGCGAAACGCAGGGATTCGTTAATTTGTAAAAAAGCGCCGTCAGTCAAAATCGGCCCTTTTGCTATAGCCGCCAAATATAGCCGACTCCGGCATCCACCATATTTAAGCCGCTTTCAAATTCGGCGCCTATAATGTATTTAAATTTTAACTGCCCGTAAAAATGGTGAATTTTTAGCAACGCCCCCGCGCTTAGTACGGCTTCCACCCTTCCATCCGAATGTTCTTCGTCAGTAAGCCAAATTTGTTCGTTGCTGTTTTCAAAAAGTTTGTAATCTTTACTGTAAACAATGCCTCCGGCCAGGGAAATCCATAAAATCGGGTTGATAATAGCCGCATTAAAACCTATTTTACTTTCCCATGTAAATTTTGTTTTTTGTTGGGCGTATTTATAAAATTCAGGATGGTTATAGATATCATCACCATAATCATAATATTCCTCGTCATCGGGATAAACCGAGTCTCCCTTGTAATGGAGTTTGTCGTTAACTTCTTTTTCGTTGAATGAAGGGGCTCCAAACTGGTTGTCCCAAAAAAACGAAACGGAACGGCCGGAAATGCCGCCGAAAGAAAAACCTATCGGGGCGTTTAGCGAACCTATATAACCCAGGTAAAAGCCTTCGGAAAATATGCCGAACACTGTTTTTACAGTTTCGGTGGCTTTTTGCTGTTTTGCTTTTTTGGCGTTTGTTGCGGCGAGTTGCCGCCTGTTAATGCCGGAATCCGGAAAAAACGACTTCATTGTGTCATCGTAATCTATTTTGAATGTCTGGGATGCGAGCAGTCTTGCGGTTTCTACGTCCAGAATCTTTATGGAAAAACCGTATTGGTTGTTAAGTTCAAACACACGGCCCGTAATTATGGCGCTTACGCCGAGTATGTTCCCGATTTTTACCATTGTTTTTTCATCTACTTCGCCGGAATATTGAAACTCAACTTCTTTTTGAAGCACATCGAGTTTGCTCCTGTCCACCAGCGTGATGTTTTTTTTGTTCAAAAGAACATAGTCGGGGAGAAGATCCATAACGTAGGAAGAAAGATCCTTGTTGCCGGATTCAATGCTTACAATTGCTATGTTGGAGTTTGATTCTACTTTAGTTGTTATATAATTTGCGCTTTTCTGAATAACGGCGTCCAACGCCTGGGCGCTCGCCATAAACGGCAAGACGGCGAAAAATAATATAAAAATATAATGCATATCGTCATATTATGCGGTAAAAAACGCCGCTTGTCAACGCTCCGCGTTTTACGCCGAAATCCCGCCGGCTATGTATTTGTAGGTTGTTCTAACAGCTTCGTTTGTAATTCCGTCTTTTTGCGGGCGGCTTATAAGTATTATTATAAGCATAAAAAAAATCCATTTTGCGGTTTCCTCGTTTATAAAAGGCTTTCCCATATCGTCTGTTATGGCGTCGAAAACGGCGCATAATTCGATTTGTTTTTTTTTTGCGTACGTTTGGGAAGTTGCGGGGGGGGGGGGGGGTTAAATTGTTTTTCCCTTGCCGCTAACATCCAACCAATGCATTCTTAGATGATCCAGAATGCTTAACGCGCAGG
>JAITER010000055.1 GCA_031281945.1 Spirochaetaceae bacterium | reverse complement strand
TTCCGGGCCTGTTCCTTGCCGAAAAGCGGGTTTTTGTCCTCCGCCTTGGCTTCCAGAACAATGAAAGGGTAGCCCCGCGTGTCGAGAAGCAGAAAATCGACAAAGCCGTTTACGGTTTTGTCAAAATCGTCGCCCCATTTGTTTATGACGGTTTTTGTCAATTTAACATTGTTTTCCAGAAGGACGTTCGCTTTGCCTTCGGCGGAATCAAAAAAACGCCAACCCGATTCTTCGAGCAGCTTGTTGATCTTTATCCGCGCTTTCGCCTCTTTTGCCGCCATATCCGGTAGTATAGCCCTACCTTCCACCACTGTACAACGGCGGCTATTCCGGCGTAAAGGTATATCCCGCGCCGCCCGGCGCTCACGTCCGCCCGGCTTTTACGGCTGTATAACGGCGCGGCTTTTAAAACGTTGCAAGCCCCGCTCTGAATCGCGCCGTTTAAAAAACGGCGCGGCTTGTTGAAAGACGAAAAATCGCATAATCTATAAGGGTGCTTGCGCCTTTAACCTTTTCTAATCTTAATTTTTTTAAGGCGGGGGTTCCTTTTCTTTTGCGCGAGCCTTTAAAAAAAGCCGCCGCTACGGCCGCTAAAGACGTGCTGGCGGTAAAAAAAGGCGAACAGGCCCTTATTATAACCAACCCGCAAAAAGACGTTTTGGCTATTTCCGCCGCTATGTACGATGCGGTTTTGGCGGAGGGCGGGCGCCCCGCGCTAATTATTCAGAACGAAAAAGATCAAATTGATTTCGCCGAACCCGCCGTTATAGCGGCTTTCGCCGCAAAGCCGGAAATCGTAATATCGCTTAGTTCAAAAAAACTTGGCAAAGACAAAAACGGGGTGAAAAACCCCTACCCTTACGGAAACGTCAGTTTCGACCATATCTTTCACTTACTGCAATACGGCGAAAAGTCTTGCAGGGCGTTTTGGTCGCCGGGCGTTACTCTGGAATCGTTTTGCAGAACCGTCCGGCTGGATTACGCCGCCTTGCGGTCTTCGTGCAAGCGGGCGGCGGAAATTTTGACGGCGGCGGAAAGCGTAACCGTAAAAGCCCCGGGCGGCACGGATATAAAGATTGGCGTTTTGGGCAGGATCGCTAAACAAGACGACGGCGCTTTTTCTTTTATGGGCTCAGGCGGCAACCTTCCAGCCGGGGAGGCTTTCATAAGCCCGCAAAACGGGACGTCTAACGGCGTAATCGCTTTTGACGGTTCAATTACGCTGAATTCGGGCGATATTTTAATACGAAAACCTATAATTTGCACCGTAAAAGACGGCTTCGCCGTAAAAATTGAAGGCGGTTCCGAAGCCGGCCTCTTGCGGGACGCCATAAAAGCCGCGGAAGCAAGCGCTTTTTCCATGGAAAAAGACGGCCTGCTGCCAAAGGGCAAGGGCGCCGTTTACGCGAAAAACGCCTCCAATATAGGCGAACTCGGTATAGGCCTAAACGTAAAGGCGCGTATTACCGGCAATATGCTCGAAGACGAAAAAGCCTTCAAAACCTGTCACTTTGCTATAGGCCATAATTACGATGAAGACGCGCCCAGCCTTATACACCTGGACGGCCTTGTGCGCCTTCCCACAATCACCGCCTTTACCTCCTCCGGAGAGGAAATTATCATAGAAAAAGAAGGCGTTTTGCAATGAAATTAAAAACGCGATGCGTATTTTTGTTTGGTTTAACAGCTTGCCTCCTTTCCGCTGGTTGCCCCCCCAAAAAAACGCCGCCGGAGGCGGAAGCCCAGCCGCCCGCCCTGGAAGAAGCGTTTTTTCAACCGGAATATTCACGCCCTCCGCAAGTCCATCAAATTCCTTCACAAAACGGGCTTTGGTTCGATTTTTCCGGCCTGTTTCCCAAAAAAATAGACAAACCAGAAAACGCGTCGCTTGTGGATTTTACGCCCTGGCCTTACGCGCGTTACGCTTGCGGCCTTTTTCCATTGTCGGAAGACCCGCTTAAACCTTCTCTGGCGGTCGTGGTAAACCGTTGCGGCTTTCTCGCTATTTTCGCGGGAAAGGCCGGAGAACTTCTTGTTTATCCATTTGAAGAAAACGAATTCTTCCCAAAATACACCGCCATCCCTCCTTTTTATTTTAAAGAGGCCGTAACCACGATTCTTTACTCGGACGACTTTTTTGTAAACGTTCCAGCCGCGCCGCCGTCCGCTCGCGTTTTTTCGCTTTCTTTGAATAAAGACGGGATTTCTAAAGTTGAAATACCGGCTTTTAAAGCATACCCGCCCGGCGATTGGAACATTGAAACCTTTTTCCCCTCGTTTGACGGCATTTGGCGCTTTAAAGCGCGCGGAAAATCCAACGGCGCGGAAGCCGTTTTCTACGGCGCAACCTCGTTTTATGATCAGGCGGAATTTACGGAAGAAACCACCGCAGAACGGTTTTACGGGGCGCGAAGCTTGGCCGGCCTGGAAAATCTGCCGGTTCTTATAACCGGCCTTCTTGATTACGCGCGGTCTTCCGGCGCTTTAACCGTGGAAGAAAATATAAACGTCCGGCTCACTTCGCCCTCTTATGGCGGAACTATGGAATTCTTAAACGGAGGCGGAAATGAAAACGATTTCAAACTGTTCGCCTTTTTAAACGGGAAAGAAGCTAAAACAGATGCGGCCTGTCTTTTGGCAAGCGAACAGGCGCTTAAAGACGGCTTATTTAAAAACGCTTTCGTTTTATTTTACGATAAAGACGGAAATATAAAAAAACAAATTTTACCGCTTTTGCCGGAATCCTTTTTTTGGACTTCCGTTGCTATCGTTAAAGACAAGCTCATAGTCTTATGGGAAGAACGTGAAAGCTGGAACATAGGCGCGGCTGGTTTAGCCGCCTTCACGCTAAACGAATAACAATAAAAAATGCTATGGATTTAAACGGTAAAACACGATTAAGCGACTCTGTGGCGCGAAACATCACCAGCCTTATTATAGGCGGCCAATATAAACAAGGCGCCAAAATACCCAACGAAACCGAACTTAGCGAAAAACTTAATGTTAGCAGAAGCACTATACGTGAAGCGGTTAAAACGCTGGCATCGCAAAACGTTCTTGAAATTAGGCGCGGTTGCGGAACTTTTGTTTGCGATAATCCGGGGATTGCGGAAGACCCGCTTGGGTTCCGCTTTATAAACGATAAGGTAAAACTCGCTTTTGATTTGCTGGAAATACGCCTGGTTCTTGAACCGCATATAGCTCAAAAAGCCGCGGAAAGAGCGGTGGACGAAGAAATAAAACAAATATCGGCGCAATGCGCAGAGGTGGAAAAACTTATTTTAAGCGGCTCCCGTTACGAGGAAGAAGACGTGCTGTTTCATATTAAAATAGCGCAGGCCGCAAAAAATGTAGTAATCCCAAACCTTATTCCAGTAATAAATTCCACAATCTTCATACTTATGGAGATAACAAATACGGCTTTACGCGAAGAAACCATACTCACCCACAGAGCCATCGCAAAAGCGATAGAAAACCACGACGGAGAAGCCGCCCGCAACGCGATGATAGAACATATCATGCACAATCAACGGTTCGTGGAAAAATTAAAAGGCTCCTGAATAAGCCTATCACAACCGCTTCCGTTTAAATACAGCCGAATATGCGCGCCGCGAATTTAGGCGGGCTTGAAACTTATGCCAATCGCCATGCTTCCGCCAGTTTTTAGCCATTGACTTCCGCGTTTTTATATGATGCATCTGCCGCGTTATGGATTTTGCCTGAGCGCTTAATTCCATCTTTGCGGGCGTATTTACGATATTCTTATCAATACGCCGCCTCCCGCAAGTTCCGTTAAGGCGGTGTATGTGTTAAGGGGGGAAGCCTCCCCCTCGCTCCAGCCTCGCCGCCAGGCGGCAAGTCTTACGCTACCCCCTCTCCTAGGGGCGCCGCCCCTAAAACCCCGCTGGGGGGCCGAGCGGCCCCCCAGCCCAGCCCCCCCTCTAACGCCCCGAATCTTCGCCCGGTGATGTTTTCACGCCTATCAGATGTTGCGCAATCCAGAAGCTTAAAACACGCCATATTTATTTTATGCGTATTCCACGCCAATTTCTAACCGCGTGTTGTTTTTACAGCCCGCCAACAATAGCACATAACGGCATATTTATAGAGCGCTCAAGTTTTTTACATCTTCTATTTCATCGCGCAGGCAGGCGGCTCTTTCGTATTCAAGATTTTTTGCGGCTTCCAGCATTTCGGCTTTTAAAAGCGAAATAAGTTTTTTACGTTCTTTTGGTATAAGAATATTATATGATTTTTTTAACACTTCTATGGACTGTTTGGCTGTTTCTTTGTCTTCTTCCGCGTGGCGTTCCAGTATGTTGGCGATAGCTTTTTTTACCGTTTGCGGAGTTATACCGTTAGCCTCATTATATTCCATTTGAATTTTCCTGCGCCTGGCGGTTTCCTCTATTGCGGTTTGCATGGCCGAGCTAACTCTGTCGGCGTACATAATCACCTTTCCGGCGGCGTTGCGCGCCGCCCGTCCTATAATTTGCACCAAACTGGTAACAGAACGTAAAAAACCTATTTTATCAGCGTCTAAAATGGCTATAAACGAAACTTCCGGCAGATCTATACCTTCCCTCAGAAGGTTTATCCCTACCAAAACATCAAACGCGCCTTGTCTAAGTTGCGTTAGAATTTCTACACGTTCTATTGTTTCCACCTCGCTGTGTATGTAGCGCACTTTAAGGCCCAAAGAACCAAGGTATGCGGTTAAATCCTCCGCCATTTTTTTTGTAAGCGTTAAAATAAGAGACCTCTCGCCGGCATTAACACGCTTATTCACTTCGGCGTAAATATCCTCCATTTGGCCTTCGCTGGGCCGCACTTCGATTTCCGGATCCAGCAGTCCGGTTGGCCGTATAAGCTGTTCAACCACGCGGGCGCTTTCGGAGAGCTCGGTTTCGCTGGGTGTAGCCGAAACGTAAACTGTTTTATTCAGCAACTCTCTAAATTCATCTATGCGCAATGGCCTATTGTCCAGGGTGCACGGCAGACGAAAGCCGTAATTAACCAGATTTTGTTTACGGCTGCGGTCGCCCGCGAACATAGCGCCTATCTGCGGCAGGGTTACATGGCTCTCGTCTATAAATGTAAGGCGCTCTTTCGGAAAATAATCGATAAGCGTATCCGGTCTTTCTCCGGCCTTCCTGCCGGCCAACGGCGCGGAATAATTTTCTATACCGGAGCAGTATCCCACCTCACGCAACATTTCCATATCATATTCAACGCGGGTTTTAAGACGCTCCGCTTCAACAAGTCTGCCTTCTTTTATAAATTGCGCATAACTATCATCCAGTTCCCTGCGCAAAAACGGCAGGGCGTCGTCTATCATCGATTTTGGCATAACAAATTGTTTCGCGGGATATATTACCGCCCTGTCCAAATCTTCAAAGATTTCCCCGGCAACCGGATTAAAACGGCGTATACGCAATACTACATCCCAATCCATGTCTATGCGGTATGCATCCTCCATATACGCTGGAAAAATATCCACCGTATCTCCCTTGCGCCGGAACCGGCCCCGCTCCAAAACGGCGTCGTTGCGTTCATACTGAAGCTCTATAAACCTTGACATAAGCGCCTCTACATCCAGTTTTTCGCCTACTGAAAAAGAAGCCGTCATATTTTTATATATTTCCGGCGTAGCCAGTCCGTATATACATGAAACAGTCGCCACTATTATAACATCTTTACGCTCCATAAGGCTGCGCGTAGCCGAAAGGCGCAACCGTTCAACCTCGGCGTTAATTGACGCATCCTTTTCTATATACAAATCTTTTTTTGCCACATAAGCTTCCGGCTGGTAGTAATCATAATACGAAACATAATATTCAACCGCGTTATGCGGAAAAAAACCTTTAAATTCCCGGAACAACTGCGCCGCCAGCGTTTTGTTATGGCTTATAATCAATGTGGGGGCCTGCACAGCCTCTATAATTTTGGCCATGGTGAAAGTTTTACCAGAACCGGTGACTCCGCGCAGAGTCTGGAATTTATCGCCAGCTTTAACGCCGCGCGCAATTGCGTCTATAGCCTTCCCCTGGTCTCCGGCGGGGTCAAAAGGCGATTCAACTTTAAAAGGGCGGGTATTCATTGTTGGCTTTATTTTAACACTGGAATTTACCGGCTTTTCGCATAAAACCGCGTATTTCGGCGGCCATGTAAAAAGAACCGGTTCCTAATACAGGAAGGTTTTCTTTTTGGGCGTATTCCATGGCGAAGTTTACGGCGTGTTTTGTATCTTTTATAAAAACTATTTTTTCGGCGCGGCAACCCGTTTCTTGAGCGCATTGTTTAAAAACGTCAAAGTTTTTTTCTGGAAAACTTATTTTATAATCGCCTGGTTTGGTTATTACAACAAGGCTAAAAAGCGGGAGTAAAGAAAGCGCCATAGCCCGCGCGTCTTTTCCCGCGGCGCAACCAAAAATCAAGACTCCGCCTTCGCCGTACAGCGAGGCCCAGGTTTCGGCGCAAAGTTTAACGCTTACCGCTGTGTGCGCGCCGTCCACAACTACTTCCGGCTCATCGCACAGTTTTTCAAAGCGGGCCGGCGGCCTCACTTTCAGAAGGCCGGTTTTTATTTCTTCCGGCGTAACCTGGGGAAAAGCCGTTAAAACGGCGCATACGGCGGCGGCGGCGTTCTGCGCGTATACGGCCCCTGGAATTTTTACATTTAAATCCATGGTTTTCCGCAAAAGACGGGGAAAAACGCCGTTCTTAAAAGTCATAGACCAAGACGCGCCGCTTTTTGATACATTTATATTTTCTATACTCACAAAATCCGGCAGATAATAAAACGGCGCGTTTTTTTCTTCCGCTGTTTTTTTAAAAACCTCCAGGGCGCCCTCTTCATTTCCTTGTTCCAAAATTAAAACCGGCTTTCCGCTTTTTATAATCCCCGCTTTTTCCACAGCTATTTTTTCTATTGTATCACCCAGCATATCGGTGTGTTCAAGCTCTATTCCGGTAATTACAGCGCACTCGGTGCGGCTTATATTCGTAGGATCCAGCCTGCCGCCCATTCCCGTTTCAACAGCGAAAGCGTTGCAACCGGCGTCTTTAGCGCATAAAAAAAAGTATAAAGTTAATAGCTCAAAAAAAGTGGGCTCCGGCGCTTCCCCCAAAGAGGCTTTCAGAAGTTCTTTGTAAAAAAACGAATCCGGATTGGAAAGTTTATGTTCAATTTCGCGCAGACGGTTTCCGGCGCGGGCGTAAACGCTTTCATCAAAATAAGAATCGCCTAAAGTAATGCGCTCGCGGTATTCTTCAACATGAGGCGACATATACCGCCCAACCTTAAAACCCGCCTCCTGTAAAATTGCGCTCACCATAGCCGTTATGGAGCCTTTGCCTTTGGAACCGGCCACATGTATGGCGGGGGCGGATTGTTCAGGGTTTAGGGCGGCGTTCGCTATAACCCGCATACGTTCCGGCCTCATGGAAGGCGGCATAACGCCCTGCTCCAGGTTGACGAAGCGCCCCAGCCAATTAAAAACTTCACCGGAAGAAACAAACGGCGCGAAAGAAGGCTCTCCGTTCATAAAATACAGGTTCCAGGCGAAAACCAGCCGTTTCGCGCTTCAATAAAAAGAAAACGCCTATACAACAATGTAAAACGCATACAGTTAACTCCAGATTTTTTCGCGTAAAAACGTCTGTTTTCTGTCCGGCCCTATGGAGATGACGCCTACAGGAGTTTCGCAATATTCTTCAATAAATTTAATGTAATCTTTAGCCTCGCGGGGAAGGTTCTCGAAAGAAGACGCGCCGCTTATATCTTTTTTCCAGCCTGGAAAAGTTTTTAGATTCGCTTGCGCCGCATTTAACGCGGGTATGGAGGCGGGAAAATCTTCAGTGGTTTCGCCGTTTATATCGTAAGAAACGCAAGCCTTAATTTCGGGAAGCTCGTCGTATACGTCAAGGTGGGTCATAACAAGAGAATCTATTGAATTGGCGCGGCAGGCGTGGCGCAAGGCCACCAAATCCAGGTAACCGCATCTGCGCGGACGGCCTGTGGTAACGCCGTATTCGCGGCCAGTTTCACGAATATACGAACAAAGCGAGTCTTCACTTTCTTGGTTTTCTTTAAATTCCGTGGGGAAAGGGCCGGCGCCGACGCGCGTGGAATACGCTTTAAAGACGCCCAAAACTTTATCCAAAGCCCTCGGCCCCAAACCGCCGCCCGCTGAAGCTCCAGCTGCGGAGGATATTCCGCTTGAAACATAAGGGTAAGTGCCGCAATCCAAGTCCAAAAGGGCGCCTTGCGCTCCCTCAAACAAAATCCTGGCGTTTTTTTTACGGCTTAAATAGGATGTTATGTTCACCGCCATATCGCGCAAGCGGTTTTTGTAAGAAAGCAAAAAAACGCGGTCTTCTTCGGTTAGTTCTTCCAGCATTTCGTTCCAATCAAGATCCGCTATCCGCACTCCGCTACGCTCGCTTTTTTTGGAAAAAGTAATCCCTATGCCTCGCCCAGTCGTTCCTATGGGAAGCTTGCGTTTTGCGTCCTGTTCTTTATCTGTTTTGATATATTGGGGTAATACTATGTGCGCCCTGTCGGAAATAAAGACGCGGCCTGAAACGGAAACGCCTTTGCTTTCAAGCATGGCGATTTCTTCAAAAAGAGCTTTCGGGTCTATCACCATGCAGGAACCTAAAATAACGACTTTATCTTTATAAAGAATTCCTGAAGGAATAAGATGAAGAGCGAACCGCTCGCCGCCGGCGACTATCGTATGACCCGCGTTAGCCCCGCCGGAGAACCGGACTACAGCGTCCGATTCTCCGGCAAGATAATCCACTATCTTACCCTTGCCTTCATCACCCCATTGCGCGCCGATTACAACAAGATTCATAGCATCTCCCTAATAATTACATATTTGCGTCTTTACTATAAAATATATCTGCCTAAATTAAGATCTTCCGCTATGTTTTTAAGCCGCTCATCGGCGAACTCCTGCGTTATTCTAATCTTTGACGGCGGCAAATCCGGAGCTTCAAACGATATTTCTTCCAAAAGAGTTTCCATAATCGTGTGCAGGCGCCTCGCCCCTATATTTTCCAGCCGGGAATTTACTTCCGCGGCTATTTCCGCAAGGCGCTTTATCGATTCGGGGGTGAATTCAATATCAATATTTTCGGTTTTAAGGAGATCTGTGTACTGTTTGGTAAGCGCGTTTTTAGGTTCGGTAAGAATACGCAAAAAATCGTCTTTTCCAAGCGAATCAAGCTCCACTCTAAGCGGGAAGCGCCCCTGCAACTCTGGAATAAGGTCGGAAGGTTTGCTGATATTAAAAGCTCCAGCCGCGATAAACAAAATATGGCTCGTGTCGACCCGCCCGTACTTTGTGTTTACGGAGGCTCCCTCCACGATAGGCAGGATGTCGCGTTGCACGCCCTCACGCGAGACGTCGTGGCCTGAATTTTGGCCTTTCACCGCTATTTTGTCGATTTCGTCTATAAAAATGATGCCCATTTCCTGAACACGCCGCCTGGCTTCCTCGGTAACGCGATCATGGTCTATCAGTTTTTCTTCTTCTTCGCTTAATATAATTTCACGCGCCCGTTTTACGCTTAACTTCTTCTTCTTTTTATTGCCGCCTCCAAACATACCCGCAAGGCCGGAAAGACTGTTTTCTATCTCTTCCAAACCGCTGCCCAAAAGACCGAAAGCGGGTATCTGAACTTCTTGATTAACATCCAATTCGATAAGCCTGTCTTCTAAAATTCCATTATGAAGCATTCCCCTGAATTTTTCGCGGCTGCCGTCATTAACGGGAGCTTCATCTTTTAAAGATTCATTTTCTTCTAGTTTAGCGGCTTCTTCCTCCGCCTTATTTTCGGCGTTAAGCGGAACGCCGACCTGTATAGCCGCGCCGACAAAATTGCCGCCGTTCAACGAAAACGACCCCACCGGCTGAACCGACGGCCTGGCCTGAACCGGCTTTTCCTTTTTACGTTTGACGGAACCAGGCAACAATGCGTCTAAAATACGTTCTTCGGCGTGTTTTTCCGCTTGGTCTCTTACAGAATCGCGCATTTCCTGTTTAACCATTTGAAAACCCACCGCCATAAGGTCGCGCACCATGGATTCTACATCACGGCCCACATAGCCCACTTCCGTGTATTTTGTAGCCTCCACTTTTAGAAAAGGAGAACCTGAAAAACGGGCTATGCGCCGGGCGATTTCAGTTTTACCTACACCCGTAGGCCCTATCATCAAAATATTTTTGGGGGCTATATCCTCGCGGGTTTCCTCGTCAAGTTTAAGGCGGCGTATACGGTTGCGAAGAGCCACGGCCACCGCTCTTTTAGCTTTTTTTTGACCAACTATATATTTATCAAGCTCTAAAACTATTTGTTTTGGAGTAAGAGCATCCAGATTTGCATTTTCTGTTGTTTTTTTCGGCATTTTTATTCCTTAAGAGTTTCCAGTGTTATATTGCTGTTGGTATAAACGCATATATTTCCCGCTATTTTAAGGCTTTTTTCGGCGATTTCCGCCGCCGTAAAAGAACTGCCTTCCAAATACGCCAAAGCCGCCGAATATGCGTAATTCCCGCCGGAGCCTATGGCGAGCGCGTCTCCGGCGGGTTCTATAACGTCTCCGGTTCCCGAAATAAGCAAGGTTTTTTTTAAGTCAGCCGTTAAAAGCAAGGCTTCCAATTTTCGCAACGCCCTGTCCATGCGCCAGTCTTTCGCAAGCTCTACGGCGGCGCGAGCCAAATCGTTGCTATATTCTTTTAATTTAGCCTCAAACCTGTCAAAAAGTGTAAATGCGTCCGCCGTAGCGCCGGCAAATCCGCATAGAACTTTGCCGTCCGCAATACGCCGCACCTTGCGGGCGTTGTTCTTCATTATGGTTTCGCCCATTGTAACTTGTCCGTCTCCGGCCATAGCCACCTCGCCGCCTTTACGCACGGCTAAAACGGTGGTACTGCGAAACAGTTTTTTATTTTTCTCCATATTCAAATATTCGCAAATTCACCAGAAAGAAACAAGAGATTTTAAACACAATCCGTAAGATTCCGGTTCCAGACATAAAGAATCGCCCATAATTTACACGCAAACAGGCGTTCTTGGGAGAGGGCGCTCAATTTATTTAAATTAAGTAACTCAAAATACGCTTCAATAGCGTTTTTAACAATTGCGAAACGCGCCAAAACCAAAAGCGCCGGATTCTTCAAAACTACTGATAAATTATAACGTATGGGCGCGGGTTCAGTTCATACACTTCTTTAGGGGTGAGCAAAGGCGAATCGACTCCAGTGTTGCCTTTTTCGTTTAGAAAAAGCTTAAACGCCTTTAGCGGGATGTTCGTCGCCTCGGCGTTAAAGGCGTAAGTGCCGCGCTTTTTTTCCGGCGAACCGTGGCCGTCCATGCAGAGCAAAAGGCGCACTTTTTCCAGCTCTGTTTTCACCCGGCTACGGTTTTTTATCATTACGTAGTTAAACTGGTGAACCATAAGCATACGCTCGCCCGGTATTTTGTTTTTTATGATGTAATCCTGCATAACCTGCTGGGCGGCGTTCAATTCTTCGGCGTTTACACTGCCTATTTCCACCATAGGCTTTGTAGTCCGCCATTCCGGGTCTAGCGCCAGGTGAACGTTGGGGTGTTTAAGGTAGGGCAGCATGGCTTCCAGCGATTTTACGGGGTCGTATTTACCTATTTGATGGTCCAAAAAGACTATCATGTTATTTTCCAGCGCAAAATCTATGTATTCCTGAAGCACCTTTTTGTTGATTATTCCGATTTCGCCCTCCGGCCAGCAAGTGCCGTAAATTATATGAAACGCTTTTACAATAGAACGCCCGCCGCTTACGGCTTCGTAATCCGCGGCGAAAGTATTGAGCCTTTCCAGCAACTCTTCCTTGCTGTGCCTGCCCAAAATCCCCATGTTTTTTGAACTCGGCTGCCCGTAAAAAGCCAGCACGTCATTTTCCAGCAAAAGGGCGTTTGCGCTGTAAAGGCGCTCGTCTACAGGCTTTTCTTTTTCTCCGGCGCCCTCCAGCGCCGCGGCGGCCTCTTCTTTGGTGGCCGCGCCAAAAGGCGCCTGCGCGTCTTTTATCATTATGTTTTTTACGGCATCCGCATAGTAAACCCCAGGAAAAGGCTTCGCTTCTTCGTTTGAAAAATTATACGCGATTGGTTTGGAGCCGCCCCTCGCCGCAATTTCCGCATCTTCCCCAAAAACCGTATAACACACCGTCAAAAAAAACGCTCCCAAACAAACTAAAGCGCGCACTTTAAGCCCCTCCCGCTAATTTTCCAAAATTCTAGCCCTTAACAAGGGCTTCTGGAATAAAATTAAAAAACATACTCACTCTATCGGCAAATTCGCAAACGAACTTTATACTTATTTTTGAATTCGTATTTTTTATAGGGCCGCCTAAAGGCGCAGCGCAATTCGCCAAAGAACTAAATCTGAGCGGGAAGGTTTGTGCGAATCTTTTTTTCCAAAAATGGGTGTTTTATTTTAATGAGTGAAAGCCCTGGGCTTTTGGCTTCCTGTTGAAGACGGAACAAAAGCGCTGGGCGCAATCCGGCTTCCGCCCCGCGTTATAATTAGAACCGCCGCCAAATCTACACGGCGGCGGCAAGGCGTTGCGGGCCGGCTTTGCCGGTTAATTAACGCATCAAACGCGGTTTCTTCCGTACGCCAGAGCTAACGCGCCGTTAGCCGCGCCCCCAAAAAGCGCCAAACCCGCCCGTTGTTTCCCGCGGACGGGCGGGGCTTTTAGGATGCCGGTTTATTTTGCGCTGGAAAAACCGTATTTTTCAAAAATGGCGAGGGCTTCCGGCGACCCAAGGAAGGCGGCGAAAGCGGCGGCCTCGGCGGGTTTGGCGCTTGCGGCCACGACTGCGGCGGGGTAAATTACCGGCGCGGAAAGGATTCCGTCCGGCAGCAGGGCGATTACCTCCACATTTGCGGAACTCGCCGCGTCGGTCGCGTACACAATCCCAACTTCAGCGCTCGCCTGGGCCACCCAGTTCAGCGTCTCGGTTACATTTGAGCCTAAACTTAAGCGGCCTTCCACAGAATCCCATACGCCAAGCGTTGTAAGCGCTTCTTTCGCGTACTGGCCGGCCGGGACGGACTGGGGGTCGCCTACGGCTATCTGGGTTTTGGCGGCGCCTATAGTCGCGAAATCCGCAACCGCAGTCTCGACGCCTTTCGGCTTAATAAGGGCCAGGCGGTTCTGCAAAAGCGGCTTTACCGATTCATTTTTAATGAAACCGCCGCTTACAAGGGCGTCCATCTGTTTTTGAGCGGCGGATACGAAGACGTCCGCGCCCAGCCCCTGCTCTATCTGCGTTTGCAGCTTGCCGGAGCTGTCGTACACGCCCTCAACCTGAATTCCCGGATTTTTTTGCGTGAACAGCGGGATTAAATCCCCGGTAAACGCTTTTTCCAGGCTCGCCGCCGCGGCGACTGTAATCGTTACTTTTTCCGCCGCCTTTTCCTGCCGCTTTTGGCAAGAAAAAAGAAGAAAAACCGTAGCGGCGAGACATAAAAAGGCCGCCTTTCTTGTGTTTTTCATAAAAAAACTCCTGTTAAATAATTTCAATAAAGTGACAATACCAGCACCATCACTTTAAAAAAGCCGTTTTAGCCGCATAAAAGTATATGCGTATTGTTTTATAAAACATTACGCAAGGCGGGTCAAGGGGCGGGGAAACTCGTCAACCCGTATTTCACCGGATTTTGAGGCCGTTTAGCGGGATACAGCGGCGTTTTTTGATTTTGAACCGGCGCGTTTTCGCCCGGCGGCGGCTAAAACGCGCGCTTCCCGTTCCAAACCCCCGCCTGTTTCGCTGGGTTGCGGGATTTCCGCCCAATCTTTTGCGTGAATTTTAGAACGCGCTTTCGCCGCCGCGTCCAACCGTGTTCGCGCTAAAAACCGTGTAAAAATTTATTTTCAAGCAAAAACGAAGGCGTCCGGCGGCCAAAAGCCGTAACTCCCGCCAAAAGCGCGTATTGAACAAGAGGGTGAAAAATGGTAGTATTTTTAGGGTAAATTAACTTCACAATGAGGTTTAATTCCAAAGCAGACAAGGAAATGAATATGGCAGAGAAAAGACACGTTATGATTGACGGCAACACCGCCGCTGGGCAGATAGCCCATGCGTTAAGCGAAGTAATCGCTATTTATCCGATTACGCCGTCCAGCCCAATGGGGGAAGTTTGCGATGAACTTTCCGCCCAGGGCAGGAAAAACTTGTGGGGAACCATCCCCCATGTTTATGAAATGCAAAGCGAGGCGGGCGCGGCGGGCGCGGTTCACGGAGCGCTTACAACAGGCGCCCTGTCCAGTACATTCACAGCTTCGCAGGGTCTTTTACTGATGATTCCAAATATGTACAAGATTGCCGGCGAACTTACATCAACGGTGTTTCATATAGCCGCGCGCGCTTTGGCGACTTCATCTCTATCAATTTTTGGAGATCACCAGGACGTAATGGCTTGCCGGCAAACCGGCTGGGCCATGCTTTCCTCAAACAACGTGCAGGAAGTCATGGACTTGGCGGCTATTTCACATTCGGCGACGCTCCGGTCGCGCATCCCGTTCCTGCACTTTTTCGACGGCTTCCGCACTTCGCACGAGTATCAAAAAATCGAGGAAGTCGGATTTGACGTTTTAAGAGAACTTATCAGCGACGACCTTGTAAGGGAGCACCGCAAACGCGGCCTTACCCCGGAAAACCCGGTTATACGCGGCACGGCGCAAAATCCGGACGTGTATTTCCAAAGCAGGGAGGGCGTAAACAAGTACTATAACGCCACGCCGCAAATTGTTCAGGAAGAAATGGACAAATTCGCCCGGCTTACAGGGAGAAAATACGAATTATACCAATACTTTGGCGCGAAAGACGCGGAAAAAGTAATTATAATTATGGGGTCGGGCGCGGACGTCTGCGAGGAAACCGTTGAATACCTGCAAAGCAAAGGCGAAAAAGTAGGCCTTCTTAAAGTGCGCCTTTTCCGCCCTTTCAGCGCGGAACTTTTTGTAAAAGCCCTGCCAGCCTCCGTTAAAGCGCTGGCGGTTTTAGACCGCACGAAAGAACCCGGAGCGCCGGGCGAGCCTCTGTACGAAGACGTAAGAACAGCGTTAGGCGAGCTTAAAGCAGCCGGAAAACTGCCTTTCTCCTCCACTCCGTCCGTTCTTGGCGGGCGTTACGGGCTTGGAAGCAAAGAATTTACGCCCTCTATGGTAAAGGCCGTTTTTGAAAACCTTTCCGGAAAAAAAGTAAATCATTTTATTGTAGGCGTTAAAGACGACATTCTTGGCGAAAGCCTGGAATACGACGCGGATTTCGCGCTGGCCGAAGAAGGAATAAGCGAAGCTATGTTCTACGGCCTGGGAAGCGACGGGACTGTGGGCGCAAACAAGAACTCCATTAAAATTATAGGCGACGCAAAACCGGAGCTTTCCGCGCAGGCTTATTTTTCTTACGACTCAAAAAAATCAGGCGGTTTTACGATTTCACACCTTCGTTTTGGGAAAAAAGCGATACGCCGCCCGTACCTGATAACAAAAGCGGACTTCCTGGCCTGTCATAAATTCAACTACATGGAAACGCTGGATATGCTTGCCAACGTAAAAGAAAACGGCGTTTTTCTGTTAAACAGCCCGTTCGGCGCAAACGAAGTATGGAAGCAGATTCCGGTGGAGGCGCAAAAGCGCATTATAGATAAAAAACTTAAATTTTATATCATCAACGCCGCGGAAATCGCGAGAAAATCAGGAATGGGGAACCGCATCAACACGGTTATGCAGGCCGCCTATTTCAAGATTTCCGGCGTATTGCCGGAAGCGGACGCGGTCAAGTACATGAAGAAATTCATCGAAAAATCCTACGGTAAAAAAGGCGCCGACGTCGTTCAGAAAAACTTTAACACGGTGGATCTTTCTCTTTCCGCTGTGGAAGAAGTAAAATACCCGGCCCAGGCGGACGGCTCCTTGCACATGAAAAAACCGTTGGCGTCCGCAAAAGACCCCTGGATTCAAGAAGTTTTGGGCGCCATGTCGATACAGGAAGGCGACAAGCTCCCTGTTTCCAAACTTCCGGCGGACGGCTCTTTCCCCACGGCCACCACACAGTACGAAAAACGCGCCGTAGCCGAAAGGGTGCCTGAATGGGAGCCTGAAAAATGTATACAGTGCGGCCAGTGTACAGTTGTATGCCCCCACGCTTGCATACGCATTAAACCGCTCACGGACGAAGAAGCCAAAAAAGCTCCGGCGGGCTTCAAATACGCCCCCGCGAAACTTAAAGCGTTCAGCGGCAAGCAAGCTTCGCTTATAATAGGCGCGGAAGACTGCATGGGTTGCGGCGTTTGCATTAACGCTTGCCCGGTAAAAGAAAAAGCGCTCCTATGGCGCAATTACGCGGACGCTCCCGAATACCGGAAAGAGCAGAGCGCGGCCTGGGATTACTTTTTAAGCCTGCCTGAAGCGCCGGCGGCGGATTTAAACCGCGGTACGCCCCAGGGCCTGGCTTACACCCGTCCTTTGTTTGAATTCTCAGGCGCCTGCGGCGGTTGCGGAGAAACGCCTTATGTAAAACTGCTTTCACAATTATTCGGCGACCGCGCAATCATAGCCAACGCAACCGGTTGTTCGTCCATTTACGGCGGCAACCTCCCCACTACGCCTTACGCGAAACGCTCTGACGGCAGAGGCCCGGCATGGTCTAACAGCCTTTTTGAAGACGCCGCTGAATTCGGTTTGGGCTTCCGTTTAACAAGCGACAAGCTTGCGGAACACGCCCGCGAAATAGCCGCGCAAGCAAAATCCGAGGGGATAGAAACCGGCGTCCTGGATAAAATCCTGGCCAACAGCCAGCAAGACGAAGCCGCTATCGAGGAACAGCGTAAAAATGTGGACGCGCTTAAATCGGCCTTAAAAAACAACGCTTCATCCGTTGCGAAAAATCTGCTTTCAATAGCGGATCATTTTATTAAACGCAGCGTTTGGATACTTGGCGGAGACGGTTGGGCTTACGACATAGGCTTCGGCGGCCTTGACCACGTTGTAGCGTCCGGCAAAAACGTGAACATTTTGGTGATGGATACGGAAGTTTACTCCAACACCGGCGGCCAGATGTCCAAGGCGACGCCTATAGGCGCTATCGCCAAATTCGCGGCGGGCGGTAAAGACACAACCAAGAAAGACCTGGGCGCCATCGCCATGAGTTACGGCTATGTGTATGTCGCGAGCGTGAACCTTGGGGCGAATATGAATCAGGTTATAAAAGCATTCCGTGAAGCGGAGACATATAACGGCGCTTCCATCATAATAGCCTACAGCCATTGTATAAATCACGGCATAGATATGTCGAAAGGACTGGAACAGCAAAAAGCGGCGGTAACCTCCGGCTTGTGGCCGTTATACCGCTACGACCCAAGACTAAAAAGCGAAGGTAAAAATCCCTTCCAGCTTGACTCCAAAGAGGCTACAACCGCCATCGAAGACTTTATGTACAAAGAAGTGCGGTTTAAGAGCCTAAAAGCGGCTTCTCCGGATCAGGCCGACGCTCTGCTTGCAAAAGCAAAAGAGCAGGCCGAACGCAAATGGAAAGAGTATAAATACCTGGCGGAACGCCCGTTCTAATTATTAAGGCTGCGGTAAAATCCCGCAGCCTTTTTTTTTATTTTACGCGGCTTTTTTAACAGCGCCGCACGGTTCTTGACGATTTTACCCAGTGGCGCCAGAATAATAAAAATGGGCGTTACAAATGTAACATTTTTGCGAAAAGGGGCGGCGTCTTTTATTTCGCGTAAAATGGCAAAAGATTTTTGTGTTTCATTCCTTTCACTTAAAGGAAGCCCCCCCCCCCCCCGCTACTTTATAAAATACAAAAAACACTTCTTTTCTCTATTTTTATTAATACATTGGATTTATATTTACGTCCACGTAAATCGGTTTTTTAAATAAGGGGTTGTTATGTCAGGATTTCCTAAAAATTTTTTGTGGGGCGGCGCGGTTGCGGCTCATCAGCTTGAAGGCGGCTGGAAGGAAGGCGGAAAGGGCGTAAGCGTAGCCGACGTTATGACTGCCGGCTCTAACGGCGTGGAGCGCAATATCACGGACGGCGTTATTGAGGGCGAAAATTACCCCAACCACGACGCGATAGATTTTTATCATCACTATAAAGAAGACGTCGCTTTATTCGCCGAAATGGGCTTTAAATGTTTTCGCACTTCTATAGCCTGGACTAGGATTTTCCCAAACGGGGACGAAGAGCTTCCAAATGAAGAAGGTCTAAAATTCTACGATGATTTATTTGACGAATGTCTAAAATACGGTATACAGCCTGTAATAACGCTTTCGCATTTTGAAATGCCGTATCATTTGGTTACGCGATACGGCGGATGGCGCAACCGCAAATGTATAGATTTTTTTGTACGCTTCGCCCGCGTTTGTTTTACGCGATATAAAAATAAAGTAAAATACTGGATGACGTTCAACGAAATCAATAATCAGGCTGATTTTAACCGCGATTTCGCTCCGTTTACAAACTCAGGGTTGCGTTTTAAAGAAGGAGAAAACCGCGAGGAACTCATGTATCAGGCGGCGCATTATGAATTTACAGCCAGCGCCATAGCGGTAAAAGAAGGCCGTAAAATAAATCCTGATTTCCAAATTGGCTGCATGATAGCCATGTGCCCCATTTATCCTTTTTCCTGTCATCCAAAAGATATGCTCATGGCTGAAGAATCCATGCACAAGCGAGCGGCGTTTTTTACGGACGCTCATGCGCGGGGAAAATATCCTGCGTATATTTTAAAATACTGGAAAAGGAAAAACATAAATCTTGATATTACAGAAAAAGATTTACAGGATTTAAAAGAAGGTTGCGTTGATTACATAGGTTTTAGTTATTATATGTCTTTCGCCGTAAAACACGACCCAAACGGGGATGAATACATTTACAGCGAAAAAAACATAGTTAAAAACCCTTATGTTAAAAGCTCGGAATGGGGTTGGCAGATAGACCCGGAAGGCCTGCGTTACAGCCTTAACTGGTTCTACGACAGGTATGAAAAGCCGCTTTTTATCGTGGAAAACGGGCTTGGAGCCGCAGACTCGATTGAATCTGATGGAAGCATAAAAGACCCTTACCGCATAGACTATCTCTTATCGCATATAAAACAGGTGAAAAAAGCGATTGAAGAAGACGGTGTAGACGTTATAGGTTATACGCCCTGGGGTTGCATAGATTTAGTGTCCGCCGGCACCGGCGAAATGAAAAAACGCTACGGCTTTATATACGTGGACAAACACAACTCAGGCGGCGGAACTCTTAAAAGAATAAAAAAGCAGTCTTTTGAATGGTACAAGAATGTGATTAAAACAAACGGGAGCGAAATATAAGTCTATAGCAACTAAAGCCGCTCAAGCGCGTTCCCGCTCTTAAAAAGAGGCGCACCAGGAGAAACTTTGCTTTGCGATGCGGTTTGGCGGTTCTATACGCGATTTTACGCGGCGCGGAGTTTATAAACGATGCGAAATTTGTTTTTCTAAACGCTTTTTGCGTTTTAAAAAACGGCGCTTTGCGCCGGTAAAATATGGCTGTTATACAAGCCCAAGAAGGAGTACAAGAATGGCTACTGTTAAGATTAGAGTGTTTTGTAACGCGGGAATGTCTACAAGTATGCTTGTAAAAAAAATGAAGGAAGTCGCCGCAAAAAAAAACATGGATGTAGATGTAGAGGCTTTTCCTTACGGGAATTTTGACGACAAAGCGAAAGAGGCCGACGTCGTGTTGCTGGGGCCGCAAATTGGTTACGAAAAAAAGAACGCGCAGGCAAAGCTGGCGTCTACCGGCATTCCATTAGATGTTATTCCAATGGTGGATTACGGGATGATGAACGGCGAAAAAGTATTGGATTTCGCCCTGAATCTAAAAAAATAAATCCTTAAAAATTATAATTTTCAATCATAAAGACTGAAATTATATAAAATTTGCACGGCTTTCAACGTAATGGAATTTTAACGCATCGCAAGTGCGCCGTCAAATGTTTTTAGGAATACACAATAAGGAAAAAAAATGAAAGATTTTCTTAATCAAAAAGTTGTTCCGCTTTTGTTAAAAATAATTAACACAAAGACTGTTCAATCATTCAAAAACGGAATGCTTTACCTTATGCCTTTAACAATTGTAGGTTCGCTGTTTTTACTGGTGGCGAACTTTCCGTGGAAGCCCGTGGTTAATTTACTAACCGCCATAGGATTGATAGGCCCGCTTAACCAGGTGGTCGGCGCCACATTTGGAATTATGGCTCTGGTGGCTGTAGTCGCAATCGCTTTCGAATACTGCAAAACGGAAAACGTCGCGGGCGGCTTAAACGCCGGCGTCATCGCGCTGGCTTGTTTTTTGATAGTGCAGGAAAGTTTTGTAACCACCTCCGCCGGATTGCACATATCAGACGTTATAGACAAAGGCTGGACGGGCGGAAGGGGCATCATAGCGGCTATAATAATAGGGCTTGTTTCAGGGCGGGTGTATGTCTTCTTTATAAAAAGAGATATACGCATAAAACTGCCGGAAGGAGTGCCGGAAGGTATAGCCAACTCGTTTAACTGCCTTATTCCGGCGCTTACCATGTTCGCGGGCGCTGGATTAGTATATTTAATATTCAAAAATTTGTGGCACATAACAGCGATAGAAGCCATATACAAAGTTATTCAGACGCCCTTGCAGGGAATGACGGACAGTCTGCCAGGAGCCATAGGCCTGGCGCTGATAGTGCCGTTCCTTTGGTTTTTCGGCGTACACGGATCTTCAATCGCGGGCGCTATAATGGGGCCGATTTTACAGGCCAATATGCTGGAAAACCAGGCTCTTTTGGATGCGGGCGTACCGCTCACCGTGGCTAACGGCGGACATATCGTAACCCAGCAATTCATGGATCAATTCCAAACCGTAACCGGCGGCGGAATGACGATAGGTATAGTTTTATTCATTTCTTTTTTCGCAAAATCCATGCAAAACAAACAATTGGGAAAATTAACCCTTATTCCGGCCTTCTTTAACATAAACGAACCGATACTGTTCGGAATTCCGGTAGTATTAAACCCAATTATGGCGGTTCCATTCATCATGATGCCGATAATTTCCAGCATCATCCTGTATTTCTGCCAATATACAGGCATAGTTCCCCTCTTTGGCGCCGTTATGGTGCCGTGGACTACGCCGCCAATAATCAGCGGATTTATTGTGGGCGGAGTTAGAATCGCCATATTGCAGACCGCCATATTAGCGCTATCGTTCTTTGTATATCTTCCGTTTATAAGAAAAGTAGACCAAATGAATCTGGAGCTTGAAAAAAACGCGGCGTAACACATAATACGCAGACGCAAAAGCCGGATTTCCCCGCAAGAAGGAAGTTCGGCTTTTTTATTGGGGTTGTTTGGAAACCTCAAGTTTCCGCAAGCTAAAATCAAACCCAGGCTTGGCTCAGTCAACTTCCATTAAAAGCGCGGTTTTTCGCATACAATTTTTTATTGACGAACGGAGCGAGATCGCGACCGTGCTTGCGCGGGCATGATCGAGCGAGTGAGGAAACGGAGGCTCTAAGAGCCTATGGTTTAATACCCTGCGGCTTGCCGCGGAAGCCGCCGCAGGCGGCGGGTGCAGGGCTTGCCCTGCGGTATTAACACCCTTTATTTAGGCGGGGGTGGGTGGCAACCGGTTTGTCCGCCAAAAAAAGCCTTAAAAGGCTTTGGTTAAAGGCGGACGGCTTCTTTCATTATGCCGTAAACCTGCAAAGCGGATTTATCGTACGAATATTTTTCCAAAACAAACGCGGGCGGGTCTACAGGTTCATTCAGCAGAGCCTCAATATCTACATCCGTGTTAAACGGGTCTATATAGCGCGCGGTTTTTCCGTATATTTCCGGCAGGCTTGCGTAAGAAGATATTATTATACGGGCGCCGCAAGAAAGGGCTTCTAAGGGCGGGAGGCCGAATCCCTCGTAATACGAAGGCAAAATAAAAGCTTCGCATTTTTCCATAAGCGCCTTTACTTTTGAATCGTCTATGTAACCCAGAAACAGAACGTTTTTTAATTCTCCGCCTACGGAGTCGTCCCGTGTTGTAGGAAGAGCGGCGCCTGAAACCGCGAAATAGGCGTCCGGATGTTTCGCGGCGTATTTTATAATCCAGTCCATGTTTTTTCGTTTGGAAAGGCTGCCCAAAGAAAAATAAAAAGGCTTTTTTAAAGCCGGATAGCCGTCAAAAACCGAATAATCGCTTTTTATTTCCGCAAAATGATTCCAGCTTGAATAAACCACGCTAATTTTATCCGGGTTTATGTTGTAATTCTTGGCTATCTGCATTCTGCTAAAATTAGAAACCGTAACAATTTTTTTGGCTTTTTTAGCTATAAGAATATACTGCATATTTGAATATAGGCATACAAGTTTATCCCTAAAACCAGTAAAATCTTTTTTGTATATTTTACAGTATATATCGTGCAAAAAAATCACGCCGGGCGCGAATGGCAGACAGACATTGCCGTATTCAAGGATGATGTAGCGCCTGTTTGTAATTAAAAAAAATTGAAGCGTAACCATAATCCACCAAAATTTTGTTTTTATATTTTTCTTATGGCGTATAACAATTAAATTTTTATAAACCGGAACATTTTCCGCGTTGTTGGGTATTATAATCGCGGCCTCTCCGGGTGAAATAATTTCATCCAGACGCCGCGTAATTTCGTAAGCGTACCTTTCAATACCGGTAAGCCTGCGGCATAGAAAATCTCCGTTTATAAGTATCTTTTTCATATAGTTTTATGCTTCCATGAATTTTCTAAAATACGCTATCGTTTCTTTTAACCCGTCTTCAAGCGCGGTTTTAGGCTCCCATTTGAGTTTTTCTTTCGCTATGGTTATGTCCGGCTTGCGCTGTTTTGGGTCGTCCAGAGGCAACGGCATATAAATTATTTTTGAAGAACTTCCGGTTAATGAAATAATTTTTTCCGCAAGTTCAAGCATTGTAAATTCAGATGGATTGCCTATATTTACAGGCCCCGTAAAATCAGGCGGCGATTCAGACGCGAGCAAAAAAGCGTCTATAAGGTCGTCCACATAACAAAAAGACCTTGTCTGCAATCCGGAGCCGTAAACTGTAATGTCTTTATTTTGCAAAGCCTGCATAATAAAATTGCTCACAACCCTGCCGTCGTTTGGATGCATATTCGGGCCGTATGTATTAAAAATACGAACAACTTTTATTTTAACGTTATGCTGCCTGTAATAATCAAAAAACAGCGTTTCCGCGCAACGCTTGCCCTCGTCGTAACAGGAACGCGGCCCTATAGGATTCACGTTGCCCCAGTAAGATTCCACCTGCGGGTGAACCGCCGGATCTCCGTAAACCTCGCTGGTTGAAGCCTGCAATATTACGGAACCGGTGCGTTTCGCAAGCCCCAGCATATTAATGGCCCCATGAACGCTGGTTTTTGTAGTCTGAACCGGGTCGCTCTGGTAATGAGGCGGACTCGCCGGACAAGCCAGATTAAAAATCCTGTCAACTTCAACATAATACGGGAAAGTTACATCGTGGCGCACAAGCTCAAAATACGGGTTCGTAATAAAATCGCTGATATTCCGCTTTTGTCCCGTGTAAAAATTATCCAAACATATTACATCATTTTTTTCTTTGAGCAAGCGAGCGCACAAATGGCTGCCCAAAAAACCCGCGCCGCCTGTAACCAAAGAACGGGGCTGGTTTATTTTTTTATACGGCATATATTCCTTATTTTTCTTTACGCAGAAGGCATTTAAAAAACCGGAAAGGCGTCAAAAGCATTCGTCCAGTTTTATATGAAAGAGAGTTTTTTAAAGTAATTAATTCGTGTGAAAGCTCATAGTTTCTAGACTTGGCTATCCAGCCGCCCATTTTTTGATCTTCCGCCGGAGTAGCTATTCTATAATCGTAGCCGGCTTCCCAAGCGACGTACAAAATTAAGCGTTCAATGCCATGAAGTATAGTTTCTTCCGCAAGAGGCTCCGGCGGAACATCTTCCGCCGGAAAATCCCAGTCAAAAAGCGGTTTTAGAGCCGCCGGCCTGTACCAAAACATAGTCCCCATTGGGAAAATAATTTTTTTAAGATCGCTAAAATCAATTTCTTTGCGGCATTTTAATTTTTTCCATAGATCGTCCAATATATTTTTTAGGCTGGGCGTAAACTCTATAAACGGTTTTTTTTCAAATATTTCTGGAACTTCCGGGATAACAACCCCAAGAGATTTATTATTGGAGAATTCACTCGCAATAGCGCATACGTCATACAACAAAGAATCCAGGATGCTTTCTTGCCAGGACTCGCCGACATGGATGTCGGCTTTCTCCGCTTTTTTTGTGTGGAAATGGCCCGCGACGTCATAATTGTTTAAGCGGTCTTTTATAAAAAACCAGGGCAGGACGTCCCGGCCCAGATTTTCTGTAATAATTATTTCTTTTAATTTGGGAAAACACGGCTGGTTTAAAAAACAATTTGTTATAACGTCTTTTTTTTCTGCCGAATCGGTTGTAATAAAGACGTCAAAATCCACGTTTGAATTATTTAAATATTTTATATATTTATCAAGAACATCTGTATAAAAGCAGTGTATATGCAACGCTATTTTTAAATTTTGAGTTTTTTCAAAATCCGTTTTCTTATTTATCATTTTGTTTTGAGTAAACAAAGTAACGTCCGGCGGGTAAATCCGGTTTAAATGCTCATGAATTAAAGAGACGGGATAATTTGTATTATTTTTTATAAAATTAACTATATATCTTGGATAAGAAAACAACGAAAATGATTTTATTTTTATAAAAGGAACCTTGTGTTTTAAACATAAACCAACCTGTTTCATGGAAACATTTTCTTTATACGCAGTTGTGTCATAAAATACTGAATATTTAAAACCTGCTTTACGAAGAAGCACGGTTAATCCTATTTCGTATTCTCGAATCACATGCCAATAATCTTTACATTCAACTTTTTCCCAGAAATTCCTAAAAGCTCCGCTGAAGAAAACATTCTTTTTAAAACACATAAAATAACTTTGTATATGTTCGGGAATAGGTTTGTCGTTTACCCATATTAAGTCTTTATTGTTTTTATGGTTTGTCAGGCCCCAAAAATCAGAATCTTTTTGTTCCATGTCAAGATAAACGTCTTTAAGGTCAAAAATAGGGCCAAAACACGTGTCGTTCATCAATGTTACACTGTCGTATTGCGACAGGGAGTCCCAGCCGTCGTTTAGCATACCTTCTTTCCAGGCGGAAAAATCATAGCCTTCGTTTTTTCGCTGCAAAACCAGGCCGCAAAATTCAGAGACGGCGTCATTGTCTTCCCGTGAAAGCGGGCTGTTTGAAATAAAAACTATTCTGGAATATAAACTTCGTATATTCTTTAAAAGATAAAGCACGTAGCCAGCCAAAGAACCGTATTTATTGTAATGCACAAAATACAATATTCTATTCATAAACAGTCATCCTTTTATAAATTAAATTTAAAAACAAAATTAAAAGAAAAATTATTTTTTTCTATGTCGCCTAAAATCTTGAAAGGCTCGCGTGTAATGTCAGCATAAAAATAATAAGGATTGATAATATATGTATAGGAAAAACCGCCGCCCAAACTAATGTTGTTTCGCAAGAAATACAAGGCGGAAATTCCAAATGTTAAATCGGCGCGAAACCCGCCCGCATATTTTTTGGTTAGCTCGCCGTTAGCGTTTTGGTTTACAGCCTGCGCGTATACAAAATTATTATCGGGATTAACACGGTGAACAAAAACAGAAGCCGTTCCCTTTGGATAAAAAACCTTAAACATAAGCAACTGGCTGTTGCCGCCGCCGCCGCTTCCCGCGCCCAATATCTGGCCCTTTTGCGCATAAGAAAGCTCATAACTGTGGGAATAAAAAGAATACGGCCACCAAAACTGAAAATTCTGCGAGGCCTCCATATTGTTTAATTCCAGTATAAGCTCGCCGTACAAAGATTTTTTGGGCGAAATATCCACCGTCTTTTTAAGCCCCGCCGTATACACCATCGTATGAAACGGATAACGTATATACCCCGTCAATTTGCCAAAAACAAAGTCGTCGATTCCCAGCTCCCCGTATATCTCCAGCCCAACTTTTTGGAAAACCCAGCTTATGGCGGCGGAGCCTTTTTGGTCGTCTATCCCCGTGTTGCTATCCTGCCCCGTAGGTTTAATGTATTTTAAGTTTTCCAGTTTCCAGGGAGATATGGAGATGCGGTTAACCGAAAGCACAAAGCCGGGGATAAAAGCCGGAGCGTAGGCCAGGGAAAAAGCGTGTAGCATGAAGTAATCGTTGGACGGCCTGTCGTCGTAATAATCCGATTCGGACAGGCGGCCCAGCCACATCCTAGCCTCGACGTCGCCCAAATACCAGTCCAAAAACGGCAACACCACCGGCTGGCGGCGCAGGCCCAGGTCAAGTTTGGGATACGAAGGGGCGTTGTTTGAATGTATTATAGGGTTAAGGTATGCGCTCCCCAGCCAGGGCGTCTGCGTTCCAAAACCGATTGTAAGCGTTTTCCACGTGTAACGGATTTCGCTATCCCCCCAGTCAAATGTAAAAAACGGGTCGTCTCCAAAACGTTGCGGAACGTCCGTTTGATACCCGCCGTAATAGCCGTAAACCGCGGCCTTGTCCTTATAAACCGCATCGACAAAGGCGCCCGGCTTTAAATAATCGAAAGCCAGGTTTTGGCTAAAAGAAACCTGCGGCTTAAATACAGCCTCTATTCCAAAGGCCCGCAAGTGAGCGCCCGCGCTTAGGCTTGAATTAAAGCCCCTGCCCTGCCAAAGAGCGCCGTCATTTTGGCCGTATGGCGAATTTGTGTTAAACGAGGCGAAAAGTTCCGGGCCGTATACGCGCAAGCTTACATTTTTAGATAAAGCGCGCAACTCTCCCAGGTTTATTCCGTTCCAGACATGGCGCGAAATAGCGGTTCCGTCCTCCGCGCTCTCCGGCGCCTTCCAAACGGAATCGGAGAGGGTGCGGTAATTAAGGTAAGGCCTTTTTACAACGGCGTTAAGGCTTAGAAAATCGTAATAATCTTCTTGCGTAGACTTTAACGCTTCCTGGCAATAAAGCGGAACAGAAAAAACAGAAAAAAATATTAGAATTTTATTTTTTATATTTATCATTTTTACTCCTAAAACGCCGGGGGGCGCGAATTAGATTCGTTTTAACAGGCTTTTGTCTTTGTTTTCCTCTTTCTGAAAGCCGTCCTTAAAGCCGCGCGAGCCGGCGCCGCCGCCGCGGTTATTTTAACTTTATCCCGCCGTTTTCAATTATAACACGCCTGTCGCAACGTTCCACAGTGGTAAGTCTATGAGCTATGACAATGAGGGTTTTTTTATCGCTTAACTGATATATTTCGTCCATAATTCTGCTTTCGGTTTCGTTGTCCAAAGCGCTGGTGGCTTCGTCCAGCACAAGCACCTCCGGGTCGCGGTACAGGGCGCGGGCTATGCCTATGCGCTGTTTTTGACCGCCGCTAAGAAGCACCCCGTTATTGCCTATGCGGGTGGAAATTCCGTTTTTTTCCTGCAAAAACGCCCAAATATTCGCCATTTTAAGCGTCTTAATAAGCCGGTCTTCGTTCATCTCGTATCCAAACGCCACGTTTTCCGCCACCGTGCCGTCAAACAAAAATATATCCTGCGGGATATACCCTATACGGCTTCTCCATGAACGTATATTTTCGTTTGTTACAGTCTGGCCGTCTATAGCCAGAAAACCGGAAACAGGTTTATGTATGCCTATTATTATATCTATAAGTGTGGATTTGCCTCCGCCGCTTTCGCCTGTAAACGCGACTTTTTCGCCTTTATTTATTTTTATAGATACGTTGGAAAGAACCTCTTTACCGGTTGCGTAAGCAAATGAAACATTATTAACCGTTATTGATTCGTTAAAAGGAAGCGGCGCGGCGTTTTCTTTTTCCGTATCCTGGTGCAAAGCGTCGTATACTACATCCAAAGAGCGGGAGCCGGCGAACATCATGTTTACGCTGGTTAGCATACGGTTTAAGGAAGGTAAAATTCTGTATAAAGCAAGAGCGTACATAACTATCATGGATATAACTTTTTCTGGAGATTTGTAAAGCCACAAAATAAAAAGAATGGCGCCTATTAAAAGTGAAAATCCAACGCTTTCCAGTATGGATTTGGGCATAGTCCCCAATGTGGCGTTTACTACGTTGGCGTGGGCCACTTTCCCTGAAAAATCGTAAAACCGGGCGCAGGTGCGGTCTTCGCTGTTTGAAAGTTTTACAAATTTATAATTCCACAACGCCTCGTACACGGCGCTGTTCTGTCGAACCTGCGCCTCGTAACGCTTCGCGCCATATATTTTGCTTATTTTGATTATTTGCAATATACCAAAGACGGCGGCGCAAAGAAGCGCGGTTAAAATAAGCGTCATCTTCCAGTCCAGCGCCACTAAGAAAATATATATCGTTAAAAACAATATCACTTCCGTGCATATAGACAAAAAATTATTCAAAAGCCCGCTGACTCCGGTGGCCTCATTTATGTTGGTGGCGATTTCGTTTGGATTTTTTTGAACAAAAGCTTTGTATGGGATCCCCAAATAGTTTTTAAACATTCCGTAGGCTAGATTGCGGGAAAATCCAATTGAAAATCTTGTTTGCAAATATGTATAAAAAATTGTGTATGCGGAACGTAAAATATAAAAAACGACTATACCTATTCCAAAAGTGAATATAAATTTTTGCGTGGAATCAAATTTTAGAAAATCGTAAACTTTTTTGTATACGCCGCTTTCAATCAAAGCCGGATTCAAAATAACGGAAACAAAAGGCATCATAACAGTGACGCCCACCGTCTCCACCGCGGAATATATAAGACTGAATATAAACAGAACTATTAGATATAACTTATGACGCCTGGGAAGAAAACCTATAAGGCGGCGCACCATGGTGACGGCGCCGCCCGCTTTTTCTGTTATAAACATTAGCCGCCTACTCCAAAATACCTAAAACCGCGCCCTTCCACATCACGCCGTTTGTAAACATTGCGCAAATCAAAAAAAAAGTTCCCGGACATAAGATTTTTTATTTCGTCTAAATTCAGATTGCGATACTGATTCCATTCCGTAACAAGCGCAATGGCGTCCGCGCCGCAAACGGCCTTGTATTCGTCCTGAAAAAAAGCAAGGCTGGGCGCTTCATCTTTAAGGACGCTTTCGGCGCACATCGCGGCGACAGGATCGGCTAGGCGCAAAACCGCCCCCTTTTTTACCAGAGAACGAATTATGCTTATAGATGGCGCCTCTCTAACGTCGTCCGTGTTGGGCTTAAAGGACAGGCCTAACACGGCGATAGTTTTGCCGCGAACAGAGCCTAACCCTTCCTCTATTTTTTGAACCATCGCCGCCTTTTGCCGCTCGTTTGATTTTATGGCCGCTTCAACAATATGCAGGGGGCTTTCGCAAGAACGGCCTATTCCGGCAAGCGCTTTTGTATCTTTTGGAAAGCAACTTCCCCCGTAGCCCGGCCCCGCGTGAAGGAATTTCGGGCCTATACGGCCGTCCCTGCCCATAGCTTTGGCTACATCCTGGACTTCGGCGCCAACTTTTTCGCACAACAGCGCGATTTCGTTTATAAAACTGATTTTCACCGCCAAAAAAGCGTTGGAAGCGTATTTTATCATTTCGGCGGATTCTACGCTTGTTTCGATGTACGGCGTATCGTTTAGATAAAGTGAACGGTAAACGGCTTTCATTAAATGACGGGATTTTTCGGAGTTTGAGCCTATTACGATGCGATCCGGATGGGTGAAGTCGTAAACCGCCGCCCCTTCCCGCAAGAATTCAGGGTTTGAAACCACATCAAAAGACGCGCCGCCCGGAGCCAAAGAGCCGTTTGCAAAACGTTTATCCAATTCTTCGTTTATCCACGCCTTTACTTTTTTACCCGTGCCTATAGGAACGGTGCTTTTATCCACAATCACCTTATAGCCGGTGAAAACGGCTCCTATTTGACGGGCCGCATTCTCTACATACGACAAGTCGGCGGCGCCGTCGTCTGATTCCGGCGTTCCCACCGCTATAAAAACAACTTCGCTTTTTTTTACGGCTTCTTCCAGCGACGTGGAAAACCGCAACCTTCCAGAACGCTCTCCGGTTGAAACCAGGTCTGAAAGGCCGGGCTCGTAAATAGGGACGTCGCATTTTTTAAGGCGTTCTATTTTTTCTTCGTCTACGTCAACGCAAACAACGCTATTTCCAAAATTTGCAAGACAAGCGCCGGAGACAAGCCCCACATAACCCGTCCCGATAATAGTGATAGAAGGCATCTATTTTCCGTTCCCCTTATAGTAAGATTTATACCATTTAGCGAATCGCGCCGTCCCTTCTTCAATATTTATAGCCGGACGCCAGTCTATAAATCGCTCCAGAGAGGAACAGTCCGCCCATACGTTTTCCATTTCGCCCTTCGGCATAGGATCTTCGTGAATAAGAGCTTTTTTTCCAAGCGATTTTTCCAAAGATTCTACAAAATCGGAAATCAGAACCGGAGAGCCGCCTATGTTGTACAAAGCGTAGGGAACGCCGTCCTCCGTTTTAACGGGAGGCCGGTCCATAACGCGGCAAACGCCTTCTACAATATCGTCAATGTAAGTAAAATCACGCTTTATCGCGCCGCCGTTATAAAGAGTTAGCGGTTCGCCGCTCAAAATCGCTTTTGCGAACAAAAACGGGGTCATATCCGGCCTGCCCCACGGCCCGTAAACGGTAAAAATCCTAAGAGCGGTTGACGGAATTTTGTAAATATTAGCGTAGGCGTACGCGGTAAGTTCATTCGTCCGCTTGCTCACCGCGTACACGCTTAACGGTTTACCGCAAGACTGGTTCTCCGCAAAAGGAACTTGCTCATTACGCCCGTAAACCGCGCTGGAAGAAGCGTAAACAATGTGTTTTAACGGATAACGCCGCGCCGCTTCCATTATATTCAAAAAACCTTGAATGTTGTTTGAAATATAAACATCCGCGTTTTCCCGCGAATAACCGGCTCCGGATTTAGCCGCAAAATGTATCGCCAGGTCAAAGCGCCCGCGTTCAAAAAGGTTGAAAACCGATTTTTTATCGCTTATATCCGTGTTAAAAAACCGCAAGTCAGGATAATTCCGGGAAACAACGGCCCGTTCCGGCCCAAGCGAATCCACGCCGTCTTTTATTGAAAGCCCCAAACGGTAAAGCCTGTCCAGTTTAAGAGATACATCGTAGCAATGGCTTATGTTGTCCACGCACACCACAGCCCTGCCTTGCTCCGCAAGCCTTAAAGCCGCGGCGCATCCTATAAATCCGGCGGCGCCGGTAATTAAAATACGCATTTTTCTTTAAGTTTAACTAAACTGCTACATACACCGTAAAACGCTTGAATTAAAAGCAGGGCGAAACGCCGGAAAAACCGACCGTGTACGCCGACAAAAACCAAGCAACATACTTATAGCAGAAAACGCCCTGTTTGTACACCTTATTTAAAAGAGGCCGCTTTTTAAATAAGGCGTTCACGCCCCCGCGCAACCGGCTACAGGGGCGCCCGCCATAGCGCCGTTCATCTCCCAGGAAAGGTTTGTATTTATACAGGCGGCCGGGAAGCCGGTCTAAAATAGGCGCCCGCATTTTTGCGCCAAGAACCGGCCTTTTCGCCGGTTTATTGTTGACTATCAGGCTCTTGCGCAAAAAGGCGGTTGTATTTTTCCACATCAACTTTAAACGCTACTATAGGCAAAGCGGAATCCTCGCGGCCTTTTTCCAGGGCTCTTTGCGCTTCTTTTTGAAGCCGGCGCGCGTTCACTTTACGGCCCGTTTTCGCGCTCACTCCTATAACAAGGGAGTCATCCATCGCGTTTTGGGAACTCATTTTCGCGTGCAACTCTTTCGCCATAACAAAAGCTTCGTCCAGCGTCGCGTCCGGAACTATGACATGAACGCCGCCTGATTCGCTAAACACGCCGGATTCCTCGCCAAAAAAGTCTTTAGCCGCTTCCAACAGGTCTTCCGCGCTGTTTTCACCTTCCGTCCACTCCGCGTTTATTAGCGCCAAATCTTCTTTCGCCTCGTCCGCTTCCTGTATCATACGGTCAAGTTCCGCGATAAATTGCTGGTTTACTTCTTCTTCGTTAAACAAATCTTTTTCGTAAATTTTGGCGGCGGCGGCGAGCAATCCTCGTTTAACTTTTGGATTTTCGTTGTTAAGCTCGTCGCCGAACCCTTCGTAAACAGGAGTTGCGTTATCCATATCCGCTTCTTCCCTAAGCGCGGCTTCCTCAAACGGCTTGTCTATTTCGTCAAATTCCGGCAGAGCTTCCGGCGGCGTTACGGGAAGAAGCGTTTCTTGCTCATCTTCGCCCTCACCTTCCTCCAGCGGCTCTTCAAAAACTTCCGCTTTTTCACCGGGCGCGGGCTCTTCAAAAAGAGCCTCGTCAAAAGCGTTTAAAGGCGGCGCGTCTTGGGGTTCTTCGCCGCCATCTTCATTAAGCCCGCCGTCCTCCGCCTCCTCCACAGTTGCGCCGCCGGAAGTTTCGTTTAAATCTTCATTAGCGGGTTCTTCCAGGGCGGACGCAACCGGAGCGGTTTCCGTACCGGCCTCCGGCGCGTCTTCGTCTTTTTCCGGCGTTAAAAAGTCCGAAAAATCTAAAAATCCATTATCTTTAAACGGCAAAATTTTGGCGGCGGCGTTTTTGGGGCTTTGCTCAGGGGAACCGGGAGCGGCCTCTTGGTTCTGTTTATTTTCTGACGCCCCCCCGCCGTCCGGCATATCCGCGCCTTTGTTTGCGCCGGGCGCTCCGGGCGTTTCCTCCGCATCCGGAGCGTCTTCAAAAGGCCCGTCTTCGTTCCGGTTTTGAAAGCCGGCTTCCGCGTTTTTTTTGTTTTTTTTCACGCCGCCGTTTTTAGCCGCCGGAGCGGGGAGAAAGCCGGACATAAACGCGCCGAAAGCGGCCGCCGCTGTAATAATAGCCGCGAAAAGCGCCGTTCTAAGTATATTTAACAAGGCTCCGGCTTCCATAACCGGAGAAACAGCGCTTAAACTGGTGTTTCTAAGGCCGTCTATCTTAAGGGACGTAAAAAAAGGTTTTCTAAAAAGCGGTGAATTTTCCCTAAAACGCGGGTATTCACCGGACCAAACGATGGAACCAGGGGTTTTTTCTATTGCTATAGTTTTTCCGTCCGGCCCGCTTATAACAACCGCGTCCAAAGTTTTTGACGAAAAAACGGCGTCTTCTACATCATCTTTAAAATTTTCGCTAAAAAAGCCTAAAACTCCGGCTCCAGCGGCGAATTCGGCTAAATTATTGAATTCTTTTTCCGCGACTGCTTTTTGTTCACGGGTTGTTTTAAAAATGCTAAAACCCGTCCACGCCGCGATGAAGGTGTACATCAATATACAAACGAGTCCCGCTACGGCATGAAACTTAGACCACATACTGCTATAATCGGAAAATTCACCCCCAAACTTCAACGATTCTTGCCGCTGAACAGCCGGGATTCCTAAATGAATTTGCTTTATCAACGCAGGGTGAAGCCGGATGCATCTCTTGTATCGCCAACTTTATAAAAAACGTTAAAAATTCTATGCTGTTTATATACTGAATTGATGGAGAAGTTATATAAAATGAACGCAATTAAAATTACGGCGGCTGTTTCCGTTTTGCTATGTTTAACAGTCTGCTCTAAACAAAAATTGAGAGGCGTTGAAGGCGTACAAAAAAAAGGCGAACTTGTTTTATACACCAACGCGGCGTGGCCTCCGTTTGAATACCTGGACGAAGAGGGAAATATCGAGGGCGTAGACATAGATATATGCCGTTCCATAGCCCGCAATTTGGGAGTGCAGTTGCGCATAATCGACGGGCCTTTCAATATGTTTCCAGAAGCCCTGCGAACCGGAGAAGCGGATATAGCGGCGGCGGCCATCAGTATAACAGAAGAACGCGCGCAAGAAATGAGTTTTTCAAACTCGTACGCCACCACCATTCAGTACATCGTTACTTTAAAAAACGCTCCTGTTATAACGTCTCTTAAAGACCTTGAAGGAAGACGAATCGGCGTCGAAGAAGGAACCACAAGCGACGCCCTCGTCTCCGTCAATATTAGAAACGGCGCACTTGAATATACAAACGCGGAAATCCTGCGGTTTAAAACGTCCGAAGAAGCCGTCAAAAATCTTTTACAAGGCGACCCCTTCGCTTTTGTCTGCGACGAGGCGCGCGCCAAAACCATAGCCGCCGCGAATAACGAAATCGTTTGCGTTCCAGTAAACTCAAAAGACAAATTTTTTGCGGAGGAGGAATACTACGGTATAGCGGTCGCCAAAGACAACGAAACATTGCTTGGCGCGATAAATAAAACTTTAGACGAATTCACAGGTTCAGGCGAGTTATACCGCATCATCAACAATCACACCGCCAAAACGTCTTCTTACAAAAAAAACGCAGCTTCTTCCGAAGCCCGTTAAAAACGTCTTTTTCGTCTGCGCCCTGTTTAATCAAAATCGAACAGCGGCGTGGACAGATAGCGTTCGCCGGTGTCCGGGGCTATAGCAAGCACTTTTTTACCCTCTCCCAGCCGTTCAGCGATGCGCACTGCGGCGAAAGCGGCGGCGCCGGTGGAATAACCTCCCAGCACCCCTTCTTTCGCGGCTAGAGAACGGGCGAAACACAAAGCTTCCTCGTTGGTTATCCGCATTATTTCGTTGTAAATGCTTGTATTCAAAACCTTAGGCGTTATTCCGGCGCCTATCCCTTGAATCGCGTGCGGCCCGGGCGGCTCCCCGCTTAAAACGGCGGAAGAATCTGGTTCCACAGCTATAATTTGCAAATCCGGCTTTAACTTCCTAAGGTATTCGCCCGTACCGGTGATTGTTCCGCCCGTGCCGACTCCGGCGACAAAGGCGTCCGGTATTTTACCGTTAAAGGCTTCTTCAATTTCCGGCCCGGTTGTTAAAATATGGGTTTCCGGGTTATGCGGGTTTTCAAACTGTTTTATATCAAAATAACCGTGTTTCGCGATTAGTTCAGCCGCTTTTTTAAAAGAGGCCTCTATACCCAGGGCGCTGTTTACAAGCACGACTTCCGCCCCGTAAGCACGGGTTAGACGGCGTCTTTCTATGCTGTTGCTGTCTCCCATTACAACGACCAGTTTGTAGCCTTTAACGGCGGCGGCGAGCGCTAAACCTATTCCGGTATTGCCGCTTGTTACTTCAATTAAAGTGTCGCCCGGTTTAATTTTACCTTCGGCTTCGGCGGCGTTAATCATGTTTAAAGCTATGCGGTCTTTTACGCTGCCGCCCATGTTAAAAGATTCCAGTTTTAAATAAACGTCCGCCGCCCCTTTTGGAACCACGCGGTTAAGTTTAAGAATTGGAGTCTTTCCAATAAGTTCGGTCGCGTCCTTTGCTATAGTCAAAGCCATCCAAGTCTCCTTTTAGGCCCCGCAAAAACAAAACGGGATTCTTTATTATACATATATATTTTCTATGGTATAAGGTAAAGCAAAGGCGGTCAAGCCGTATTTTTATCCTTGAAATCTGGGCGCATTTTCGCCGCTAAAGCGGCGAAAACCGCGCTTTCCGCTAAAATTAGGCGCTAAGGGGCGAGCCCTTAGCGCCTAATTCCCGCATAATTTGGCCGCTAAAGCGGCCAAATTCTCAATCGCTTGCGCTTTAGGCGCGGCGCCGCAAGCGGCCCCGCGCGGGCCGGAACAGGGCTAAAAACATGCCGGGGGCGGGCTGGGGCGGCGCCGCAAACTTTCGGTGGGTCTGGGAGG
>JAITER010000068.1 GCA_031281945.1 Spirochaetaceae bacterium | reverse complement strand
CCTATGTTGGCCGGAAGCCGCCGCCGCTAGAAAGCGCAAGGGATTGAACTTCAAATGCGCGTAGCGCACTTGAAGTTTGGCTGTATCCGATAAAAACGGCCTTCGTCCGTTGTTTATCAGATACAGCGCCTTATCACCAGCCGCCTGTTTTAGCAAGCGGCGCCGCAAACTTTTGGTGGGTCTGGGAGGCCGCGGCCTCCCAGCGGGGGCGTTTGGGGGCGGAGCCCCCAAGCCGCATCCAAGGCGCTAGCCGGCGCCCTGGGTTAGCCGGACGCGGCGCCGCTAGAAAGCGCAAGGGATTGAACTTCAAGTGCGCTGTGCGCACTTGAAGTTTGGCTGTATCTGATAAAAACGGTCTTCGTCCGTTGTTTATCAGATACAGCGCCTTATCACCAGATGCGCAAAGGGATTGAACTTCAAATGCGCGTAGCGCACTTGAAGTTTGGCTGTATCCGATAAAAACGGCCTTCGTCCGTTGTTTATCAGATACAGCGCCTTATCACCAGATGCGCAAGGGATTGAACTTCAAGTGCGCGTAGCGCACTTGAAGTTTGGCTGTATCTGATAAAAACGGCCTTCGTCCGTTGTTTATCAGATACAGCGCCTTATCACCAAAAAGCGCAAGGGTTAACCCATTCCAAGGGCCGCGACGTGCGGCCCTTGGCGCTGAAGGAGAAGGCTCCCTGTTTTGAAGCGCAAGGGATAGTAGCGGAATTACCCATAAATCCGCTTGCCGGATTTATGGGTAATTGGAGCGGATAGCCCGGTTTTTGCGCAGCAAAAATGCGCCCAACAACGAAAAACGCCGCCTGTTTGATATTTGCCTCCCCCGTTCTCTATTACTTCGATATTCTTTTCTTTTTCCTATCCGCAAAGAAACAAATCCTTTGCTTCCCTACCCATCTTCCCAAAAAGGTCGACAAGTTATTTTTCTTGCCTCATTGACAGCCTCATCAATATTTCTTAACTATAACTATATATTCTTAGACAATTTTCGTCAACTCCTTTTTATACTTTAACGATAAAAACCATTGCTTTTTTATTGTTTTACCAATAATGTTAGATAGGAGGGCGAATGAATAAGCGATTAAGAGATATAAGAAAGGCTATAGGATTAAATCAATCGGAATTCGCGGCAAAATTAGGCATGAAACAAGGGGGATATTCACAAGTAGAGACCGGCGAAAACGCTTTAACGGAACAAAATATAAGACTTGTATGCTTAACATTTGGAGTCAATGAAAATTGGCTTAGAACCGGAGCCGGAGATATGTTCATAGCTAAAGATTTGGCGGAAACCATTGAAGAAAAGGAACTTTTAGACATTTTTGGGCGGCTTACAGATGATATGAAAGATTTCTTTTTGAATATGGGCCGGGAGTTGCTCAAAAAAAAGAAGGAACCCGCCACATAAACAGAAGCCGCCCCATCCTCCGGCGCCTTTTAAGCTGGAGACTAAAAACGCCGGCGGCCCCGCCTCTTTTGAAGAAGAGAGAGATGCCGGCTAACGCCGGACGGCGTTATTTACCCAAAAGCCATGCGGCGGAAAAAATGGGAAGCGCATAAAATTAAACTGGAAACAGCGGCGCTTGTTTTTGCCGATACCATGCGGCTTGAACGCCCGGATGACAGCGAAGGCAACGCAACCGGAGAGGAGCGGCGGCAGACTTTGGGCGAGGTTAGCAAAGTTTTGTTTGTTGTATATACAGAACGCGGAAATAAAACACGCATAATCTGAGCCAGGCTCGCAAACGGGCTGGAAAAAAGGAGTTGTTATGGCAATGACTACGATAATCGTAAAGGATGGGCGAAAGCCGGCAGAGCGCAAGTAAAAGAAATCCGGGAGGCGGCGAAGGCGCCTGTTACCTATACCGCCGCCCGCCCGCCGTCCTCGTCCAAGGCGCTGGCGGAATTTGCGGCGTGATGTGAGTTAAAATTTTGCGTAGTCTTTAAATTGAGAGTGAATATGAAAAAGATGTTTTTTGTTTGCTTTATGTTTTTTGTCGCCTTTTTTGCCTTTACGGAAGAATCTTGGCGAATTGTGGAGATAGTTGATGAATTTAAAGATCCCACAGGCGACATAAGGCTTGTAGATCGGGTAGAGGGAACATTTTCAAATTCAGCAACCAACGGTAGTAAATTGACTGTATTGTGTCTTATTGACATTACAGACAAAGAGCCGGATTTGTATTTTAGGCTCATAGAATATGGTAGTTATGATGCATCCACATATAATGAACTTGTTGCCTACTCAATAAAAGATGGAGCTGGAAATAAGCATCAGTATTATTGGTTATCACCTAAAAACAGTACAAAATACTTCGGGACAATTGATAATACATATTCTGAAAATATAACTAATAAAGATTTTATGTTACCTATCTTTAGTAATGGTGGTATTGTACAAATTGTTATAGTTGCGGATAACAGTAGCTATAATTTTAAAATCGACTGTACAAATTTTAATAAAATGCTTGAAGAAGCAAAAATAAAATATAAAAAGAAATAACAAAGGTAAAAAACGCCATATACAGCCGGAACGTTATCCGCCGCTTTTTCCCGTTTTCCCGCCGCCGATTCCAGTCCCTGGGTCGCACGCCGCCGGCAGACACGCTAAAATCACAATCAAGATTAAATATTTTTTCAAAATCCGCCTCTCTTTTTCTTTTTCGCCGCGCCTACCAATCAATAGTTATTTGTTCATCAGGCCTGCAAGTTTCGCAAGGCTTACCTTTACGATAAATGTCTGTCGCTTCCCGCTTCGTTCTTAATTTTAACTCACTCCTAGCACCACTATTAGCATAACAAATTAGAACTGGATTTTCGTAGCCGTTCTTTCTATTTAAACGCCACACCTCTATAAGCCCGTTCATATATGCGTCAGTTATTTCACTATCAAATGGAATCGCCGGGCATACTTTTCCCCCGTAATTTTCAGGCAACCTGTGGAAATAATACGTCCATATGTTACCTTCTTTGGAAACAAGCAAATTGGTCTGATACAGAACCTCGCCGTCATCAGGTATGGGCTCTAAAGTTGTAATCTTATCTTCACCGCCCAAATCCGAACCGCCGCCGCCTTTTTAACGCTTGTTAAATCATAACAAATTAACGCCATCCATGCTAATAAAGCGTGTTAAACTCTAACTTTCTTTATTCAAAGAATATTTTCGTTTATATGGAAGCCTGTCTACCGCCGCCCGCTTTAAGCCGTCCGTAGCCTCCGCATACCGCGCAACCTGTTTAAGCCCCGTATGCCCAAGCAATTTAGCAACCGTATATATTTCCACGCCGTTCTCCAGACTCATGCGTAGCGAATGTTTTACGCGCTATGTGCCATGTTAGATTTTTTTGCGCCCCAGCAGCCGCCGCCCACGCCTTCATCTGTTTATAAGCGCTCGTCTCTTCAGGCGTGTTAAATATTTTTTCTCCAGTCTCATGCGCCCCGCCGTCGTTTATAAGCGTCCACGCCGAAAAAGCCAGCGGTATATATACATCTTTTCGCGTCTTTTTTTGCCTCTTTATTATTTGAAGCGTCTCTATATTTATCATGCCCCATGTGAGCGCGCGCAGGCCGGAAACGCGCAAGCCCGTGTAACAGCCGAAAAGAAAACTCCTCGCCGTCTCCGCCCAAGCCGGATTATCCGCGCATGAAAAAAGAGCGCGTATCTCCACCGCGCTTAAAAAAGCGATCTCTTTATCCGGCGCCGTTATGCGCTTTAATCCAAGCGCGGGGCTCTTGATAAGTATGTTGTCTTTAACCGCCTGATTTAAGCACGGAACGTAAAGACTCTGCGTAAGCCGCCGCCGTGGAAAGCGAAAGCCCGGCGTTAAATTTTAAATATTCCTGAAAATCATTAACCCATTGCGCGGAAATCCCGGAAATTCGCACGACGCCCCCATGATAATTTTTTAATTTTTTCGCGCAAGCAAAAATGCGCCCAAAATAAAAACTCCTTCCCCCACCCCGCCGTTAAAGCGTTCACATACCCGTCATGCTAAGCGCCGCATATACACATTCTACACGCGCTCAACGGCATACCGCCGGAACGTTATGTAAAACACAATCCGCATTTTTGATAAAATTAACTGCAAATATTGACAAATGATATATTTGTGATATACTTATTATAGGATGCTTCTAAAAACTACTAAAACACCCTTAGTTATGGCTTTAAAAACCTCTGAAATAGGGTCAATAAAGGCTTAATTCTAGCTTTTTAGAGACGCCCTATAGAAATAATTGATGATTTTATTGAAATTACAGTAAAAAATTTCGTTCCTTATATTTATATAATATATATGATAAAATTATCACATAAATATTTTGGAGGGTTTTATGAAAAACAATGCGTTTGTATTGATTTTTGTGGCTATTGTTGTTTTTTGGGGTTTTACTGGCTGCAACATAGGCGATGGTAATATAATAAGCCAAGAGAGGACGGTAGAAGGATTTAACGGCGTCAAACTTGATGGTGTAGGCGATGTAAATGTACACACTGGAGAAAATTATAAAGTAGTAGTAACCACCGACAGCAACCTCCAGGATAGGGTTTTAGCCGCAGTCAATGGAAACATCCTGTGTATTGACCAGAAGTCAGGTCAATTTAACGCGAAAGAATTAACAATTGACGTCTATTTACCTAAATTGTCAAGTATTTCATTGAACGGAACGGGCAACTTTACAATTAATAGCGGCAATGCTTCAGAATTAACTTTTTCACTTTCCGGCACAGGAAATATTGACGCGCAAAATTTCCAAGTTCAAAATATAAATATTACACACTCCGGAGTCGGTAACGCAAAAATATGGGCGACAAATTCCTTGAATGGGACTCTTTCCGGCGTCGGCGATATTCGATACAAAGGCAATCCAATAATAAATGTAAATAAAACTGGCGTCGGAAATATAACGCCGCTGTAAAACAGGCGGCCGCTTCGGATAACATTCCGGCGGTATGCGACATTTTGGCGGCCAGAATAAGGAAATGCGTAGCATTTCCAGGGTCGTCAAATTGTGGGTGGCGTGAGCCGTGGGAGTGTAGCATAGCGATGAAGCATAAACAATCCTGTTATGTGCAGTTTTTGCTCCACTTATTTTTTAGTTTATATATTCCATAAATTCTATTACGCCCTTCTTCTATAAAATAATCCATTTGTATTAATTCCAATTCTTCATCAATATTTTTTATTTGCTCCTCAT
>JAITER010000016.1 GCA_031281945.1 Spirochaetaceae bacterium | reverse complement strand
AAAACCGGGCTATCCGCTATAATTTGGCCGCTTTAGCGGCCAAATTCCGCTACTATCCCTTGCGCGGCTTAATGGCGCCGCTTCCGGCCAACACAGGCGCCAACTCGCGCCTTGGTTGCGGCTTGGGGGCTCCGCCCCCAGTCCCCCGCTGGGAGATGAGTGTGCGCGAAACATTGAGCGCGTCCCGCCGTAAAAGGCGGCCCAGCGTGGGGCCCGATAAAGGCCCCCGCCGTAGAGAAAGCGACCGGCCCCGCTGGGAGGCCTAGGCCTCCCAGACCCACCAAAAGTTCGCGGCGCCGTTTGCTAAAACAGGCGTCTGGTGATAAGGCGCTGTATCTGATAAACAACGGACAAAGGCCGTTTTTATCAGATACAGCCAAACTTCAAGTGTGCGCAGCGCACTTGAAGTTCAATCCCCTTGCGCACTTTTCCAGCGGCGGCTTCCGGCCAACACAGGCGCCGGTTCGCGGCTTGGTTGCCGCTGGGGGCTCCGCCCCCAAAGCCCCGCTGAGCGCGTCCCGCCGTAAAAGGCGGCCCAGCGTCTGGGGCCGACGGCGCAATATTAGGGAGGCGCGGCTAAACGCGCCGGACGTTATGCGCCGGAAGGCTATTCCAATACGCGGATTCCAGTGGGAATTTAATTTTTATTTTTCGATTTCCAGAACGTAAACAGTAATGGATTTGCTCTTGTTGTTTATAGCCCAATATACTTTCCCATTTTGCGGATTATAACGTAACGGCCCTTATCTAACTCGACAATTTTAGAATGTCCGGCATGGCCGTCTTTTTTTGTATACGAAGTAATATACACTGGTTTTCCGCATTTCGCCAAATTATCGTCAAAGGTCAGTATAAAAACATTACGTGAATTATTTATGTCTTTCCCGTACGTTCCCGCGAAAATGCAACCTTTTGAAGTCTTGGCCAGACCGCCCATTTCCGCATACGCGGCGTTTTGGCCGGGTTGTCCTGAAAATTTAAAGCCTAAAATACGTTTGCTATTTTGCCCGTTCTTGAATTGGGCGAAGGCGAAACTTCTTGGAGACGCATCTCCATGATGCGCAAAAATAAACCCGCCGTAAACCGGAAGAATAAACTGGTTAAAGGAATAGAGTTGTTCGGAAACCTCAAGTTTCCGAACAACTTCCGCTTAAAAACACAAAATGCGTAGCATTTTGCAAGACTTGGGCGACAACCAACCGGGGCGAGCGAACAAGTCCAATGACTTACATAAGGCATAGTCATATTTCCTGCGGAAGTTGCGTTATAGCCGGTTTTTGATTCTTTATACAGCCGTTCAAAAGTATCTTTATTGATTACAAAACCGTAACTTGCCTGATGGTTTAATCCATCGCCGGCTTTAAACATTTCTCTGGCGAAATAGACGGCGGGCATAGAACCCGAATTTTCCAGGCGGCAAGCCTCTCCTTCAAAAGGTTCTTTGCCGCCGAACAAGGAGCCGGCGGCGTAGGCTTTGAATTTATACACGTTCAATTTTTCGCCGCCTTCGCCATAAAGAGAGTCTGTCCACAAAGCAACCGAATTTGTGGACAGACTCTCCAATCCCAGCCGCGTGAAACAAAGCGCGCGCCGGCTTTAAAGAAAGAATTCGTCTGAATTAAAGGGCGCATAAAACCCTTAACGGATGGTTCCGGAATGCTAAAAACACAAAAATTAAAAAAAACATTTTTTCTAAAGTTTTATATTTGATGCGCCGATAATGGATGTATGAACAAGATAATTTTGCCTTTGTGCGTGGTATTATGGTGTAATGCGTCTGTTTTTGCGCAAACAGGACCGGAAAGCGCGGGCTTTAGGCAGGAAGGCACGGCTTCGTGGTACGGCGCCGAATTTGAAGGCCGTCCGACCGCTTCCGGCGAGTTGTTCAATCCCGCCGATTTTACGGCGGCTCATCCGGATCTTCCTTTTGGAACCGTTCTTACGGTTACCAATCTTGTCAACAATAAACAGGTGAACGTTAGGGTTAACGACAGGGGGCCTTTTGCGCGTGGGCGTATAATAGATGTTTCCAGGGCGGCTGCGGAAAAACTTGATATGTTGAATACCGGAACCGCTCAGGTGGCTGTGGAAACCGCGTCCAGGGGCGCCGTTCCGGCTGTCGCGTCCGCTTCCGCGCAAAATTCCGGCGTGGCGGCGTCCGCGAGGGCTCTTCCAGCCCAAAATCCGCCCTCAAACCCATCGCAGGCTCCAGTTCCAGTCGCGGAGAGCGCGGCGGCGCGTCCGGCGCAAACAAACGCTCCGGCGCCCGCCCGCCCTCAGGCGGCTCCTTCCGCTCCTGCGGCGGCGCCTCAGCAGGCCCCGGCGCAGGCGGTTATACCCCGTCCGGCCCAGCCCCCGGTTATTCCAGCTCAGTCTGCGCCTTCGTTGCCGCAAGCGGTGCGCCCTGCGTTAGCCGCGCAACCGGCTGGAACCGGGCAAGGGCCTTCGACGACTCCCCAAATACGCACTCCGTCTCCTTCTTACGGATATCCGGTGCAGGATTCCGCTGTTCAACGCCCGTCAACGCCGCCGCCTATGCCGGCGGCGCAACGTCCGCCGGTTGTTAATCCTTCCGCGGGGCAAAATAATTCTCAGGCGCCGGTTGCGCGTACAGCGCCCGCGCAAAGTCCGCAACCTCCCGCGCCGGCTCAAAGGACGGCGGCTCAAGCGGGGACTCCGGCGAACAGGAGCGTCCAGCCGGCGGCTCCGGCCCCTTCCGCCGCCCAAATACAGCCCGTTCCGGCGCCCGCCCGCCCGCCCGCTTCGGTGGACGCCCAGATGCCGGCTCAGGCGCGCGCTAACGCGCTTCCGCAACAGCAAACCCAGTCTTCGCCATCTTCTTCTTTAGGCCCCAGGGTTTCATACCCCAGGGCGGAAATTTTGGGCGCGTCCATCATTTCCGGCAGATCTTACCGTTTGCAAATAGGTTCTTTTAAAGTGGCTAAAAATGCGGTTGAAGTTTTCGACCGTCTTACGGCGGCCGGATTATCCCCAAAATGGGAACCTTTTGAAGACTATTACCGCGTCGTGTTAACCAACGTTCCGGCGGAAGATATGCAACAGGTTGCCTCTAAACTTGGCGGCGCCGGCTTTAAAGAGGTTATAGCCAGGGAAGAACGTTAAAAGGGTTTTAGGCGGACGCAAAAGCAAGCCTTATGAATATTCATTTAAAGAATATATTTAATGTGCGCCATTCCGTAAAACACAACAAGTTTTTATGGATGTTGTTCGTGTTCGCCATCATTTCCATTAGAACATATAAGCGTTTCCTCTTACCTGAAATTTGGGCGGAGGACGGCGCGGTGTTTTTGCAAGACGCTTATAACATGAGCCCGGTTAAAAGTCTCTTTGGCGTCTATGCCGGATATGTTCATATGATTCCAAGATTGTTTTCGTATTTTCTGGTTCTGCTTCCAGTTTCGATAATCCCATACGTGTTATTTTTGTTTTGTTTCGTTATTACGGGTTTAACGCTATCGTATTTTTTGCGGGAAGAATTTTCTTATTTGGCGCCGTCCGTCCCGTTGCGCGGGTTGTTATGCGCATTATTGGCGTTTTCTTTGCCGTTTAACGAAGTTTTTGGGAATATATGCAATCTGCAATGGTTTCTTAATATATTTCTTGTTTTTTTCGCGCTTTCCGATGTAAAATATAAACATAAAAAATGGCAAATCGCCGTTTACGCCCTGTCGATATTTAGTTCCGGCTTTTTCCCCGTTATATTTTTTTTGATTGTTTTTAAATTTGCATTCTTAACCATTGTAAAAGGCGACAAAACATATTTAAAAGAAAATATCGTGCTGGCGATTGTTACGTTATTCTGTTTAATACTGTTTTGCGTAAACATTATTAAATACGGCGGCGGTAGAATGGCGGATGTTAACGCTATTTTTTCCATAAAATACTTGATTGCCGGCATTTGGTATTATGTATATTCAATAATTTGTTTCCCGCTAAAAGGGTTGCCGGAATATGGCTTTTCAATTAGTGAGCAAGTATATGAAATGATAATCCCCCTCTCCTGCTTTGCGATTTGCTGTTATAAATTGATAAAAGAAAGAAAAATCAAATTTGCCGTAGCCTCTCTTGTTCTTGGCGCCGTTTTTTATATGGGATTGATCTTGTTTGGGGCTATAGAAGCCATAGGTAAAAATAAAGGTTTGTTGCTTTCACGCTATTACATTTTTCTTATATTTACCGGTATTTTTTTATGGGTGTATTTGTTCGCTCAAATTCCGGTTGTAAAATATACTAAAATTGTATTGTTTCTTGGTATTGTGTCGATTGCATCGTCGTCTTTTGGGGAAAATCGTTTTTTTATCGAACCTTACGGATATGACAATTTATGGAAAAAGAATCAAGCGAAGCTCTCTTACCATATTAAAAACCGTAGCGACAAACAAACCCGGCGTATGGAAAGCGCGGGGGGGGGGGGGGTATTCCATGCCCATATATCCTAGCGGCTGGCGTCTGACTATAAAATAAACCGCAAACTTAGCGCACCCCTGCGCCCGGTTGTATTGCGCAAACGCCTATCAGCCGCCATTGTAATACGTGGAGATTTTCCAGGTTTTATTTGCTGTTTTTTGGGCGAAGGCGCTGTATAATTAAATCACGTCCGCAAGCGGGCGCGCTCAGGCGGCTTACTTATAAAAAAAATTAAGGATTAAACGCCCATGAAAAAAGACGAAAATAATGTTATAAAAAAAAGCCTTAGCCTGCGTCTTGCGCTTCTGGCTTTTTTTATACTTTTCTTTTCTTTCGCATTTCTTTTCGCTTTTTTTTTGATTTCCTTAGATTCCGGTTCTTATCCGTTTACATTCACCGTTACAGACGATTTTCTAAAAAAGCTACTGGTTTTAGTTTGCTTCCTGTTTATTTCAAATTTTGTAATTTTTTATCTGTGTTTTAAAAATATATACAAAAAATTAACTCCGGCTATTATGGCGTTAAGAGATATGAGGGAAGGAAAAGAACCGGAAACCCTGCCCGTTAACGCGGGCGATGAAATCACGCTTTTAAACGAAGAGGTCAACGAATTTAACGCCAGGCTTAAATCAAAAGATTTACAGCGCGAGGAGCGCAATGTTTTAGGAAAACCGGATTACGAACGGTTTTGCGCTTTAGCGGCCAAACGCTTTGTAAGCGTGCTTTTTATTCAAATTGAAAACTGGGAAAACAAAGCTTATATTATATCGGCGAAACGCCTTTCGGCCCTTCTCGCCAAATACTGCTCCATTGTTTTGGAGTGCTCCAAAAAGACGGGCGCCATATCAGTGGATTGCGGCCTTTCATCTTTCGCCGTAGTTTGCGCGGAGGAACGCGGGGCGTTAAGCGCCGAAAGAGACGTTTACAACAGCCTGCGTTGCGCCTTGCTAATCCGCCACGCTCTGTACCAATACAACAGCAGGCAAAAAAACAGATCCTTGCGTATCAAGGTTAACATGGGCGTTCATTTTGGAAAAATAACAGCCGCTATAATCCCGCACGGCGAAGAATACAAACTTAAAATAATGGGAGCCAATATCAATTTAGTTCATAAAATATCGGATTTTAACAGTGATTGTAATTTTGATATATTGATGAGTGAAGCGGCCTACCGTCTTGTAGACGGCTATGTCATAGCGGATACTGTGGCTCTGGACGAAAAGGACGATAATCTTCCAGAAAGGTTATATGCTCTTGTAAACATAAAAAGCAAAGATAGAAAAAAACAAAATCATCCACGCACTATTTATGATGTGCGTAAAATAATCAATTGGTGAGGTATTTATGAAATTTAATTCAAATGAACTGTCGGATTTCGCGCGTTATTACGGTTTTCATTATGATTGCTGTTCGCCTGAAGTAATCATACAGGATTTTATGCTTGACGCCCAAAGGGGGCTTAGAGGCGAAGAATCTTATATGATGATGATTCCGTCTTATATAAAACCGGAATCATCCACCGGCTCTGGAAAAACTGTTCTTGCGCTGGACGCCGGAGGAACCAACTTTCGCGGGGCTTTGGTTTCATTCGACAAAACAGGAAAGGCCGTAACGCAAAATACAATCAAAACCTATATGCCAGGATCCAGAGGCCGTGTTAGCGCAAAAGATTTTTACAACGCCATTGCGGATGTATGCGAACCGCTTCTAAAAAACGCTTCTTGCGATGTGCATGGAATAGGTTTTTGCTTTTCTTACGGCGTAAAAATAACAGAAGACGGAGACGCATACCCGGAAGTTTTTTCCAAAGAAATTGACGCCCCTGAGGTGTTGGGCAAACCTTTAGGCAAAGCCGTTATCGAAGTCCTTAAAAGCCGTGGTGTAAAAACGCCTGAACGCATAATCCTGCTTAACGACACCACGGCGGCGCTTCTTACAGGCGTAGCTTCCGTTCCGGCGCGTTTCCCTTCCAAACTTTCGCAGGACGGGCTTCCCGCCAAAGATGAATACGGAGTTCCCGCCGGGCCTATAATAGGGCTTATTTTAGGCACCGGTTTTAATATAGCTTATCCCGAAAAGGTCATCCCAAAAATAGGCTACAATTCTGATAAACCTCAAATAATGGTAACAGAGGCGGGCAACCTTTATTTCCGGTACCGCGGCATACTGGACAAACGTTTCGACAGCCTTACAAAAGCGCCTGGAATGTATTCCACGGAAAAAGCCCTTTCCGGCGCCTATTTAGGCGATCTTAGCCTTATTATTTTTAAACAAGCTATAAAAGACGGCGTTCTTTCATTTGAAAAACAAGAAGAAATACTGGCCATGGAAAATTTGCAAACCCGCGATTTAAACGCTTTTTTGCACGCCCCGTTGTCCCGCGCAACCAGTTTTGGCGCGCTTTTTGGAACAGGCGAAGTTGACGCCGCAGCTTCCGTTTACTATCTTGCAAGCATAGTTACGGAACGCGCCGCCCTGCTCACGGCGTCGCTTACAGCCGCCGCCGCGATAAAAGCCAGCGAGGATTACAATCCCATGTCGCCGGTTCGTATAGCTGTGGAAGGAACCACTTACCAAATATACCATTGCATGAAAGAAGCTTTTGAATCTCGCCTTAGAGACATACTCGCAACCGCCGGTACGCGATACGCAATCGTTACTCCGGTGGAACAGGCGTCTCTGATTGGAGCCGCGGTCGCCGCATTAACATAAAATATAATGGGAGTGTTCTAAACTCCCTTAAAATTAATCGCGACCGAGCTCAAAACAACCTCCGCGCAAAAACACGCCGCACTTGCCGCGTGTTTTTTATGTACGCAAGTTCTAGACAGCGAAATTTAAGCTTTTATGATTTAGTTTACACCGCATTTTGGCGTATTTACATTTTACAAGAGTTGGCGAAATTTGCGCGGAAAATTCAACAAATAGCGCAAGCTATAAATCAAACTTAATTAATTGGTGATTTTGCCGCCGGATGTAATAGTTTCCGTATAAATTTCTTTATACGAATAAGTCCGTCTTGTTTCCGCCCAGTTTTCAAGGACGTCGGGTTTGCTTGATTCTTTCGCGTAAACAGTATAATCACCAGGTTCAATTTTTTTGTTTCCGATATTCCTTTAGACGCAATGGAATTAAAATTCACATAACTATCGCCCGAAACAGGTCTTAGCCGGACGTCGTACGCTACATTCGTGCTATTAAAAAAAACTTACGTCGGCTGTGTTTGATGTGGAATCAGGGCAACCAGTCATTGGACTTGTTCGCCAACCCGGTTGGTTGTCGCCCAAGTCTTGCAAAACGCTCCGCGTTTTGCGTTTGTTTAGAGGTTGTTGTTCGGAAACTGTGGTTTCCGAACAACTCTATTATCATAACGATACAGCTCATGAGCGTTCCGAAAAAAAAGTGATAAATCTTTTTTTTTCATTTATCATCTCCTTGTTGTAATTAAAGTTTTATTAGCCGTAACGCTTCCCTCCTGTTTGGCGGATGAACAATAACTTCTATTGTAATAAATTTTAGCTATTGTCTAGCATCTCCGCGTTTCATTAGACTTGTTCAGAAACTTCATTTTCTGAACAAGCGGTAAAAACATAAAAATACGCAGCGTTTCGCAAGATTAGCAAAACTCACCCGCAGGTTAGCGGATAGCCAACCAGAATGTTGAAATAAACCCGTTTAACAGCTTGCCGCGCCTTGTTTTTAAATTGACGCGACGCCGCGTGTTTGACCTGCGGCGTTTTATATTTTTTATATCTTGCGCACATTCTGCGCACAACGCTATAATAATTTCTGTATATTTTACAAAAACAGACTTCTACAGTTACTGATTAGCGCTTCAAATACCACTCATTACGGCGTGTGTGTTATCACAAAAAGCGTGTCAAGCCCCCACCCCTCATTGCTTTAACGGGCGCTTCTTCCCGCCCCGCAAATAATACTAATTTCTGGATTATAATTTATCGCTTTGCGGAACGCCGCTCCCCGGACGGCCTATGGCGGTAAAAGCTTTGTTCCCCGCGGCCTTTTATATTTGCCGCGCCGCGCGCCTTTTAACCGCGCTTCGCGAGATGTTTGCGAAATGCGGCGTTAAGCCGCTAAAGCCGGCGTTGGATTCTACGCCCATGTTTGCAACGGCGTCTGCCGTTGCCGGTAGCGCTTTGAAAAGTCCGTGTTTTACGCGGTTTACTCCATTTATCCCGGAGTGTGTATATATATTGTTATGTGCCATGTTATACGGCAATTTTTTGACAACTATAGGAGGCAGTCATGAAATTAACTTTTAGAAAACTTGTGAAGGCGGTTATGCCCTATGGACTAAAGGACAAAACAGGTATA
>JAITER010000071.1 GCA_031281945.1 Spirochaetaceae bacterium | reverse complement strand
TGTTGCTTGTTGCTTGTTGCTTGTTGCTTGTTGCTTGTTGCTTGTTGCTTGTTGCTTGTTGCTTGTTGCTTGTTGCTTGTTGCTTGTTGCTTGTTGCTTGTTGCTTGTTGCTTGTTGCGGGAATTCCCCGCAAGTTTTATTAAAAGCATGGAAATACTATAGCGGTTGTTACAAACAATATGCTAGATGTTACCGCGATTTTAAAGGGATGACGCTTCATTGGGTTTGTTCGCCAACCCTGTTGGTTGCCGCCCCAATCCTTGCAAAACGCCTGGCATTTTGCGTTTTCAAGCGGAAGTTGTTCGGAAACTGAAGTTTCCGAACAACTCTATTATTGAACGGCAAACCGCCGCGCCGGAGGTTCTGGCCCGGCTTAAAGCGGGTTTGGAAAAACTGCTGAAAGATGTTGGAGAAAATCGGGAATCGTTGGAGGCGGTTTTAAGAGCCGGAAGAAAAGGAATGCGGCGGGGAATACAGGCGGAATTACGGGACGCGGCGGCGCGGGACTATGGATGTTACGCGCTATGTCTGGCGGCGTGGGCGGAAAAGGATGCGGGGCGCGCGTTAAGCGACGTGGAGGTTTTGGAGGCGTTAAAAAGAGCGCGCGAAAAAGGATTTATAGGGGCGGATTGTTACGTTATGAATCCCGCCGGCGTGTATAACATAGTGTACGGCGGCGACAGATACGGCTGCGCGGTGAAAGTGTATAGTTTGCGGGAGGCGCAAGCGGCGGGGAACAGTTACATAATATGCAACAAGAAGCCGATGTACGCATATTTCACCGCAGTGCTGGACGGGGAGAGCTTCGCCCCCCTGCCGCCGGGCCGGCCTGGGGCGGCGGGATACAAACCGGAAAGCTACCGCGTTTTAAAAAGATGAATGGATATAGATAAAACGTCTTTTATCGCGCGGTTTTTCTTGTTGTTTTTTTGCGGCGGCCTCATTTTTCATAACGTTGTTGTACGCGAATATGTCAGGCGTGTGTCATAACGCGTCCAAGGCGTTGATTGAGGCTTACACCCCGACGCCGTAAAAAGCCAAGAGGCCGGAAACAAAAAAGAGCGCAAGCCAAGAGACGGCGGCGCCGACGCCGCGCCATCAGCGGCCCCGCCGCCGAGCGCAAACCAAAAGGCCGGAAAAGAATGAGCGCGGCTCGGTATTTACGGCTTAGAAACAGCGCGGGCGGCGTGAAAGTAGAAGATGTGCTGGTTTTGATTCCTAAAGGCTCTTTAGAGGCTATAAAAGGGAATGAGGAGGCGCCCTATGAGCTTATAGAAACGCCGCCCTTTCCAAGCGAGGGGATGGGCGGATTATACACCGGCTCATATTTTGAGAGTCTTTTAGAGCAGATGAAGGCGCGGCCTTTAGGCGGGAGCAAGACCGGGCGCGGAAACCAGAACGAGGACTTTTTTTACTATAGGCGGGAAGGCGGAGTACACGGCGGAAAACGCGGGGGTGTGTTATCTGCGGATTATTGTGCTGCAGTTATACGCAAACAACAGGGCGGCGTATTCGTGTTTTAAAAACGCTTAGATTTTATTTATACGATAAAGTAAGGTGTATAATGTGTTTAATCGAAAAAAACATGAATAAAATTGTAATCAACGGGAAAACAAAGTTGGTTACAATTAAAATAAGAATATAATTTATAATATCTTTTACAAGATTATCTACGAGCTGTTTGCCTTTAGAGGCGAAATTAAAAATTGAATTTACCGCCTTGCCTAAAGTGGGGCCGTGTTTTTCTATGCTGTTTTCTATTCCGGTTAATTCTTCCCCATTTTTATTTATTTCTTTGTAAGTTCTGCCTATTTCGTTGTGAAATATATTTCTTTCTACAACGGAAGAAAGATGAACGGAAAGCGGAACCGCGCCGGAAAGCACGAGCGCGCAAAACCCCACACAAAGCAGTATGTTTTTTATTCGTTTTTGAACCGGCGTAAAAATAATTAAAATTACACATAAAACGGCGCAAACTGGAATTATTACGCGAAAAGTTATGTAACCGGACGACGCCAAAAGTATTTTTTCTATGGCTATAGCGGACGCCGCATAAAAGCATATATCCGAAAGCTTGTTTAACACATCCTTAAACCCGGATAAAATCTCCATGGGCCGCACAGAACCCTGAACTCCAAAATTAACGCCTACTTCGACAGATTCAAAAAGTGATATAACGCCGGTTGCGGTGCGCGTTATTAGCCATACGGAAAAAACCTCCCCCGTTTTTTTTGTGAGAGCTTGTTGCGCAACGTCTTCATCGCGCGAATTGTAGGCTTTTTGCATAGCCGAAAGCGGGCCGATTGAAACGGCCGCAACGGCGAGCAAAGCCGCGCAGAAAGCCGCTTTTTTTAAGATAGTTAATTTTGTTTCTTTTTTCATATGTACTGCTTTAGTGATGAAAATAACGCGGTGTATGTTAAGGGGGGAAGTCTCCCCCTCGCTCCAGCCTCGCCGCCAGGCGGCAAGTCTTACGCTACCCCCTCTCCTAGGGGCGCCGCCCCTAAAACCCCGCCGGGGGGCCAAGCGGCCCCCCGGGCCCCCCTCTAACGCCTCCGAATCTTCGCCTAATGGAGTATAGCAAGAATGAACTTAATTTCAATAACCCGGCTGGTTATCTGCTAACCTGCTGGGTTGGCGAACAAGTTCAATGTTTAAAACATCCGTTACAAAGCGGCGAGTTCTTCACGGTCGGAAAGGACTACGCGCATTTTAACGGTTTTTTCGCCGCGCAAGGCTTCCACGTCAACCTGGTCGCCGGGTTTATTATCTTCCAGAGCGGAGTACAGGTCGGCTAAACTTTCAATCTTTATTCCATCTACTTTTGTAATAATATCGCCGCCCAAATATATAACGCTGGAACCGTAGCGCACCGGATCAGAACCCTGTTTTAGGCCCGCTTTTTCGGCGAGGCCGTTTTTTTTGGTGCGTGAAACAAGCAGGCCGGAGCTTACCGGAAGTTTCGCGTAACGCACAAGCGCCGGAAACAACTGCACGACAGTCGCGTCCATCCAGCCGCGCCGCACTTTGCCGTATTCAATAAGCTCCGCCACAACACGTTTGGCGGTGTTTACCGGCACCGCAAAGCCAACGCCAACAGAGCCTCCGGTGGGCGAGCTAATTATGGAATTGATGCCTATCATTTTGCCGGAGGCGTCCAGCAACGGCCCGCCGGAGTTGCCCGGGTTTATGGAGGCGTCGGTTTGGATCATGTCTCGTATAATGTTTTGTCTTGACGTCTGTATTGGGCGTCCAAGGCCGGAAACTATGCCAACGGTAAGCGTGCGTTCATAACCGAAAGGATTGCCTATAGCCAAGACTTTTTGCCCGACTTTAAGGTTTGAGGAACTGCCGAAAGGCACCGTTTTTAGGTCTACTCCCTGCGGCGGCGTGAATTTTATAACCGCCAGGTCGTTTTCCGGATCAACGCCTATTACGGAACCTTCAATTTGTGTTCCGTCCGATAAATTTATATACACTTTATAGGCGTCTTTAATAACATGGTTGTTTGTTAGCACATAACCACGCGTATCTATTATTGAACCGGAACCCGAATCGCCTTCCTGCGGAACCGGCTCCAAAAACCAGTTTACGGCGACGGTTTCCGTTGTGATGTTTACAACAGCGTCATTCAACTGGTCGTAAATCGCTATATTTTCGCGCTCGCCGTCCGTGTACGGCTGCAACTCGGCTGCGCCCAGATTTAGCGATTGCGTTTTGGGAGACTGCCGTAAATCAAGCCGCGTTTCCTGTTTTTCGTTTTTTTGAGCGTCAGAAAGAGAGGAGTCGCCGCCGCCAAAAGGAAGCTTAACTACGCCCACACCCAAAGCAAATAAAAAAACAATCAACGCGCTCATTACAGAAAACACCACAACCTGAGATCGTGTATATAGCTTCATAGTTACACCCCAAAAAACTTGTATTAGATTTTAGTATATCAAAAAAAAGAATTATTATAAAGCCATGCAAAGATATTTGTATGCGTATTCAACAGGCGCTTTTGCGGAACAGCGGCCCTTTTTAGCCTTTCGCGGCATTTAAACAAAAGGCTTGTTCGCCAACCTGGCTGGCCGCCTACTAACCTGCGGGGCCGGGCTTGCAAGCCGTTTTAAGCGGAAGTTGACTGAACCAAGCCCGCCAAGCCTAAAGTTTGGTTCAGCGCAACTCTAATAAAGGGTGTTAATACCGCAGGGCAAGCGGGGCGCCCTAACGGGGCGCCCATGCACCCGCCGCCTGGCGGCTTCTGCGGCAAGCCGCGGGGTATTAAACCATAGGCTCTTAGAGCCTCCGGTTCCTCACTCGCTCAATCATGCCCGTGCAAGCACGGCCGCGATTTCGCTCCGTTCGTCAATAAAAAGCCCAATGCGGCGATCCAGCTTTCCCAAAAGATTTAAAACGCGCGGGAGTTGTTTCGCATATTGTTGACGGACGCGCCCCGCCGCTTTTTGTTTTTGGCGCGTTCTAAAGCGCGTAAAATTTGGGTCCGGCCTTCTTCCGCACGCAAAATGCTCACGCGGGGGCTTCCTGCGGTTTTCAGTTTTTCGGTGAATTCAAAGTTTGACGCGAATTGGCGGCGCGGCTTATTAAAAAAGCGGGAAACAAGGCGTAGAAGGCGGCTCTTTCTTTATGTTAAAACCGTAGCTATCAACTGGGTCTTGCCGCGATTTTCAAAAAAAAGTATAATGCTCACGATGAAAAAGTAAGGCTTGCGGCCTGCTTTAGAAAGGAGAGCTCCATGCAAATTACCGATGTTAGAGTTCGGAAGGTTTCGGGCGAAGGGCGTTTAAAGGCTTATGTCACCCTTACTTTCGACGACTGCTTTGTTGTGCATAATGTCAAAGTTATAGAAGGCAAAGAAGGCCTTATAATTGCCATGCCAAGCAGAAAAACGCGGACCGGCGAGTATCGTGATGTGGCCCATCCGACCAACGGGGATTTCCGGGCTATTTTGCAGGAAAAAGTGTTGGAAAGGTACGATTCCTCAGAATTCGATTCTGAAAACGAGTCTGATTCCGCCGGCGCCTTATAGACGCGGGTTTTGCCTGTAATTTATTCAACGCCGGAGCTTGCGCAAAATGTGTGTTCTGGTGTGTGAGTATGTTTATTTGGGACGTAGGCAAGTGGCAAGCCACCGGGTTTTGGCTCCGGCATTCACAGGTTCGAGTCCTGTCGTCCCAGAAATTTGTGAGCGATTGGGCGCAACTTAAAGTTGAGCCCGCATACGGTTAAGGAGAAAAAATGGCTAGCGTTCAATTTGTCGCAAAAAAAAGAAATGAAACGGGCTCTGCGGCGGCTTCCAGGTTGCGCCGCGCGGGCCGCATTCCCGCCGTCATATACGGACACAACGAGACGGTTTCGTTAGATTTAGACGAAAAAGAATTTGTTTCAGGCATTAAAGGTTTAACTGAAAGCACAATCGTTACAGTTGAATTTGACGGAACAGTTCACGAAGCGTTTGTAAAAAGCGCCCAGCGCAACATTACAACCGGAAAAATTCTTCATGTAGATTTTTACGAAATACAAGGCGGCAAGATTTTGCGTACAAAAGTTTCCATCCGCACCTACGGGAACCCCGTCGGCGTGCGCGAAGGCGGCGTTTTGGAAACGCCTTTGCACGAAATTGAAGTTGAATGTATGCCCAAAGACTTGCCTCCTCGTATAGAAGTAGACATAAGCGGGCTAAAAGCAAATCAGGCCATACATGCGGGGGATCTACCCCTTGGAGAAGGCGTAAAGCTTATTTCCTCTCCAGATAAAGTAGTTGCGCTCGTTAAATTCGCCAGGCAGGATAAAACTTCCCGCGCCGAAGCCGCTGAACCCGAAGTTGCGGCGTCTGGCGACAAACCCAAAGAAGAAAAAAAATAACGCCAGGCTGCGTAGCGTCTTTTCCCAACCGTATTGTAAAAACAATTGTTTGCGCTTTGTTTTTACTTACGGCGAGTTTTTCCGCGCTGGCGCCCGACCCCGCTCCGGCTCCGTTGGACGGCGCTTCGAAACTGCTGGAATCAGGCGGGGGCGCAACGTCCGGAACCGGCGCGGCGGAGCTTACGCCGTTTTCATCCCCGGCCGCAAATTCCACACAACGTTCCGAACAGGTTATGCGCTCACTTGTAAAAGCGTATCCAAAACAGGTTAAAAACGCCGCCTACATAGACGGCGATTGGTCTGTTGAAATGTACGGCGCCCGTTATTTTTACGCGGACGGGAGATTGCTTCCGCAATCGTTGCGTTCATCGGCGGCTTCTTACGCCCCGCAACCTTTCTATAACTATCCTAAAAAACAGCCCCAGTGGAAAACTCCCGGCAAGCAAGAAGGAGAACGCCTCGCCCAGGCCGCAAAACAAAGAAGAACCGCGCAATCCGCCCGCCGCGCCCAGCATTTTTACAATGACCTTTGGAAAGTGCATAACAGGGCGGAAGCATGGGAACAGGTAAAAACAATAAAATTTTTGGGCAGAGAAATTTTGGTTCACCGCGCTATTTTGGAAGAACTGGCTTTAATAGAGCAAAAAATCAATAAAGAAGCCCGCGTAAACAGCCAGGTGAAAGAATGGCTCGATAAAATCAACTCCATAAGCGCCTGGAATTGGCGGAATATAGCGGACACACAAAGCACGAGCAACCACGCCTACGGCATTGCTGTGGACATACTGCCCGCATCTACGCGAAATTTGGAAACTTACTGGCTTTGGACGGCTCAAAAAGTGGAAAATTGGTGGTCTGTACCATACTCCTCACGATACCAGCCGCCGGACGCCGTTATAAGAATATTTGAATCTTACGGCTTTATATGGGGTGGAAAATGGGCTTTTTACGACACCATGCACTTTGAATACCGTCCGGAAATACTTATTCTAAACGGTATAGAAATTTCCGGCGAATACTAAAACCGCGCGTAAATAAAATTTACTTACTTTTTTTCCTGCAACTGCGTGAGCGTAGAAGACGGCTGTTTTTATTGTTTATAGGCTATATATTTTTCAACAAAAGAAACGGGGCGGTACGTCATTTTAGCCTGGCGCAAGCCTTCATCGCCTGTGTCTTGTTCACGGTTTATCAAAGTTACCGCCGGCGGAAGCCGTATAGCCGAAGCCTGATTTATATACTGAAAAATACCGCGGTATGTGTCCACGCCTTTTTCAAAATGAACGCAGTACATATCGCCGCCGCGCATAGGCTCGCCAATTGAAAAAGCCACCGCCTTGCCGTTCAAATATACAACCGTACCGTCAAGGTTAAGTTTGTCCAAAAGAAGCAGGGCTTCCGTACACTGCTCAAAATCCCCGTCTTCACCTTTAAGCCGCCGCCAGGAGTCAAGAACGGATTGCGCATCGGAAGCGTTGGCGCTGGTAAGATTTTGCAACTCCGGCGTAAATTCGGATAAAAAAGCGTTTACCAGATTCTTTTTTTTATGAAACTTTTTGCCGCGCAATTCCGCAAGATCTGAACGCAGATACAGGTAATCAAAGTTATTGCGGCTTTCTTCCAGCGTAAAGCCGCGTTCCATAAGCGCAGACGCGGTTTCACGCTGACTCGCCGTAATTGTTTTCCACATATCAAAGCGGCCCAGGAGGGATTCTATTACGTTAATTGGCGGAAGAATCGCCGGTATACAAAAAAACGAACCGGTTTTGCCGGAAAAAGCTTGCGGCGGTTCTTTTCCAGAAAGCACATAACATCCATCTTTTATCCTGGAAATCGAGTAGCTGTATTTTTTTCTGTACAGAAACATGCTGCCAAAAAGAAATTCGCAGGCGCCGTCAGGATGCCTGTCCGTGTGCGCGTACAGTTCATCCCGCATGGAAAGCTCTAAACTGGCGAATTCCGGGTAAAGGGGAATATTCATTTTTTTTGTATTTTGGCCCATGTATCACGAAGGCCTATAGTTTTATTAAAAACAGGCCGCCCGTCCGTTCCCGCATCTTTGTCTCGCACAAAATAACCCTGCCTTTCAAATTGGTATCTTACAGGCGTTCCATTTTCGGAATCCATGGGAAGGGCGTTTTTTAGACAAGGCTCGCCATAGGCGCCTTCAATTTTTTTTAACGAATTTGGATTTAGGTTGTCCAGAAAATTTCCGCCTTCTGGAACTTCCATTGCTTTTTCCGGAGAAAATAAATAATCGTAAACACGAACTTCAATCGGCAGGGCGTCTTTAACGAAAAGCCAATGGATAGTTCCACGCACTTTCCGGTTGTCGGCGGCGTTCCCGCCTCTTGTTTCCGGATCGTACACGCAACGAACCGCGCTTACGGAACCATCCGCGTTTTTGTCAAAACCGGTGCAGGTTACGATGTACCCGTAACGCAGACGGACGCTGGAACCAGGGAACAGCCGAAAGTATTTTGGCGGCGGATTTTCCGCGAAATCTTCGCGTTCTATCCAAAGTTCACGGCCAAACCTTATTTTTCGCACCCCAAAAGAAGAATCTTCCGGATTGTTTACGGCTTCCAAATCTTCTATTGCGGCTTCGTCCCAGTTTTCTATTATAAGTTTAACAGGATTTAAAACGGCCATTACGCGGAAGGCGTTTTTGTTCAGTTCTTCACGCAAGCAGTATTCCAAAAGCGCTATGTCCACAAGACTGTCCGTCTTTGCGACGCCTATACGCGACATAAATTCGCGCAAAGACCCGGGCGTGTAGCCCCGGCGCCGTAAACCGGCGATTGTCGGCATACGCGGATCGTCCCAGCCGCAAACTAATTTTTCGGCCACCAGGCGCAAAAGCCACCGTTTGGAAAGAACTGTATGCGTCAAGTTTAGACGCGCAAATTCAATTTGACGTGATTTAAAAACATCCGCTATATTAATAAACCATTCATACAAAGGCCTGTGTATTTCGTATTCAAGGCTGCAAAGAGAATGTGTTACGCCTTCTTTTGCGTCGGAAAGCGGGTGTTGAAAATCATACATCGGATAGATGCACCAGCTCGCGCCTGTGCGATAATGCGCCTCGCGCCTGATTCTGTACATTACAGGATCACGCATAACAAGGTTTGGGTGGGTCATGTCTATTTTAGCCCGCAAAGTTTTTGCGCCGTCCGCAAATTCTCCGGCCCGCATCCTGCTAAAAAGGTCGAGGTTTTCTTCCACAGACCTTTCACGGTAGGGGCTGTTTTTTCCGGGCGGGGTTTCCGTAATTTCACGTTTGCGGGAAGCTTCCGCCGTACCTCTATACAGCCTGATTTCTTCCTCGGAAAGGTCGTCTACATAGGCCGCGCCTTTTTTTATGATTTTAACCGCTATATCGTAAAGGTATTCGTAATAATCCGACGCGTAAAATTCACGGTCTCCCCAATCAAAACCAAGCCATTTTATGTCGCGTTTAATTGCGTTAACATACGATACATCTTCTTTTTCGGGGTTAGTGTCGTCAAAACGAAGGTTGCAAAGCCCTCCGAATTTAGCCGCCATGCTAAAATCTATAGCCATAGCCTTGCAATGGCCTATGTGAAGCCAACCGTTAGGTTCCGGCGGGAAACGTGTGCGTACGGAGGAAAATCTTCCCGTCTCAAGGTCAGTTTTTATAAATTCACTTATAAAATCGCCCGCATTTTCTTCCTGAGTCTTTTCTGTTTCCATTAAAATAAACGTCCGCCTCCATTTTTGCTTTAATTTAGAAGACTTGTCAAGACTATTGGCAAGTCTTGCCGCAAACCTTCAACTATTTAATTTCCAGTCCAAATGATTTCGGTATACGGGAGGCCGGCGCCGGTTTTTGATGGACGCCAGATTTTACCTTATGACATTCCGGCGTGCTTTTGGAGGCCGCGATGCGGCGGATAGTGAAAAGCCATGTTTTTGGCGGCGGCCATTAAAAAACGCCGTTCCAGTTCAAAGCCCATAAAGAAAACGGCGGCTCGCCGGGGCTTGTATTCCTGGTTTTTGGCCGCCTGGCGGGATTTTACACCGTTAGCTAAAGCCTGGACGCGCCCCCCGCGCAATGGGATAGTAGTGGAAATCCCGCAGGGATTGGAACGGATAGCCCGGTTTTTTGGCGTTTTCGCGTCTGAAAACGCCAAAAAATGCGCCCAAATTCAAAGATGCGGCGAACAAGTCCAATTTTTACGGGTTTTATGTGCGCGAAGCGTAATTGAAATTACTCGTCTATCCTAACTTCGCCCACAAACACAACGTTTATGTCTTGGGTGATTTCTCTAACGGAAATAGCCGCCAGTTCCGGCAATTCCCGCTCCACGCTTTGTTTTACAAGGCGCCGCGCCTGTTCGGAGCATAAAATTACCGGCGGAGCGCCCCAGCCTTTGTCTTTAATAAGCGAAACCGCGCGGGAAAGCGCTTTAATCCAGGCTGTGTGCAATTGCGGATCCATCGCGGCGATTTGGCCGGAGGAAGTTTGAACGCCGCTGTCGATGATTTGCTGTTCAAGCCCGCGCTCCAGTTTAAGCACATGAAGCGTTTTTTCCTCGTCCGCATATTGAAGGCAAATAAGCCTGCCTAAAGCCTGCCTTGCTTTTTCGATAAGGAACTGCGGGTCTTTGGTGATGGAAGCGTAGTCGGAAACCGCCTCCAGTATAGAAACCATGTTGCGTATAGAAACTTGCTCGGCCAAAAGACCCCGCAAAACTTTTTCTATTTCACCTAAAGAAAGGGCCTTAACCGCTTCTTCGACGACAGCCGGATAATCTTTTTTAAGCGTGTCTAGAATCGCCTGCGTTTCCTGCCGGCCAAGAATAATAGCCGCGTTCTGTTTAACCAGTTCTGTAAGATGAGTGGCTATTATTGAAGGCGGGTCTATCACGGTGTAACCCGCTTGCTCGGCGTCGGCCCTGTAATCTTCCGTAACCCAAATGGCGGGCAGGTTAAAGGCGGGGTCTCTGGTTCGCTCCCCCGGCACTTCCGCGCTTACTCCGCCGGGCGGCGTTATGCACAGGTAATGCCCCATGCGGATTTTGCCGCGGCCGACTTCATCGCCTTTAATCTTAAAACAGTATTCACTGCTGTCCAGGCGCATATTGTCGATGATTCGCACCTTTGGAATGACTAAGCCCAAATCCAGCGCGGATTCGCGGCGCAAACGCTGTATGCGCTCCAAAAGCTCCGCGCCCTTGTCCTGGTCTACAAGCGGGATAAGGCCGTAGCCTAATTCAAGCGAAAGAGGGTCCAGCGGAACAATCGGCGACATCTCCTCCGGCTCGGCCTGGGGTTTCGCGTCTTTCGCCCCAGAGCCCATATCCCTGGCGCGCCTTTCATTAATCTGAAAATTACGCGCCAGGCGCCAGGCGGAGAAACCCAGAAGCGCCGCCAGCGGCCACAAAACATACCAGGGAAAGCCGGGCAGGAAACCCATTACAAACAGTACGCCGGCGCATATCCAGTAAACGGACGGCTGTTTTGTAAATTGATCCGATACGTCTTCGGCGAAAGTCCCCTTGGAAACGGATCGCGTCACCATCATACCTACCGCGGTGGAAACAAGCAGGGCTGGGAGCTGGCTCATAAGGCCGTCTCCTATGGAGAACGCAATGTAAACGCTTACGGCGGTGGCGAAAGACTCGCCGTGTATGGCTACGCCTATGATAATTCCGCCTAAAATATTGATTACGGTTATAAAAATGCCAACTTTAACGCTGCCGGAAATGAATTTGCTCGCGCCGTCCATGGCGCCGTAAAAGTCTATCTCCATGCGAACCATAGCGCGCCTTTCGGCGGCTTCTTCTTCGGTTATGGAGCCTGAGTTAAATTCAGTGTCTATCGCTAAATACTTATTCTGCATGGAGTCGAGGGCGAAACGCGCCGCAACCTCGGCTATACGTGTTGAACCTTTAGTGATTACCACCACCTGAACGGCGATAATAACTATAAAAATAACCATCCCGATGACGATGCTTTCCCGCCCGCCGGACCCCACAACAAAAGTAGAAAAAGCTTTTATCATTTTGCCGTCAAACGCGGCGCCTTGAGAAAGGATGAGCCTTGTGGATGATATGTTCAGCGCGAGTCCAAAAAGCGTAATCACCAGCAAAATTGTGGGGAAAATATTAAAATCTACCGGCCGTTTTGTGTAAAGAACTATTAACAGTATAAGCAGGCTGAAAATAAGATTTAACGCCATAAAGGCGTCCAGCAACGGCGTGGGCATAGGCATAATTATCATTAAAACAATTACAACCACAGCCGCCGCAACGATTATATCACGAGTTCCGCCAAATACTGAAAGCGCTTTATTTAAAGGAACGCCCGAAGCTCCAGAGCCGGAAACAGCATTCGCCATTTAAAATCTCCCAAATCATATTAAGAATAAAATAAATCAAAATGGTTTGTCAACAAGGAGAAAATACCAATAAAACCGGTTTAACAGAGCGTGTTTTTAAAACAGGCGGGCCGGACGAAATGCGCTCCGCAACCCCGTTTCGCGGCCCGACCGCCAGCTTGGGCTTGAACCCCGGCGCGATTTTGCGCTAAATTCCATATACAATGAAATTACTGGAAACCGGCTCAATTAAAGAGTGCACCCCCCCCCCCGTAAACAGTAAACAAAAATATTACATTTTATTTTTGCTTGCGCGTTTTTCAAGCCCTGCTTTTTTGGGTTGCGCGCAATATAAACAGCGCCGCAAGGGCGTTCCGTGAAGGCGGCTTGTAAATTATGAATAACAGTTTATATTATTGGGACGGCCTCCCCAATTTTGGCGACGTCTTGAACAAAATGTTGTTCGAGCGGGTTTTTAACGCGGATTTAAATTATACAACGCAAATACTAAACGCCGGTTGCCTTGGCATAGGTTCAATTTTAGACCAGCTTGTAAAAGAAGAAAGCAAGGTTTATTTTATTAAACAATTAATCCGTTTGTTTCTTTTTAGTAGAAATAATAAAGTATCCGTGCTTGGGGCCGGTTTTCATTACGAAAAAGACAAAATTAAATTTATAAAAAAACTTGATTTTCAAATTGTGCGCGGAGAGCTCTCTAAAAAAATATTAATTAAAAATAAACTGATAAAACAAGACGGGGTTTTAACCGGAGACCCCGGTTTGCTTGCTTCGTATATGTATACAAACAAAAAGGACAAGAAATACGCGCTGGGAATTATACCTCATCTTGGCGACTTAAATTCCGTGTTGTTTTATGAGATTCACAAAAAATATAAAAAAAGCGTAATTATTAACGTTCAAGACCATCCAGATAAAGTAATATCAGAAATAATGGAATGTGAGAATATAATTTCTTCTTCTCTGCACGGCCTTATTATTTCAGACTCTTTGAACATTCCAAACGTATGGGTGGAAAACCGGTATAAAACAGGCGTTTGTGAACCGCATTTTAAATTTTTTGATTATTACAGCGCTTTGGATTTTAACTGCGCCGCTCCGGCGGATTTATTTAAATTCCTTGATTACGATTTGGATTATATAAAAATAAATTATAAAATTGATTATAATAAAGTTCAAAAAAAACAAAACGAGCTTTATGTGTTTTTAAAAAACTATTTTAACAAAGAGCTTCGTAAATAAATATTGGACTTGCTTCGCCAACCCTGTTGGTTTTCGCCCAAGTCATTGGACTCATTTCAATAACCCGGTTGGTTATCTACTAACCTGCGGGGCCCAAGCTTGCAAGCCTCGCAAAATGTTACGCATTTTGCTGTTTTTTAAACGGAAGTTGACTAAACCAAGCCTGGGCTTGGTAATCAAGATTAGTCTTGATTCAGCTTGCGAAAACTGAAGTTTTTGAACAACTCTATTTTTTAAACGCCGTTTTTGGGCGGCATTTAAAAACGTTATGTGCAATGAGACGTCCCGCCTGCGCGCGCGCCGCCGGGCGTTAATAACGGACGGCGCGGCGGGTGGATTAAATTCATGTAAAAAACAGGCGCCTAAAGCGCGGCGGCGTTTTATAAACAAGCCCGCTGTTGCGCAAGCCGGCGCTAAACTGGAAAATCCCGCCTAAAATGCGCCCTTTTTAAAAAATTGCCGATAATTAGGTGGATGGCGTTTATAACAAAGAACTTTGACATAAAAACGGCTTTTATGCCCCAAAAATCAAGCGCAAACCGCTTTTACGCCGGAGTCTTTCGTTCCGCCGGCGCCAACACAAGGCTTGCCGGACGCTCCGCGGCCGCCGCCATAACCGCCGCGTTCTTTTTTTGCGGGCTTAACTCCGGCGCGGAAACTTTTTCTTACAAACATTCGCAGGGCGATAAATTTAGAATACTATCCGAAATTCAGGAAGAATATCTGGAAAACGGGAAAGTAATATCCAATTCGCAAATACACAACCGCATTAGCACGGAAGTTATAGAAATAAAAAATGAGGAAGCGGTGCACAAAGCATTGTTTCAGGTTATAGTCTCCAGTCAAAATTCCGGCGGCTTAAAAACTTTTAATATAGAAAATGAATATACATCTTATTTTAATCGCGATTCGCGGGGTAAAATGACTGTAAGCAGAAAATACGCTTTCCCGTCCGTGCGTAATGTGCCTGTGTTTCCGGCGCGGAATGTACAAGAAGGCGAAACATGGCGGGAAAACGGCGAAGAAGTTCACGATATGCAGGGTAATTTCGGACTAATGGATTTATTGCGCATACCGTTTAACGCTCAGTATAAATATCTGGGACTGCAAAAATGGAAAGGCAAAGATTATCCGGCGTTTTTAATTACATATAAAATAAATCAACAAGTAAGCGACTATTTTGAATCGGCTCCGCATGAATACTTATCCAAAAACAGGCTAAAAAAAAATACGGATAAAGAAATAACAATCGCTTCCATTTCCGGCGAGACGAATCAAACCATATTTTGGGATGAACAATTGGGCCAGGCCGCTTCGTCTTCCGGCTCTTTCAGCCTGCGGTTTAATATGTCAAATGGCGTGGTTCACGAATTTAGATCAAAGGAAAACGCCGAAGTCATATATTCAGAAAAAATGAACAAGGACGTTCTTGTAGCGGATATAGAAAAAGAACTGGAAAAATACGGGCTTTCATCTTCCGGCGTCAAGAAAACCGAAGAAGGCGTAAGCATAAATATTGAGGACGTTCAGTTTGAAGGCGAATCCGCCGTTCTAAGGGCCAGTGAAAAACAAAAATTGAATAAAATTATAGCTATTCTAAAAAAATACAGCGACCGTGATATTTTGGTGGCCGGCCATACCGCGGACGCCGGCGGTTCAGCGGAAAGCCATATAAATCTTTCGCAGGAACGCGCGCAGGCGGTGGCGGGCTATCTTATACAGGAAAAAGCCAGACCGTCCGGGCGCATAATCACCAAAGGCTACGGGGCGGAACGGCCTGTGGCTAACAACGCCACGCAGGAAGGCCGTGAAAAAAACCGCCGCGTAGAAATAATAATTTTGGAAAACTAGGCTTTTTGAGCCGGTTTTAACAGAAAAGCCGCTAAAAATCCGGTTTTTCTGAAAAAACAAAAAATATGGAGGCTTAATATGAGACTTATAACCAGGGCGGATTTTGACGGGTTGGCGTGCGGGGCTGTTTTGGAAGCGGCTGGTGTGATAGATGAATGGCTTTTTGTGCATCCAAAAGATATACAAGACGGATTAATTGAAGCTACAAAAAACGACGTTGTAGCTAACGTGCCGTATATTAAAGGCTGCGGACTTTGGTTCGATCACCATTCCAGCGAAGATGAAAGGCTCGGCGGTAAAATTCAGTTTACAGGCGTTTCCAAAAAATCGCCGAGTTGTGTGCGCGTGATTTATGAATATTACGGCGGAGACGCCAAACTCGCGAAGTTTAAAGATATGGTGCAAGCCGCGGACAAAATGGACAGCGCGAATCTTACGGTGGAAGAAATTCAAAATCCGCAAGGCTGGGTTATGCTGGGTTTTATAGCGGATCCGCGCACCGGACTTGGGCGTTTTAGAAATTTCACCATAAGCAACCTGGACCTGATGAAAAAACTCGCGCACTCCACCTTGTCGCTGCCAGTAGAACAAATTCTTGAACTTCCAGATGTAAAAGAACGTATTGAGATATATAATCAGGAAAAAGAACCGTATATAAAAATGATAAAAGAAAAATCCAGAACGGAAGGAAACGCCATTGTTGTAGACCTGCGGGGTGTAGATGAAATTCACGCGGGAAACCGCTTTCTTTTGTATACATTATTCCCTAAACAAAACATTTCCATATTCATTGTAGACGGCAAAAAAAAAGTGAACTGTGTCATAACAACGGGCTATAGCATCCTGAATAAAACCGCCTCCGTAGACGTGGGCGCACTTATGCTAAAATACGGAGGCGGCGGACACAAACAAGTTGGAACCTGCCAGGTCTCCGCGACTGAAGCGGATCGTATTATAAACGAAATTTTATCAATCATAAAATAAAGAGCGCTTTTTTTGCGTTTTGTTTTCAAAACACAAAAAAGATTAAAAGATGGATCGTTCAGAACTTTTACGTAGAATTTCCGCTTTTCCCATAATTTCCGCGTCTTTGGCGGAAAGTTTTATGCCGGGCGGTTTTAGAGCCGCTTTTAAAGGAAACGGGATTGAGTTTGACGAGGTGCGCCGCTACGAATCCGGCGACGACGTGCGTTCAATAGATCGTAACGTAAGCGCCCGCTTCGGCGTCCCTTACATCAAATTGTACCGTGAAGATCGCGAAATGTGCGTCTGCGTAGTCTTGGATTGTTCCGCAAGTATGTTTTCGGGAGTGTCCGCGCCGCTTACACGCTATGAACAAGCTGTTTTTTGCGCCGCTCTTGTGGCTTTTTCCGCCGAATACGCGGGACAAAAGATGTGCGCCCTTTTTTTTGACGCTGAAACCCGCACCGTTTTTAAGCCGCGCCGGGGGCGGGCCCATACAATGGCTTTTATAGGAGCCGCATTATCCGCCAACCCGCACTCAAAAGGGACGTCGTTAAGTTCCGCGTTAAAAAGCGCGTCAAACGTTCTTAAACGGCGCGGCGTGGTGGTGGTTGTTTCGGACTTTTTGGCCGTAGACTGGGAACGCGATTTTAACGCATTATGTATAAAACACGATTGCATAGCCATTAAAATAAAAGATCCGGTGGAAGACGCCTTCCCCAAAACCGGCTTGCTTCCCATAGAAGACCCAGAAACCGGAAAAACCCTGCTTGCGCCGTCAAACTCCGCCCGCTTCCGCCTTGAGTGGGCGGAATGGCATGAAAAACGCCGCCAAAATTGGCTTTCAATATGCAAAAGTTGCGGCGCTTCGGGAGTGGAAATTTCCACGGATGAAGACGCCGGCGCCGCTTTGCAACGGTTTTTCAGAAACCGCCGTAAAAAATAAGCGCTGAATGTGTGCGAAAAAAACTAATATTCTTTATATTTTATTGCCGCGCCAGCTAAACACGCCGTATTCCACAGCGCAAGACGAAGATTAGACTTGTTCAATAACCCGGTTGCTTGTCGCCAAAGTCTTGCAAAATGCGTAGCATTTTGCGCTTTTTAAGCGGAAGTTGGCTGAACCAAGCCCATGCTTGGTTTGGCACAACTCTATTTATTTAAAAAATCCAATATGAGCTTGTTCACAATTTCTGGCGATTGTCTGTTGGACCAATGGCCGTGATTTTCAAGAACAATCAATTTTGATTTAGGAATTCTTTTTGCGGCTTCTTTTGTATGTTTTGGCTTTACCGCGGCGTCTTTACCGCCCTGTATTAGCAAGGCTGGACAGGAAATACGGTGAAGTTCGGGTGTAAGGTAAACATTCATTTTAAAAAAACTGATTGAATTGTTTTGCCAGTCGGAAGCGCCAACGCCGTTAATCCGGGCTTCTTCAAGGACGTCGTCAACTATACTATCAAAATCTTTTGGAATAACGGGGAACATCATTTTTAACGACCATTCCGCTGTTCGCCGGTTTATAAAAAACAGGCGGGAGACGCCGTTAGTTAGCCATGTAAGTTTTGCGGAAAGCCAAAGCAACTGATGAAAGCCGGCCGGGAACCGAATGACGCCCGCGGGGGAAATAACGGCTAATTTTTCAACTGTTTCTGGATGTAAAATTGTATATGCCAGAGTTACGGCCCCGCCTTGTGAAAGCCCGATGAAGCTTGCGGTTTCTATTTTAAAATACGTTAATACGGCGTCTACACATTTCAATAAACATTGATGTCCCGCTACGCCATTCCAGGGAGAGCTTCCGCCCTGTTTGGGCCAGTCAATCGCAAAAACGCGGTAATCTTTTGAAAGCGCCGGAATAAGATGCTTCCAGCTTAAAAGAGCGTTATCCAACCCGCCGCCGCTTAAAAGCAACACGGCTTTACCTGTTTTTCCCGCCGTAATTACCCGTAACACGCCTTCTTCGCATTTAATATATTCACTTTTGAAAAATTCATTATTAAGCATATATTCTTACCCCCGTTAATGTTTGGACTTGTTCGCCAACCCGGTTGGTTGTCGCCCAAGTCTTGCAAAATGCTTGGCATTTTGCGTTTTCAAGCGGAAGTTGTTCGTAAACTTGAGGTTTCCGAACAACTCTTTTATTTTATCCGTTTTATATTTGTTCGTCCAGTTTTTGCAAACAGTAGCCGTTTATGATTGGCGGACGCCGTTTTTAACGGCCGGCGTTGAAAATACAGCCTCCAATTACGGTGTAACGACGCCAAAAACATATCGCTTATATTCCGCGCGCTGTTTCTAACCCGCATTTCGCATATCAAAAAGCCGCCGTCCGCGCCGCCGCAACAACCGCCCGCCGCCGCCGCATTCCCGCAGACTGCGGTTACAGCCCATCACCGGCATTTTTTCAAAAAACTAAAATATTTTCCCGGTTCATTCGTCTACTAAAGTAAGGAGAAAGCGCAAGCCTTTTGTTTGCGCCAGATTCAAATCAGCGGTCATTGGGCCGCACAGGAGAGGTTATAATATGAACAAACATTTTGTTAAAACGAGGTTTTTAGGCGTACTGATAGTTCTTGCCGCGCTCGCCGTCTTTAGCGCCGCGGCGATGGCGCTATGGAACGCGCTTATGCCGGACATTTTCGCCATGCCCGCGCTTAATTACTGGCAGGCGGCGGGGCTTTTGGTTCTGGCCCGCATCTTTTTTGGCGGATTGGGCGGCTGGCATTTTTGGCCGCATGGGTGGCGCGGCGGGGACGGGCGGCTTTTTCATCACGGCAACCATATACGGGAAAAATGGATGAACATGACGAAAGAAGAACGCAGGGCTTTTGTTGAAAAAGAAAGGGACTTTATGCGGTTTCACGGAGGGTTTTCCCGTTTTCATGAATCCTTTGACGGACGCGGCGGCTCAAAAGAGGGCGGCCCTCCAAAAGAGGCGGCGGCTCCAAAGGGGGCGGACGATGAATAACGCGGTTATCACTGTTGAAAACCTTACCAAACGGTATAAGAACGCCAAAACGCCCGCCGTGGACGGCGTCAGCTTTTCGGTGGGCGGCGGTGAATTCTTCGCGTTTCTTGGACAGAACGGCGCGGGGAAAACTACAACCATATCCATTTTGACGACGACGCTCGCCAAAACATCAGGCGGCGTCACCATCGCCGGATGCGACATTGACCACGAAGCGCGGGACGTCCGCCAAAACATCGGCGTCATCTTTCAAAAACCGAGCCTTGACCTCGACCTTTCGGCAGAAGAAAACATCCGGCTTCACGTCTGCATGTACGGGATGTACGGCTACCGCCCGTTCTTCCGCTGGATGCCGAAAAGCTACCGCGACCGCGTGATGGAATTGGCCGAGTTAATGGGGATTACCGGCGAACTTGATAAACCGTTGCGGACATTTTCGGGCGGTATGCAACGGAAAATCGAAATCATCCGAAGCCTGATGCACAAGCCCGCCGTGCTGTTCCTTGACGAGCCTTCGCAGGGGCTTGATCCGGTAAGCCGCCGGGGTTTATGGGAATACATCAACACGACCCGCAAGGAAAACGGCACAACCATATTCCTCACCACGCACTATATCGACGAAGCGGAACACGTTGACAAGCTGTGCATGATACAGCGGGGAAAAATCGTCTTTCTGGGAACGCCGGACGGCTTGAAAAAGAGTCTCAAAAACGCATCGGCGCCAAATGAGTTGACGGCGTCAACGCCGTTGACGTTGGAAGACGCCTATATCGGACTTTTGACGGAAGGGGGCGCGGCGTGAAGCTATGTTTCATATTCGATTCACATCCGCGTTCATTCGGATGCGTCATAGCGAGGTTGGCATGAAAAGCAAATTGTTACGTGAAATAAACGCTGTGATCACCCTTGCGATGAGGGAGGTCACGCTGTTCGTAAAATCTCCGGCAAAAATCATTCCGAGCTTGATAATGCCCGTCATGTTTTTGGGAATGTTCGGCGGGCAACTGTCGCAAAACATGGGAATGAACATGGGCTTTGACTTCAATAGTTTTATGCTCGTGGGAATGCTGGTGCAGGGACTGTTTCTTATAATGGGGAACGGCGTTACCTCCCTTGTGGAAGACCGCGTAAATGACTTTACGCAGGAAATTATGGTAAGCCCTGTTTCCCGCTATTCCCTTATTCTGGGAAAAATCGCGGGATCCGCGTTTGCGAGCTATATCACGTTCTTTTTCACTATTCTTGTCGGCTTCTGCACCGGCGCGCGCCTCAGTATGCCGCAATTTGTTACACTGCTTGCTTTTTCGCCGTTAATATGCCTTGCCGCCGGCTCGCTCGGCGTTATGTGCGTTGGTTTTATCAGAAAATCATCCAGCGCCGGCGTCGTGATTATGATGCTATCTATGGCGCAGACTTTTCTTTCGGGCGCGTTAATTCCGGTCAACCATTCAACCGGCGTCATGGCGGTTGTGAGCCGCCTGTTGCCGATGACATATTGCGTTGATTTTATGCGCGGCGTATTTTATGGAAACACTGGGGGCGGCGCCGTTACGCTTCTTCACAGCTCGTTTGTCAATTTGGTTGTTATCGCGGCTTTTACCACGATTTTTTTTGCGGCGGGAACTGCGGGGTTTGTACGGGCGGAACGAAACAGGTAGGCGGCGCGGTCAGCATGGCGCATAACTCCACAGCTAAAACTTTTAATTTATACCGCGAGCGGCTTTTGAAATTCATCCGCTCGCGCGCGGCGCTTCTTGAAGACGCGGAAGATATTTTACAGGATGTGTTTTACCAGTTCGCCCGCGTGAACGGCCTCGCCAGGCCGGTGGAGCAGACGGCGGCGTGGCTCTACCGCGCCGCTCGCAACAAAATCATCGACAACGCGAGGAAAAAGAAAGACGCGCCGCTTCCCGCGTATTACGACGAGGACGAAGGCGAATATATTTTTGATGAAATCGCTGATATTTTGGACGGCACGGAAACAACGCCGGAGACTGAAATGTTACGCTCGCTTGTATGGGAAGAAATCGCGTCCGCCATTGAGGAATTGCCGGAAGCGCAGCGCGCGGTTTTTGAGCTGACCGAAATTGAGGGGCTTTCGATAAAAGAAGCCGCGGAAAAAACGGGAGCGTCTGTTAATACCACGCTTTCCCGCAAGCATTACGCGGTAAAACGGCTGCGCAAACAGCTTGCGGAACTATACGGAGATGTGATGGGCGGAGAACGCGAAGGCGGTTGACACTTGGGAAGAAGGGTATGCGGCAATCTCTTGAAGATTATCTAAAAACAGCCGGATTTCTCGCCGAACAAGGGGAAGTGAGGATTACGGATATCGCAATCCGGCTTGGCGTGTCAAAGCCGTCAACCATCGCCGCGGTTAGGTCGCTGGAATCGAAAGGTTTTGTAACACATAAACCGTACTGCACCGTCGTTTTAACAAAACGGGGCACAGAAAAAGCGGCGGAACTGAAGGAACGGTATGAATTTATTTTGTCGTTTCTTCAGGACGTGCTTGAGGTGAGCCCGCCTGTCGCGTTACAGGATAGTTGCAAACTGGAACATATTGTTTCGGAAGAAACGTTAGAAAAAATGAAGGCCTTAACGCGCAAGACGCCCCGGCATCACGGCGGCAATTAAAATAAAGTTGTTCGGAAACTTCAGTTTCCGCAAGCCGAATCAAGCCCAGGCTTGGTTCAGCCAACTTCCGCCCAAGTCCAATATAATAAGATTTTTCTATAACAAAAGAAGTTGGATAAAATTATTAAAATAAAATGACATATAAGATTTAATAAAATAAGAGTACGGCTCCGTTGCGCATAACAGGTCTGTTAGCGCATCGAGCCTAAAGACCCTTGAGGTTCCGTGCAGGATGGTCGTTCTGCTACGCGCCCCAGCTGCGCTGGGGAACATTTCCACGCCACACCCCTCCCGCGTTTCTGCGAGCCCTGGCTGCGCTTCCCTGGGAAACGATGTTGCGCAAAGCCATTAGACTTGTTCGCTCGCCCTGGCTAGTTGGCGCCCAAGTCTTGCAAAATGCTACGCATTTTGCGTTTTTTAAGCGGTTGTTGTTCGGAAACTGAGGTTTCCGAACAACTCTATTGTTTGGGTTGTAAAAATGTCGCATACAGCCGGAACGCTTTATGAAATAGAGGTTGAAATTTTTGATAAAACTTACCACAAAAGACTTGACAAAGATTGAACTTGTTCGCTCGCCCTGGCTGGTTGCCGCCCAAGTCTTGCAAAATGCTACGCATTTTGCGCTTTTTAAGCAGTTGTTGTTCGTAAACTTGAGGTTTCCGAACAACTCTATTGAAAAAAAAGACACAATGAATTGAAATATGTATAAATGTGAGGATGTTTGTGATCAGCAAGGTAAATTTCAAACAAAATTATATGCAAGGTTATAAACTTTTAAAGGAGAAATGTATGGTCAAGAATTCGCTTAAAAGAAAGATTTTCGTGGTTTTATTTATCTTCCTTGTGAGCATCTTATATGCTGAAAATCGTACAGGCAAAGTAGTTGCTGTTGAAACTGTTTCCGTTATGGGACAAATAATGAAGTACGTTTATCTTGATTCAAATAATGATAATATCATTGATGCGCTTTTTCTTATTGCCGGCGCTCCTGATGATATAAAAAGTCTTATTTTATCAGGATATATAAAAAACGGAATTTCTATAGTATATAATTTTGATCCTTCTAAAATACGAGAAGGAGTATTTATTGCTAGTGGAATAGAATCAGTTGTTTCCGTTGACGGTATTTCAGTAACTAAAATGTTTTCTAATCATTAAATAATGAATAATGAGGCGCGCCTCTACATCCCATACCGCCGGAACGTTATGTGCTATTTATCATAAATTCTGTTGAAAATTATTGCAAGCTCCTGAGGGCTAAACTGTATAACAAATCATATAAAATAAGGGCTTGACGCGCTGAAGAATATAATACAGTATAGTTAAAACCATCAAAAGAGGCGCGCAATTGGCAAAAAACACGGCGAAACAATACATTTATATTGTACAGTCGTCAAAAGAAACGACCAAATGCAAAATCGGCAAGACCAATGATTTGGAACGGCGGTTAAAAGTATATAACAATATGACCGGTAAATCCAAAGAAAACGTTTACCAGTATTTATTCACCTGCGAAGTAAAAAATATGACGGAAGTTGAAAGCGGCATAAAAGAAAAATATAGCGCTCTTAGAGAAGAAAAAAGCAAAGAAATATATTTTTACAATTCCGCTCTGTTTGAACATTATGTAACATTTATACAAACTCATAGCTCTTTTGTCAAAGAAATATTTATAAAAACCGCTGAAAAAAAAGAAATCGTAAAAATCATAAAGAAAACGGCGCCGTCTCTTGAAGAAAGAGGCGTTACCAAAAAGGGTGTATTGCAAAAAGCGCAAAAAGTAAAAAATGACGAATTCTATACCAGGCTTGAAGATGTTGAACAGGAATTGTCAATGTATAACAAAATAATTTGGAAAAACAAAGTTGTTTTTTGCAACTGCGATGACGCGGTTGATGACAATGAAAAAGACACGTCCGCTTTCGCGCTCTATTTTTTACAGAATTTTAAAGAATTGGAATTGAAAAAACTGATATGCACACATTACAGCGGCCCGGTTGATTGGACTTGTTCGCCAACCTGGTTGGTTGTCGCCCAAGTCTTGCAAAATGCTACGCATTTTGCATTTTTTAAGCGGTTGTTGTTCGGAAACTGAGGTTTCCGAACAACTCTATTTATTTAATCAAGGGTCAAAAGGGTATATATTTACCAGGGACGGTTTTCACGAAATGGGAAAAAAAGAATATCCCAAAAATTATACGGGTAGTTTTGACCACCCGCTGTCTTTAAAAATATTGAATGAAGATGCGGATATAGTATGCACGAATCCGCCATTTTCAAGAGCGGCGGATTATTGGGACGCCGCCATTAATAGCGGGAAAAAATTTATAATCATATCTAATATAACAAATCCCATAACGCCGGTATTTATTCCATATTTCAAGAACAATAAAGTATGGGCGGGGTTTAACGAAGTTGACTGGTTTTTAACGCCTAAAAAAGAACTTACAAGAGCGGCGGGTCATTGGTTTACAAATATTCCTATAACAGAAAGGCCGAAATATAAAAATCTAAAAATAATTCCATTAAATGAAATACCTGAAAAATATAAAAGATATGACGATTATAAAATGCTGGTAGTGGATAATAATTATATTCCGAATGATTATAAAAAACCTTTTGCGGTTTCTGCGCGGCCAATATTAAATGGGTTGTTGGAGAAAGGATATAAAATTATTCAAGACGCGCAATATTTTCCTTATAAAGATGGCAAGAAATGTTTTGGAAGAGTATTGACGCAGAAAATATAATGATGATATAAACTGCGGGTGTGTGCGCGGACGAAACTTCGTATACAGCCGGAACGTTATATGAAATACCAGCATCAGATTGATGAAACAGACCGCGGCTCATGCGGAGGCTTGCCGCGCAAAAATTATGTCTGGAGGATGCAAAGCCTATGCGCGGCGAAGTTGCGGATAAAACGTTGAATAACAAGCTGGTTTTCCCGGTCATATTATTGTTTTTGATTGCTGTTTTTTTGTGTTTTTCCTGCGAGGTGGAAGAAAGGCCGGATTGTGTTGAAATACCATTTGTTGTTGAAAACGGCAGACTGGCGTTGGAAGCGAATGTAAACGGGAAGAAAGGGAGGTTTATATTTGATACAGGTTCAACCGAATCTTATCTTGATGTAAATGTTAGGAATCTTTGGTTGCAAGGTTTTACCAAAACAATTTACAAAGGCCGGCCAAGTTTTGCGTTCATTTATAAGTTGAATAAAATAGAGTTGTTCGGAAACTTCAGTTTACGAACAACTTCCGCTTAAAAACGCAAAATGCGTAGCATTTTGCAAGACTTGGGCGACAACCAATCGGGTTGGCGAACAAGTTCATTGTCTAAATAATTATATTCATATAAGCCAATATCATTTACATCATTATTTTCCCATTGAGAAAATTCATAGGAATATTTTTCCAATAAATTTTTTAATATTTCTTTTTCTTCTTTTTTTACAAGTTCTATTTCAATATTCATGGTTTTCCTCCATAAAATATTATTACCATAATCTATTTTATGGTATTTTGCGACATATTGTCAAGCAATTCAAAAAGTATTGCACATAACTTATTTTTTGAGCGCGGTTTCGCCGGCGGCGTTTTTTGCGGCGGCCGTTTCGCCGGCTTGTAATTTTTTTAGCTATTGTAAAACGGCGTTGTTAGGCGCGGCTTTTGTTTTAATATTGAGAGTTAAAGCCGCTTGTTACAACGGCGCTTAATTTGTAAAGCAAGCGTATATTAGCAGCTAAAGCCGCCGGTTTTATCCGTTAAGCGGGAAATTGGCGAGAGGCGGCGGCCGTCTTTTGGCGTTAAATCCGGCGGAAACTGAAATTAACGTTAAATGAGGGCGATTGACTTTAGCCGCGCTTTTGTGTTATTTTCGTGTTATAAAAATGCAGTTTTTAGTCTTGTTTCAAACGGCTTTGCGGCGGTTTGAACGGCTAATTTTAGGAGAGCGATATGGCAGTAAGCAAGAACGCCCGCACCGGCAGCAGTACGCAAAAATTTTTTTGTTCCTGCGGCGGGGAAGTAAAAATGAAAACTTTATTTGAAGCCGGCAAAGTTAAGAATATAGCTGAATGTGAAAAATGCAAGAGGACGGAGCGCCGTCCTTCCGATTTTAAGTAGGGGGTGAATCTTGGCTTTAAAAGGCGATTCGGCGGCTAAAAAACACAGGCAAAGCGAGGTTCGCCGTCTTAGAAACAAGACTGTGAAAAGTTCCTTAAGGACGAGCGTCCGTAAATTTACGGAGTTGGTTTCCCAAAAAAAGACCGGCGATGCGGAAGCCGCTTTAAATGAAACGCTAAAAAAACTAGATTCGGCTGCTGGTAAAGGCGTTATAAAAAAGAATGCGGCCTCCCGCAAGAAATCCCGTATGCAGAAACGGTTTAATTCACTTAAATCTGCGGCTAGTTAATTTGGAATAACCGTGTCCTCTACAGAAAAATTAACAAAAGAAGAATTGATAGACGCGGTGTGGGAGCGTGTGGGCGTAGAAAGGCGGTGCGTTAAGGATTGTTACGCGCAAACCATAGACGTAATAAAACAGGCTCTTTCGCAGGGGCGGTCTGTGGAGTTGCGCGGCTTCGGCACTTTTAACATCAAGCGCAGAAAAGGAAAAGCCAACGCCCGCAACCCCAAAACCGGCGAACCTGTACCGTCTAAACCTCACGGAATTTGCGCCTTTAAACCAGGCCGCGAACTTAAACTTTCAGTTTGGGACTTAAAAGCCGGCGAAGAATAATGGCGCCGGCCGCAGGAAACTACGGCTTTAAGCGGGATTTTTTCGTTTGTTTCTCGCTTACAATTTTGGCCGCCTGTCTTTTTGCGCTCGCCTTTCCAAATCCGCTTATAGAAGACGGTTTCGGAGCGGCGGCTTTTATCGCGTATCTCCCTGTTTTTATAACAATCTACCGTTCTAATGCGGCTTCATGCTTGTTTTTCGGCGCTTTTTACGGCTTGCTTTCCACCTCTCTTTTTAATTACTGGCTTTTTAACTTCCATCCCGCGGCGTTGGCCGTAGTTTCCTCCATACATCTTGTTTATTTTGCTGTTTTTTTTGTTTTTCTACGCCTTGCCGTTGTTCTTTTCCCGCGTTCCCATTACCTGCTTCAGTGGCTTTTATGGATTGTTTTTGAATACACCCGTAGTTTGGGGTTTTTGGGCTACACTTACGGCGTCACCGGTTATTCCCAATACCTCAACGAGACGCTTATAAGCTCCGCCGCCATATTTGGAGTTTGGGGGGTTTCGGCGCTGGTTATATTTCCACAGGCTTTTTTCGCGAGCGTTTTTAACGGCGCCGCCAGGTTCGCTCCGCGCCCTGCGCGGGCGGCGGCTTACGGGGCGCCCTCGCAGGGTGAGGTTTCGCTCCGTTCGTCAATAAAAAGAAACGCCGCTATATTCATCCTAACCGCGGCGGTTCTAAGCGCGGCTTTCCTTTACGGCGTTTTTACCAAAGAAGATTTTTCGGATTTTCCATACAGGATTATTTCTTTGGTTCAGCAAAATGACGACCCATGGAAAAACGACGTGGAAGGGTACAGCCGGACTTTGCGGTCGCTTAAAAATTTAAGCCGTGAAGCTCTTCTGGAAAGCCGTAAAAAATACGGGCGCGAGAGCGATATGGTGGTGTGGCCGGAAACCGCTTTCGTCCCTATGATATATTGGCACACACATTACAGAACGGACGCCGCTTACTACGCCCTTGTAAAAGAACTTACGGATTTTCTGGCGGAAGAAAAAACTCCTTTTTTGATAGGCAACGACGACGGCAGGCGCGTTTTAAGGGACGGACGGCTTGTTCGCGTGGATTACAACGCCGCAATGCTCTTTGAAAAAGGCCGAATCGCGGGCCTTTACCGTAAACGCCGCCTTGTGCCTTTTTCCGAGCATTTCCCTTACAAAAAGCAGCTTCCTTTTGTGTACGACGCGCTTGTAAAAGGCGGAATGACTTTTTGGGAGAAAGGGGAGGAAGCCGTTGTTTTTAAAACCGGAAACGAAGATGGATCTTTTTCTTTTTCGGTTCCTATATGTTTTGAAGACGGTTTTGGCGGGATTTCGCGGGAATTTGTGCGCGGAGGAGCGCAAATTATAGTCAATATAACAAATGATTCATGGGGAAAATCCATAGCTTGTCAGAAACAGCACCTCGCTCTATCTGTTTTCCGGGCTGTGGAAAACCGCCGCTCCGTAGTAAGAGCGGCTTCCTCCGGCCAAACCTGCGTAATCTATCCCAACGGTAAAATCGCTGCGCAAGCGCCCGCTTTTACCGCCGCGATTCTTAGCGAAAAAGTTCCGCTCTCCGATAAAGAAACTTTTTACACAAAACACGGTGATTTTTTTCCAAAAATCTGCGCCGCTATTGCTTTCGCGCTCTTGATTGTTGGTTTAATCAAGTTTAATATAAAAAAATTAAGGGCGGCGCTAACAAAAATCACGGCGCGTTGCGCATCTTGTTTAAAACCGGATAAAAAACGTTAGTAATTTTTCATTTGCGCGCCCGGCGGCGTGTTTTTGCGGCGAAACGGTTAAAGACGCGCCCTTGTCAATTTCTGAATTTTACGGCTTCTCCTGTTTTAAGGAGGGCTTAAAAACATACTTAAAAATAAAAGGCGGCTAATTTGTATAACAACGATTCTAAAAAACGGGAGCAAAGCATGGTGACTTTCGCCGCGGATACGGAATTTAATGGTTTTTTGCGTTTTAAAGATTCGCTTTGCATAAGAGGCAAGTTTAAAGGTTCTATAGAAGCGCAAGGCCATCTTATAGTGGATAAGGGCGCCGTAGTGGACGCGGATTATATTTCGGTTTCCACAATAGTGGCTCACGGAAAAGTAACCGCTTCTATACGCGCCGATGATAAAGTAGACCTTTTCCCCGGCGCAGAAGTTATAGGCGACATTACGGCAAACCGTTTACGCATAGCGGACGGCGTTATTTTTGAAGGCGTATGCAACATGATAGACTGCGATAAAGAAATCGAAATCTTTACAAAACCAAACGAAGAAATTAAAGCCGCCCTTATGCGCGGCGCTTCATAAACGCCGTTTCCAAATTAACGGCGTTTAACATGGACGGCATAGAACTTTTCGGTCAGGCGAAAAGCCGGAATTCCCCGCTCGCCGATCGTATGCGTCCGCAAACCCTTGACGACATTGTAGGCCAGGATCACATAGTAGGCTCCGGACGCCTTCTTAGGCGGGCTATACAGGCCGACCGCCTTTCTTCCGTCATCTTTTACGGCCCGCCCGGCGTGGGTAAAACAAGCCTGGCGCGGGTTATAGCAAATACAACAAAATCCCGTTTTGAAAGCCTTAACGCCGTCCTTTCCGGCGTTAAAGATATACGCGAAACAATAGACCGCGCCTGCGAAAACCAAAAGTTATACAGCCAGAAAACAATTCTTTTTGTAGATGAAGTCCATCGTTGGAATAAAGCCCAGCAGGACGCCCTTTTGCCGTGGGTGGAAAACGGAACCGTGATTTTGGTTGGAGCCACCACCGAAAATCCATTTTTTGAGGTGAATCGCGCCCTTGTAAGCCGCAGCCGCATCTTTCAACTTAAACAGTTGGATAACGAGGATTTAAAAAAGGCCGCTTTACGCGCCGTTACAGACAAGGAAAACGGCTACGGTAAATGGAAGGTGAGTTTTGAAGAAGGCGCCCTTGAACATTTAATTGAAAGCGCCGCCGGAGACGCGCGCAGTCTTTTAAACGCGCTGGAACTCGCCGTGGAAACAAGCGATTGGAAAAAAGAACTGCATCCCGGAAATATTTTGCGCGGCGATTCAAGCCGAAGCGCGCCGGAAGGCTCTGAAATTTTTATTGGTTTTGAGGCCGCCCAGGAGAGCATACAAAAACGGGCCGTGCTTTACGATAGAGACGGCGACTATCATTTTGATACGATAAGCGCGTTTATAAAAAGCGTGCGCGGAAGCGACCCGGACGCCGCTCTCTATTGGCTCGCGAAGATGGTTAGGGCCGGCGAAGACCCCGCCTTTATTTTTAGGCGCATGATAATCCTCGCGAGCGAAGATATAGGGCTGGCCGACCCGCACGCGATTACCGTTGTAACGTCCTGCGCCGAGGCGTTTAGACGTATAGGTTTTCCCGAAGGAAATTATCCGCTCGCACACGCCTGCCTTTATTTGTCTACGGCCCCAAAGTCTAACAGCGCCATGGCTTTTTTTGACGCGCTTGCGGTTGTGGATAAAGAAGACGCCGAAGTTCCAAATCACCTGCGCGACCCAAGCCGTGATAAAGAAGGTTTTGGGCATGGCGAAGGCTACCAGTATCCGCACGCCTACAAAGACCACTGGAAGGCCCAACAATACCTTCCTTCCGTTTTGCGGGGGAAAATTTTTTACACGCCCGGCTCTCTGGGATACGAAAAAAAAATAAGGGAAGAAATAATAAAAAAGCGCGAGATTCAAGCCGCCGTGCTTATGGAAGAATCTGAAAATGAAAAAAATTCAAAAGAAGGCCTTATGCATTGGCTTCCTGATGAAAAAAAACGCGAACATTGGTATAAAAGGCTTGAAAACGGGAGGGCGGCCTCTCTAATCAGGGCGAAAGACGCGATTTTCGCCGCCGCGAACCCGGGAGTTTCGGATCGCACCCTGTTGCCGTTCGGCTCGGACGGCCTTCTTGTATGGGAAAGCCTTAGAAGAAGCCCCATAGGGCTTACCGCAGTTCAGGCGCGCGAAGATGAAGATAGAAAACGCCTTTTGACTTTCGCCGCAAGCGGCGGTTTTGAAAAAGAAACAGGGCCCGTAGCCGCCGCGTTTTGTAAAAAAAATCCGGACGGAAAAAGCGGCTCTTTTTTTATAGTGAATAAAGAGGAAGCTCGCGGCGCGTTTGGATGCGACTCGTTTGACCATATTTTGATTTACGAACCCTTGCGTTTCGCGGAAAAATCCGTTATAGAAGGCGGCGCCTTAAAAGCCCTGAAAAAATTATCGGCGGACGCCGCCGGAGTTTTACAAAAAGACGGCGATTTTGTTTTTTTTATTACGCCGCCCAAACTTGGCGAGCGCCTCTCCCGCTTGCTTCAGGAGGGCGCGAAGCCTTTTTGCGGCTATTTAACGGGGCTTTCACCTCAAAAAGAAACGGAACTTTTTGAAAATTTCGCCCGCGCCGAAAATTCTTTTTTTGAGGACGCCTGGGAGCGCGGGTTTGACGCCGAGGGCGTAAAAAAGGCCGTGGAAGAGGCCGGTTTCTCCGCGCAAGCGGAACTTTTTAATATGCAAGACGAGCGGCTTGTGGGAGAGGCGGATGTTGAACGGTGGTTTAACGCGAACAGCCGCTGGGGCGCCTTTGTTATGAACGACTTGGGGGCTGAAAATTTTTTGGTTGTAAAACAGGCGTTTTCGGCGCTCGCCCGCCGTCCGGTCTTGTGGAAATGGCGGGGGATTCTTGTAAAAGCGGTTTTCCCGCCGGCGGTTGTTAAAAGCCCCGCGCTCTTTGAGCGCGCTTTTTCACCATGCTTGGGCTTGGCGCATTGAGCGGCCTTGTTTCAACAACCCTATCGTCCGCCGGACAAGCCCAAGCATAGCCGCGCCCGGCCTACGGAAACTTCAGTTTATGAACAACTCTAATTTATTTTACGGCGGTTATTTTTGAATATGTTATATTGTTTTCCAGGACGTATTTGTTAATCTCCGCTGCGCCGGGCGCCTCGCAACGGACGGCGTAACCGCAATCCGCGCCGCCTTCCGCCGGCGCGTTTTCAATTCCGCATTTTAATCCGGCCCGCTTGAATGATTTTTGACATTCAAGCGAGCTGTAAACGTCGGGGAAAGTCAGCAAAAAAGTCATGCTCTTTTGCGGCGCGAAACGGCGAAAAGCGAAACGGCCGCTATGCCTATGACTACGGCCGCTTTCCCGTTAAAAGGAACTCCGGAGGCGGAAGCCGCTATAGAAAAATTATGCGCTACAGCGCCGGCCGCTATAAACGCGATTACCGCTATTCCCGCATCCCCGTCTCCTGAACCGGCTTTTATAAGCTGGCGCAACGGGCAGCCTCCTATTAAAACCGAACCGTAGCCCGCCAAAAACATGCCAAGAAAATTCCAGACGGAATCGCTATGCGCTATCGGCTGTCCGCTAAACCCGATGTTGAATTTTCCAGATATAAGGGAGCCTATAAACGAGGCCGCTATAATCGCGATATAACCGGCGAATCCCCAGCCCTTGCGGATTAAAAAAATGTCGCGTAAACCTCCGGCGATGCAGAAATTGCTCTTTTGGCAAAAAGCGCCTATAACAAGCGCGAAAATAAATGAAAGTATTATGGGGGCGTGTTGCGATCCGGGCCCTGAATCGCTAAATCTTATAAACGCCGGCCTGGCGACAAGAAACACGAGGAGCAGAACCGCAAAAAAAGGCGTTACAAGGCTGTTGGCCGCGGCGCTGTTTTTCGGCTCATCGCCGCCGCCCAATCCAAGAGAAAAGCCGTTTTTAAGAAATAGGCTTCCTAAAAACACGCCGCCGGCAAAACCGGCGAGCCCTACGAGCGCGTTCATATCGCCGGCGCCTATACGCAGCGCCATTCTAAGCGGGCAGCCCAGGAAAACGAGACAGCCTATCATAATAAAAAACGCGATTACAAAACGTATAAGCGGCTCTCTGGTGGAAACCGGTTTCCATTTGCGGGTGAAGACGGCGATGATAAAAGCTCCAAGTAAAAAACCCGGTATTTCAGGCCTTATGTACTGAACCGCGACCGCGTTGTGAAAACCGAGCGCTCCGGCTATGTCCCTGATAAAACAGGCGGCGCACACCCCCATATTGGCCGGATTGCCCAGGAACGCGAGCGCAATTCCGGCGGCGCCGGTTAACGCCCCGGTTGTCAATAGTAAAATAGAATTTCTGTTTAAAGTCATAAATTCACCCCTTTTAATTTTTTATAGCGCCAGACGCTTTAGACGGCCACGCGAGCGAAAAGCGTTTGTTGCAGTTAAACAAATCGATTATATAAATCTTTAAAAAACAATGACGCCCAGCCGCGCTGGGGCGCAAAGTTTGCGGAGAGCCGCGGAATTTGTTCCAGCGCATACACAAAATTTTTAATCGGGGAAATCTTCAACACCTTCAACATCTCTTGTAACGCCGGACTTTCCAAAACGCTTTCCGCGCCGGCTTCTGCCGCGGCTTTCATTGCGGCGCTGTGTTTATTCGCGTCTTCTTTTTTTGCGTAAAAATAGGCGTAAAAGTTCTTTTATGTATTTGTCGCCTGTTAAATTCAAGACGGCCAGAAGCAAAAGGCCGAAAAGCAATGATGTGGAGCAAAGCGCCGCAAACGCGGTTGCTTTCGTCCCGGCTCCCAATTTTAAGCAGAAAGCTTCTACGGCGCCGGAAGCGAAAACTAAAGGCGCGCAAGAGGCGATGGAAATCACCGTTGTTTTAAGCAGGTAAAGGAAAGCTTGCGGCGCTATTTTGCTTGAGCCCGTCCCTTTGCGGGAAAGCATAAAAAAAAGCGCGGCTGTGTTTACGGCGGCGGCTAATGACAGGGCCAGCGCTATGCCGCCTCCTTTAAGCGGCCCGGCGAGAATCGCGGCTCCGGCGGCGTTTAAGCCGAGCGAAATTACGCCGGCTATGGTGGGGGAGCGGGCGTCCCCTACGGCGTAAAACGCGGGGCTTAGTATCCGGTTTACCGCTATAAAAAAAAGCCCCGCTATATGGAATTTAAATGCCTCTAGAGTTAATGAAAGCGAGGTTTGGTCGAAATTTTTCATCTGAAAAAGAAGCGATATAATCTGTTTTCCAAAAAGAAGCGAATAAAACGTAACTGGAATTGTAATTAGCGAAATAATATTTAAGGCGGAAGACAGGCGCTCGTTGTATGTTTTAAAATCACGCATTTTTGCGGCGCCGGATAGCGAAGGCAGCAGAACCGTTCCTATAGAAACCGCGAAAACCCCCAAAAAAAGCTCCTGCAGGCGCAGCGAGTACTGCAAGCTGGAAAGCACGCCGCTTCCTGTTTTACGCGCTATAACGGAGGAAACCAGGTCGTTTAACTGGTAGGCCGCCATTCCCACTATCGTAGGCGCTATCAATTTTAACACCGCTTTGGTTTGTTCGTTGCGCATACTGCGCAAAAGGCCGGTTAGCCGCGGCTTAAATCCGTTTTTGATTACAAATGGGGCCTGGAAAGCGGCTCCCAGGAAGCCGCCCAAAACCACGCCGGCAGCCATTGCCGCCGCCGCGTTTCCAAGCGCGTCTTTTAAAAGCCAGGCGCAGGCTATGGTGGAAATGTTCAGGAGTATGGGCGCTAGAGCCGGAGGCGAAAACACGTTTACGCTGTTAAGAATCCCTTGAAAAAAAGCCGCTATGGAAATAAAACCCAAAAAAGGGAACATTAGGCGGGTTAAAAAAACCGTCTCGTTAAAAGATTCCATTCCAAAAAGAGGCGCCAAGAGCGGCGCGGCGAGAATTCCGGCCCCGACGGCCAAACTAACTGTAAAAGATAAAAAAGTAAAAGCGCAATTTAAAAATTCTTTTGTTTTTTTTTCATCGCCGTCTATAAGGCATGATTTAAAAACCGGAATAAAGGCCGTGGAAATTGAGCCTTCGGCAAAAAGCCGGCGGAATAGGTTTGGAATAAGAAAGGCTACGGAAAAAGCGTCTGAAAGGGCGCTTGTGCCAAGCAACGCCGCTTTTGTGGTCTCGCGTAAAAGGCCTAGGACGCGGGAGCAAAGAGTGAAGATCGAAAGGAGCGAGCCGTGTTTTATAAGCCGCTCACTGGCGGAGCCCCCCATTAAAGCGCCGCGCCGCCTATTAAATCCATAAAGCCGGGATACGTTACGTTCACCGCTTCCGTTCCCTGAATTGTGGAGGCGCCTTCTGCTCCGCGGGCCAGGCAGGAGAGCGCCATTACTATGCGGTGGTCTTTATGCCCGTTAAAAACGGCCCCTTTTACATGGCCGCCGGTCCCGCGTATGGTTATCCCGTCCGGTTCTTCCTGGCAAAAGACGCCGGCCCGCATCAGTTCCTGACTCATCACCGAGATGCGGTCCGTTTCTTTGTTGCGGGCGTGCGCCGTGTTTACAATGCGGGTTTCTCCTTTGGCGAAGGCTCCCAGCACGCAAACGGCGGGAAGAAGGTCGGGAGTGTCGTTTAGGTCGAAGACGCCCCCTCTTAAGGCTTCTTTACGGCCTGAAACTTCAACTTCCCACCATTCTCCCTTTTGGCGCCAAGTAACTGAACAACCCATCTTTTGTATTATTTCGAAAAAAGCCTTGTCTCCCTGCGAGTCGCGCCTGTCCAGGCCGCGAAGAATTGAAGTCCCGCCCGAAACCACGGTCGCCAAAGCCGGAAACGCCGCCGAGGAAAAATCCGCCGGCGTTTGTTCGGAAAACGGCTTGTAAGACTGGCCTCCGGGGATGCGAAAAAAATTAAAAGAATCGTTTTCAAAAATTATGCCCTGGTTTTGCAGGTATTTTATGGTCATCTCCACATAAGGCTTTTCGTTTAAAAGGTTGACGTCCACTTCTGTAACGCAACCTTTTGGAGCCAGCGGGGCGGCTATAAGGATGGACGAAAGATACTGGCTTATCATGCATCGAATCGAAGCTTTGCCGCCCTTCCATGGCCCGCGAATTGATATGGGGGTGGAGCCTTTATCGCTTTCCACAGTCGCGCCGAATTTTTTTAGCGCTTCCAGCAACGGGCCGGCGTCGCGGTTTTTAATTTGGGCGTCGCCTGTAAAAGTGATTTTTTTGTCGCCCAAAGCCGCGGCGCTTAAAAAAAGAAATAATGTGGTGCCGGAATTCCCTACGTCTATAGGTTCTTCTTGCGGAAGAAAATTTTTCGCGCCGCCTATTCCTTTTATATAAATTGATTCAAGCGCGCCGTTTTCGTCCGGCTTCTCTTGAATCGAGGCGCCCAATTTTTTTGCGGCATTTAAACAGGAAGAAGCGTCAAGCGATTGCAAAGGCCGTATTATGCACGAAGACCCGCGCGCCAAAGTCGCCAGAAGAATCATGCGTATTGTGTGAGATTTTGAAGGCGGGATTTCTACGGTTTGGGAAAAGGTCGAGGGAGTTACGATCATGTCCATTTTATAAATCCTTAAAATTTTGAGCTTATTTCCAAAACCCAACCATAGAGTTTTGGAAATAAGCTGTCGCGGTTCCGCGGAATTTAGCCGCGTTAAACCGCGTTTTTAAAAGGCGCCGTTTCAAAGCTTTTAACGCTGCGGTTTCCGCCTGTAAAACGCCCTTTTTTTATCGCTAAGTTAAAAAAAAACTTTAATTCATTTCTGTTCTGCTTCTAAAACTTCTAGCCAAAGTTAAGTTGTCCGTGTATTCAAGGTCTCCGCCCACCGGAAGGCCCGAAGCCAGCCGCGTAATCTGGGCTCCACAGCCATGTAAAGTTTTTTGCAGGTATAAAGCCGTGGTGTCCCCCTCAAAAGTAGGGTTTAACGCGAGTATAACTTCCCGTATGTTTTCGTTTTTCACCCGGTAAACAAGGCCTCCTATCCGCAGGTTTTCCGGGCGAACCCCTTCCAGCGGGGAAATTAGGCCGCCAAGCACATAAAAAACGCCCTGAAATTCCCTGGACTTTTCGATTACGCGGACGTCTTGCGCCCTTTCCACCACGCACAGAATCGTTTTGTCCCTGTTTGGGTCGGAACAGACGGGGCAAGGATCCGCTTCCGTCCAGCAACCGCAAATTGAGCAAGGTTTAACCGATTCGTGTAATTTGGAAAGAGACGCCGCCAGATTCTTGGCGTAAGACGGGCTGCTTTCCAGAATATGGTATGCGAGCCTGTTCGCGCTTTTTTTACCCAGTCCGGGAAGTTTAGCCAGTGTTTCCGTTAGGCCGTCCAGCGCGTTCATATCAGGCGCCGCTCTTTTTCCGCCAGGCTTGTATCCTTTCGTAGGCGCCGTTGATGCGCGCTGATTTCGCGGTGGCTTTGCGCATATTGCCTTCATGTCCGGCGTGGCGGTCCGGGTGATGTTTTTTTAAAAGCCGCTTATAGGCCGCCTTGCATATTTCCGCGTCCGCTCCAAAAGGGACTTCCAGCTCGGCGAAATCCGCCTCCAGTTCTTTTGGAACGCCAGGTTTGTAATTTTGATTGTAATTTTGCCGGAACCCGCCGTCGTACTCCTTCCACGCCCCGCTGTTCCGGTCTCCAGCGTCTTGCCAGGCGCCTTCCCCGGTCGACCGCTTTGCGTCTTTAAAATCTTGTTTTTTGTAGGAAAAAGAATCGCTGTTTAGGAAGTCGTCCAGCTCGTCAAAGGCGTTCCTTAAATCGGCGTCGCCGTAGTCTTTTGACGCGGAAGAATAATTCTTCCCAAAAAATGAATCTTCGTTTTGAAGATAACTTTTTAATACTCCGCTTAGTCTTTCTACTATTCCCATAATCTACCAGTTTAAAAATACGTCTATTTCTTTTAACAGGTCTTCGTAGCTGTTTACGCACTTAAAACCCGAATTTTGCTTTTTTATAGATTCAGGAGCGCGAAAAAGGCAGCCGTAATTCGCTTCCGCTATCATGGCCAGGTCGTTGAAAGAATCCCCCGCGGCGAAAATCTCTATATTGCATGATTTTAACGCCTTCACCGCGTTTTTTTTGCCGTTTTCCTGGCGCAACTTCCAACCGGTTATCTCCCCGCTTTTTTCGGATACAAGCGTGTTGCAAAAAATAACCGGCGATGAAAGTTTTTGCATAAGAGGTTTTACAAATTGCTCAAAAGTGTCGGAAAGTATAATAACCTGGGATTTAGCCCTAAGTTCATTTAAAAAATCAACAGCTCCGGGCAAAGGTTCCAGCGCGGCGATTACATTTTGAATGTCAGGCAGCCGTAATTTATTTTTATTTAATATATCCAGTCTAAAGGACATCAATTTGCCGTAATCCGGCTCGTCCCGCGTGGTTCTGCGCAACTCAGGAATATTTACGGCGTCGGCGAACGCCATCCAAATTTCCGGCGTAAGAACGCCTTCCAAATCCAGACAAACCAGCTTCATAGCTCAATATTGCTTCAAAAAAAAGAAAAACGCAAGATGGAAACTGTTTTAGCGTGTTTAAAAAAACCGGCCGCCTCGCGCCCCGTTAAACCGCCAAACTAGAATTACGGCGCCGTGAATGCAACTTTAACCGGCGAGCCTTGGGCGGAAGCTTTTTTCCGCCCGCCGTCTCCGGCCTCCTCCAAAGTGTTGGTCGCTACGATATAGCGCCATCCCGTCCCAAATTCTATACTAGGCGTCAACTCAGGCTGAACGGCCCCCGCGATTTCTATAAATTGCCCGCCGGCTCCCGTCCCTGTTTTAAAATACCACTGATAAGAAATTTCACCTATTTCTCCTTCACTAAAGGATATATTCGGAACAAGGGGCGGAGGCTCCTCGTTCCCGCCGTACGAAACGTCTTCCATATCCCCTATAACCGGTTCAGCCGCGTTTCCTTTCTGTATTATTTCAACTTTTGCTATGGGGCTTGCGACGGAGGCTTCTTTTATTCCGCCGTCAGCGTTTTGCTCAATTACATTTGTAACCACGCAGTAGTAATAAAAAGTTCCAGGTTCTTTTGCGGGCGGGTAATATTCGCTCGCAAGCGTGCCGCCGCCTTCTATGGCGCGCCCGCTTATAGGCGAACCTTCCGGACTGTATTCTTCGTTTGTTTGAAACCACTGGTAGTATAAAGAACCGCCGTCTTTGCTTTCGGCGGAGACGGCTATGGGGTATTCTACTTTTACTTTTAAATAATAAATTTTAGCTTCGCCTTCTGTAAAATTGCATCTGGTTATTTCAGGCGGCAGGGCGTTGATTTTAACATTATCCGAGGATTCCGCGCAGGAAAGAAACATAAAAGCGGCGGCGTAAAACGTCAACGGAATTAAACTTTCCAAAAAAGTTTTAATCTTAAAACCTCCGTTCAGCCGCTATATCGCGGCGCATCCGGTCTATTTTATCAAAAAGAGGCCTGTTTTTAGAATTAGGGCGCAAAACCGGCCGTCCGCTTCCGTAATCGAAACAGAAATACGTTCCGCGCTTTTTTTTATATTAGACCGCCCGGTTTGTTCTAACAATAGGCTTTCGTTTATAAAAGCGGGCCGAACAGTATTCGCCGGCGGTTTTCGCGCCTGTTAGCCGCCGGATTTACGCGCGGTTAAAGCGCGGCGCCTTCCGCAAATGACGGCGTAAGGCGTTCAGTCCCGCTTGCAACGGTTCCTTCGTAGTTGCATAAGCCCTCCGGTTCCGCCGCCGGTTATTTTAATTCAGATACTGAAGATGATGGATGATGTTCCGGTGAAAATACGCGCTTCATCGAAGTCTGGGCTTTTGATATATTTAACCGCGCCGCCTGAAGCGCTTTTGCGCGCCAGATTTTGGCTGTGCAACCCTCTTTTGCGGGCCGACCTGGAAGCGGCGTTACGGTCGCGCCTTGGAATTTTATTAACGCCTTCTTTTCCGTGTTGTTTCGCGTTCAGGGCTCTTTACAAAAAAAGCGCTGTTGTGTAATATATGAGCGTTACCGTTTAAACTGCGATTTTTAGCGGTTTTATCAGGCGGGCGCGGAAAATTATAAAATTAACGCGCTTAAAGCCGAAAAATGGGTTATTGACTTTTTTTTCGGCTTCCTGTAATTTAAGCGGGAGATTGATTGAGGTAAGTATTGCGCTCACGGCGCTCTCTTAAATCTCCTAATGGGGATATAGCTCAGTTGGCTAGAGCGCCAGCTTTGCAAGCTGGATGTCGTGAGTTCGAATCTCATTATCTCCAATGCGGTCTTTATGACTGTTTATGATATTTGGAAAGAGAGCGTAGGGTTTGGCTGTTTGGCTGGATTTTACGCTATAGGGAAGGGGTTGAGGAGGCGTTGGTGCGCTGTGAGGGGCGTTGGCGCTGAGATTTGCGGGGGAG
>JAITER010000032.1 GCA_031281945.1 Spirochaetaceae bacterium | reverse complement strand
GACTTGGGCGACAACCAACCGGGTTGGCGAACAAGTCCATTCTCGTCCATGTATGCTTTTTCCACTATCGTATCGTCAAATATCAGACAACCTTCCACGTTCTCATATTGACGTATCAGCTTCTTTGTCTTCAGCCACAAAAGTTTTCCGTTCAGTTCTTCCCCAGCGAGAAACCGGGTGATTTGATCATGGCTGATCGCCCCGTCCACTAGTTCCGATAATCCAGTCGCCGTTGTTTTCCTGCTGCTTATCAACAGATAATCACTGTATAAATCAAGTATATCCCCGCACATGTCTCCATACTATTCTTTCAGCATTTTATGTCAAGCCTGCGTAACATGAGTTAGTTAATAATTATGATGAAATAAATATAAAAACAGATTATGCAATAGCGGAATTCTGCGTCTTTTATAAATACAGAAGAAATAGTGTTGGAAGATATGTTGCAAAATATATTTTTAATAAACATCAAGGTAAATGGCAATTGAAATATCATCCAAAAAATATAGTATCAAAAAAATTCTGGAATAAAATAATAAATGAAATAACGAATGGAAAATATAAAATAATAGACAATGATCCAAAAACAAAATATAATGATGGAACTATAGGGGAAGTATTGATATTTAATACATAAGAATAAAATAATAAAAAAGTATTGCGCATAACAGGCCTCGCCGCTAGGCCTGTTATGCGCAATATAGCCTATATTCAAGTATTCTTTTTTTATTTAGTAAATATATTTAATCATTCCTCTATTGTATTTATAAATAATATTTGCTCCGGTTTATTAGAATTGTTTGAAAACCTCAAGTTTCCAAACAACTTCCGTTAAAAACGTGGTTTTGCAAGGCTTTCGCCTTGCAAAACCACAAGACTTGTTCAACAACCAACCGGGTTGTTGAACAAGTCTATTACTTTCATATATAAAATCCTTTAATGGATTATCCTTTACGTTCATAAAATCTCCAACTATTGCCATTCTCTTATGAGAATTGGAAAACTTTTGTAATATTTCCCAGGAAATTCCCGTTGATAAATCAAAAAAAGCAACAATCCGCCAGCTATGCCGATAGATTGTTGCTTCCCCTAAATATCCGGTATTCTGATTCTTTGGTATAATTTTTTATAGAATTATATCAACCATTTTAGGAGTGTACGCCGCCTAAAATGGTTAAGTTTGCGGCATTGGCCTCCATCTGAACGTGAGCAATGCCGGTGAAGGAAACCGCGCGCTGGGCGTAAATCCGAATATGGTTTTCTTCACCCTAAAGCCGCGCACAATGGCGCAGAGCGCAAACTATATGTTAAGTGTAGGTTTACCATTTTACAATTCATCTTATAGGCAGAATACAGTGGAGTTGATATACCTTTTACCGGTACAGCAACTCAAGCATTTTTTGTCCATAGCGTTTTCCCAGTTCTTCATATCCCGCAAGACTGAAGTGAATTCGGCGATTACCCCAATCCTCTTGGCTGCCAGGCTCCCAACCTGTTAATCCTTCTGAAGATATAACAAATGCGGTGTTTGGAATATCCACAAATGCTTCCGGTATTGACCTGATGGCGTCAATATTGAGGCTGTCTTCTCTTACAGGCTCGCCCGCAAGGAAAGGCGTCTTTCCCGCTTCAAGCATAAGGTCCTTGCACAAACTGTTGTAAATCTTCCTCACATATTCGTTGTAAGAGCCGGTTCCATCCTGGACGCCGGACTCGCCTTGATGCATGATAATGCCCTTGATAACGCCTTCTTGCTGGGCTTTCTTGGCCAAATCAACAAGACGCTTGTATGGGTAATCCATAGTGACAAAATCCGAATCCGGAATCGGGAATTCAACTGAAGCGTCAACATAGGCATGACCCTGTTGTCTCTCCCAAACTTGCTCCGACCTTGATGTGATATAGTTTTTGAAATCATCCAAATCCGGCGAGAACATATTAATCTGCACACCGTCAACCGCGACCACGATAACGCCGACCTTGATTCCTTTATCGGCAACCGCTTCGGCAATAGTCCTTCCAAAAAAGTCAGCGGGACTAATGCCGTTACCGGCGCGGTTCAGCGGCGGCACAGCCGGATGCCATTGACCCTTTTTCCGTCCATAAGGGAGATTGTCATCATTTGCCGCAGCCATGACAACAAAATTTGCGGGAGGGGCGTCGTACCCGTTTTCACCAACCCATGTTGTGTCAGCGCCGGAGTTGCCGTCTTTCCCGATATTCGGACCTAAATATCCGACCATGTTAGATTGCCCAAACGCAAGGTAGATATGAAAATTTTCCTTTTGTTTTTCGGCGCCGGCGCACCCGCCAAGCGCCGTAGCGATCCCCATCGCTAACGCTAGCGATGCGTAAAACTGTTTCTTTGACATAGTTTCCTCCGTATGTTTTATTATTTTTATTTAATCATATATTTTATCTTTTTATCAAGTCCATTTATATATTTTTATAATAGAGTTGTTCGGAAACTTCAGTTTTCGAACAACTTCCGCTTAAAAAACGCAAAATGCGTAGCATTTTGCAAGACTTGGGCGGCAACCAACCAGGTTGGCGAACAAGTCCAATATTTCAAACAAATCCTGGATGGTATAGCGCATAACATTCCGGCTGTATGCGGCGGGTTTGGCGGCGCGGGCCTTGAGGGAGGCGCAACCGGCGGGCTGGCTGAAACCCGGCGAAGGCCGCATGGGAACGCGGGCTCATACATCTATGCGGGAAGCTCCGCGGATTACGCAACGTGTTTCATTATATTTATATTATATTTTCCGCAGCCTCATCAAATTCAATAGAGTTGTTCGGAAACTTCAGTTTCCGCAAGCAGAATCAAGCATAAGCTTGATTACCAAGCCAAGGCTTGGTTCAGCCAACTTCCGCTTAAAAAACGCAAAATGCGCAGCATTTTGCAAGACTTGCAAGCTTGGCCCCGCAGGTTAGTAGACAACCAACCAGGACGAGCGAACAAGTCCATACACTTTTGCCAAATTTTTTAGTAAAAATGGCGGCTAATCTTTTATTCGCGACTATTGGCATAATTTGAAAATACCTATAATCTACTTATCTTGTATGAATTAAAGGAGAAAAATATGTCAGAAGTTACATTTGATGTTTTAGAAACGCCTCTCATAATATTTGACTCAGATACATGGAAGGATAATGATGAATATATTAATGTGGCGGATAAGATTATTAACATAATTAAAGAGAATGAATATGCTTTATTTTTTATTCAAAATAAAGCATATACTATCGGTGATACGGAATTCCACCCGATAGTAATGGTTAATCGGGAAGACTATGGCGGTGTAAAAAGTACATTAGAACTTTATATTAAAGATATAGTTTTTGATTTAATCCCACCTGATTTTGATTAACATTTGTAAATAAAGTTGTCAAAGTGAAAGCGCGCCTGCCGTCCACGGCATAGCCTTTTCAAGTTTCACAGCCATAGGCGGTGGTTTTATCAATTACAATAATTGAATACGGGCTATATGGCGCATAACAGGCATGTACGCGAGGCCGGCGGCGCGGGCCTTGCGCCGCTAAAGCCGCCGGCGGCCGGCCCTGCCTCCGCAACGGCTCTGCTCCCGCCGCCCGCCCTGTATATGCTTGGGGAACATTCCCTCAAGGCCCGCGCCGCCCGCAATTTTTGGCGGCGGTTCTGCGTTTATTGCGCAAACGCAGAGCCGCGCCGCCAAACCGCCGCATACGGCCGGAATGTTAGGCGCGGTGATTTTTACCGCAATTCTATATTTTCAACAGTAAAATTTAATCGCAATTCATGCGGAATTTTAGCGGATTACTGGATTTTTCGCCTTTATTCACCTAAAATTACGCCGTTAAAAGAGGCGGCGTTCCCTGGGGAAGGTCAAAACGCGCGCCGTTTTCCGCTTTTTTAAGCGCCCATACTGAGGAAACGCGCCATAATTTCAACTTTTTGAAAAGCCGTTTTGCGGTGTATACTGTATACATACGCCAAATTTATTTTTTAAGGAGGAGCTATGATTTCTTTTTTATTAGGTATAGCCGCTTTGATAATAGGCTATCTTGTTTACGGCAAAATTACGGAAAAGATCTTTAGCATTAAGCCGGAGCGCCAAACTCCCGCCATTCGCATTAACGACGGCGTGGATTTTGTGCCGTTGCCCACATGGCGGGCCACGCTGATTCAATTTTTGAACATAGCGGGTACGGGGCCTATTTTTGGAGCCATAGCCGGAGCCTTATGGGGGCCCGCGGCGTTTGCGTGGATAGTGTTTGGGTGCATTTTCGCGGGCGCCGTTCACGACTATTTTTGCGGTATGCTTTCACTCCGCAACGACGGCGCCTCTATAGCGGAAATCGTTGGCAAATACCTGGGGAACAAGCCGCGGTACATAATGCGCGTATTTTCGGTGGCTTTGCTTGTTTTTGTAGGCGTAGTATTTGTGTACACACCGGCGCAGGTTTTAAACGTGCTTATAGACCCGGACAACAAAAATATTTTTACAATAGCGCTTATTGTAATCATATTGTATTATATTTTCGCCACGATACTGCCCATAGATAAATTGATAGGCAACTTGTACCCGATTTTCGGCGCGGCTTTACTTGTCATGGGCGTAGGAATAACGATTACATTGTTCGCAAGCGGAGAAATAGCCTCCATGCCGGAGTTCGAGTTTAAGAACCTGCATCCAAAAGGCGCGGCCATATTTCCATTTTTGTTTGTTTCGATAGCTTGCGGGGCTATTTCCGGTTTTCACGCCACGCAGTCTCCGCTTATGGCGCGATGCGTTAAAAACGAAACGGAAGGCCGCAAGGTTTTTTACGGCGCCATGATTTGCGAGGGCGTTATAGCGATGATATGGGCGGCGGCGGCTATGGCTCATTTCGGCGGGCAGGAAGGGCTTGCGGCGGCCGGCTCGGCGGCTTCGGTTGTAACAAAAGTTTCGGTTGATTTAATGGGGGCGGCGGGCGGAGCGCTCGCCGTTTTGGGCGTGGTGGCCTGCCCTATAACTTCCGGCGACACGGCTTTCCGGGGAGCGCGGCTATCGATAGCGGACGCTCTTAAATTCGACCAAAAACCAATAAAAAACCGTTTTGCAATATCGCTTCCGCTTTTCGCCATCGGAATAGTAATGGTGATCTGGTCTCAAAAAAGCGCCGCGAATTTTAGCATTATATGGCGTTATTTCGCTTGGTCGAATCAAACTTTGGCCACCATCGCGTTATGGGCCGCAAGCGCTTATTTGGCTAAAACCGCTAAAAATTACTGGATAACGCTTATTCCGGCTACATTTATGACGGTTGTCGTAACAAGTTACATAATCACCGCGCAAGAAGGCTTCGGACCGCTGATTTCAAAATTAAGCGGAGACCCGGCTCTTTCTTACAACATAGGCATAGCGGCAGGCGTTATACTGGCCGTCGCGCTTTTCTCATTGTTCGTTCCGCTTATAGGGATAAAACAAAAAGGCGTTTTAAAAGACTAGCCGTTTGCGGCAAAAGGATGCGGGCGTATTTTCACCGCCGGGCGGGAAACGGACTGCGCGTCCATCCATTTTAGAACAAGGATTTTCAAAACAGCGTAAACCGCATAAAAGCGGTTTACGCGCCGCAAAGCCGTAATTTCTGACGCAAACCCAAGCTCGAAGCCGCTCTTTGCTTAAAAAGCCAATCGCGCTAACTTTCAGCCGGCGACTTTTTCCTAGGCCTGCCCACCTTTGACATTAGCTTTATTGTTTCAAAATCCGCTTGCGAATAAATAGCGTCTTTACAGACGGGTTTAATTTTCGCGTTGTGAAGCCGCTGATAAACAGCGTTTTTTTTAATTCCCAGTAATTGAGCCATTTTTGCCACAGTTAAAAATTCCATAATCTAACTGTAAATAGAAAATATAATTTAATCAAGGGGGGCGTAAAAATCAGATTGCTTTAGCGGGGGTGAGGAAGCGTCAAAAAACAATGCGGCTATCCGTCCGTTTTATTTCTTGCAATGCGCTATTAACGCTTAAAGCCGCTCGCCATTCAACGGCGTAAAACAGGGCGGGCGCTTCAACTACGAACAAACCGGTTGGCTTTTCCGCGCCGGAACACATCTTTTACAATCAGTATAGTAAAGATAAGGCTCGCTTGTAAACCGGCTCAAAATTTGGCGTATTTAAAAAATGAGGCCCCCGCTAAATTTAGGCCTTTTAATTTTGGAAACGTCCATTTTAATTAAATTAAGGTATGTAAAAAAAACTGTTATTTGTGTAATATTTTTAAATGCGAAATTCCATTAATACGTCTAAAACCAACGCGGGCGGCAAGAAGGCCCGCAAAGGCGAAGTTTTTGTTTTTAAACTCGTTTTGCTTTTTTTTATGTTTTTTCCGGCTTTTGTTTTTGCGCGGGAAATAAGCGTCTCCGCGCTGGACGGCGAATTGGACATAGCGTTGGAAGGGGCGGTAATATCATTGCCGGACGGCGGAAGGGCTGTTTGCGGAAGGGACGGAAAGGCGTCCGTTCAGATTCCGGACGGAGCCGACGTTCTTTTGCGCATAACCTACCCAGGCTACGAAACGGAAAAGCTGTTAATTTCCAAAGACGGCGGTAAAACCAGTTTTACGGTTTTGATGCGGCTTGGAACCATGCTGGAAAACCGCGAACTTGTAATAGAAGCCGAAAAAAGTTTAGGCGGGACGGACGCGCAAAGCGGGCGGGGAGTTTCCATAGGCGGCGAAAACCTTGCGAGAACGGCTGAAATAGGCGTTATAGAAGACGTTATGTCTTCGGTAAAACTGCTTCCGGGCGTCGGCTACGCCGGAGTTTTCGATCCGGCGCCCTCCATACGCGGCGGCGAGCCTGGCGATCTTATGGCTGTTTACGACGGCTTTTATATAAAAGACCCTTACTTTTGGGGAGGCTCCGTCTCGATATTCGACCCCCGGGCCATAGACAAGGCGCAACTTTATCACGGCGTGTTTTCTTCGCGTTTTGGCGGCGCGACTTCCGCCCTGCTGGAAATTACTTCCAGAAAGCCGGACCCCTACTCCGTGGATTTTGAGGCCGCGATTTCCACAAGCACGGCGAACTTAAACATTTCGTTTCCGTTTAACGGCAAAGGCGGCTTTATGGTGATGGGAAAAGCGACCTATTACGACCTTTTTTTCGCGGCGGCTAAAGGCCTTTCCACCGTAACAGAAAACGAGGCGCTGGACGCGATAAACGCTTTTACCACGCCGCTTTATATACGCACCGTCTCTTTTTCCGGCTGGTACAACATTTCGAACAATTTGCTTTTAAAACTAAACGGTTTCGCGGGCGCGGACGGCGTGGGGTTTAATTACAAAAACGAATTCGACGCCTCGGACGTTCCAAAAGTAGACGACAAGCCTGGCGGCATAAATCGTATGGATTTTTCGTTTGACTACTCAACATTCCGCACATTTATCACAAGCCAGGTTTTATTCAGCCCGTTGCCGTTTTTGGCTTTAAAAGCAACCGCCGGAGCCGGAACGGGCGATGTTAAAACAGACGGCGTCATATTCGCCGACCAATGGATACGCTACAACGAGGCGTTTACAGAAAAATATTTCGGCGCTTTAAAGGACTATTTTTACAAACAACAATACGAATCCTACCCAATTTATTTGAAAGTAAACATGGATATAGACGGGACGGAAACCAATTTTCAGGGGCGTTTTGATGCGGACTGGAATATGGGAGCCGGCTTTACGGGGGCTGTTGGGGCGCAGGGCGTCTGGAGAAACATCACTCAAAAGCAAAAAGTAGACGACCTAATGGTGGACGTTCCCGTCTCTTATTTCGCGGATTATATGCAACTACTCTACCCCGGCGTCGTCGATATTCCGTCAGGCGGTTTTTTTTCGGGCGAAGGCTATATTTCGCGGCCTTTAAGCATAGACGTTGAAAGTACGCATAAAACAGCGGAAGCCGGCGCTTACGCCCTTGTTGAGTGGGCGAGTCCGATGAATAAAATAGCGGTTGAATTGGGCTTGCGAACAGATTATTTTCAATTTGAAAGCGAAGATTTTTCGGCGGACGCCCCTTTCGTTTTAAATCCGCGCTTAAATATAGATTTCAATATTTTTAAAGATAAAGGCGCCCTTGATTCATTTAGCATAACCGCTGGAAGCGGCTTTTTTTCTTCCATGGCGGATACGTCAGTTTTACAAAAATCTGAAGGCTCATACCAAATAAAACAAAACCGCAGCTTTGCGGGTCTTTTGGGCGCGCGATTGGATTTTCTGGATTTCTATTCATTTAATATAGAAGGTTATTACAAATACGGTTTTGACAGAGGCTACGCTCTCACTCTTACAAAAGTAAGCGGCGAAACCTCCCCCGCCTATTTTTTTGACGGAAAGTCCCGCATAGCCGGCTTTGACCTTATACTTCAAAAAAAATCCGGCCGTTTTATAGAAGGCTGGATAGCGTATTCTTTTAATTGGGCGCGTTACAACAATCCCAAAAAAATTTCGCAAGACGGCTATTCAATTGTGGATAATGAGGAGTGGCGCTACCCGCAGTTTCATAGGTTCCATAACTTAAATTTGGTGTTAAGCATAAAACCCGCGCCCAACACCGGAATAAGCGCCCGTTTTGGCTTTGCTTCCGGCGCGCCCAGGGCCGTAGCGGGAAAGCCTAAAGCCTACCCCGTCCTTATTATGCCGGACGGAACTATTGATAAAGCGTATTTAATCGAAAAATACAAACGGCAGCTTACATACTCAGATGAACAACGGGACGGTTTTTCTTTGCCGCTGGATTTAAAATTTTCGTTTTATATGTTCAATAAAAGAGGCAAGTCTCAAGGCGAAATATATATAGGGCTTGAAAACTGCCTTTTCTTTGTGCAATCCCGCCAAAAAAACGAGTCTTTCGACGCTTATACAGGCGAGGTCGTAGAAGGAAGCGAAACCGCGTCTTACCAAATACCCATTGTAATACCGTCTTTCGGCCTTACTTTAAGTTATTAAGCCTAAAACCCGTTGTGTATGCGCAGTTTCAGCCTTTACTCCAGGTGAACCTCCCGCGCCGCTCTCCACAGCCCGATACGGCGGCCTTGCGAAGCATAGCGCTTACAAGGCCCCCCCCCCCCCCCGCCGGGCGAAACCCGCCCTCGCCCGGCGCGAAAGCCGCAGACGCGGCGGGGGCGTTCCGGCGCCGGTTTTTGAGCGCGGCGCCAATCATCTTATTTTTTTGGCGGCGGGGTTACATCTTTGCAACCCGAGGCGCTTGTAATCTTATCAAACCCGGTTCCGGCGCTATTCGGTATGCCGCGAAGGGAAAGCTTGTATTTTGCGCCTTTGTAAGTAAACGCGGCGCTTGCGTTGGATAAATTTATCACGTTATGAGAATAAGCGCTCACGGAGAATTTTCTCTCAAACGCCGCCCTAAACGCATCCAGCCGCACGCCGTCCTCTTTTGCGAGTATAATGTCGTTGGCGCCGTCAAGCAACATTCTTGAAGCTTCCGTTTCCTTTCCCGCGTAAAACATAGCGCCCAGCGCGCTTTGAACGCTGGCGCAACCCGCGCAGGCGAGCGCGAGGGCCGCGGCCAGAACCGCTAAAAACCGCCTTCCAATAATTTTTCTCTCTGCCATTTTTATCTCCTCTATATTTTTTAAAACGCTTAAAGCGCGTTTTTGAACTTAAAAAAACAGCGAGTAATTTTTTTGCTTAAATAATCATTTATTTGATTTATAATTTCTTCCAGACGCGGCTGGATGTTGATTGCGGCGCATAAAACGCAGACTAAAAGAAAATTCACGTGTAAGTTAAAAAAGACGGCGGCGTTGTTTTTTTTACAGCTTAAGCTAACGGGGGGGGGGGGGGGTCAAATGCGAAGTAAACCTGTTTCATAAGCGCATATTAAAGCGAATTTATGACAAAAGTCAAGTCTTCCATGCTTGTTTGCGGCGCGTCTGCGGTCAGGCGGCGCCCGTTTATCAAACCGCGCCGGCTTCCTCCGCGCTGCGCATCACATTGAAGCCGCTTGTTTTGAGGCGCATCCTCATTTATAAACGCCGCGTTGATATTTTTCATGCCGGAAAGGCAGCCTTAAGCTCATTTATGCTTGCGCAGTCCCGGACGCCGCCTTTAAGACCTGGATTAGCCTTTCGGCAACCAGCGGCGGTTACGCCGGAAAGCGCCATATTGAGTGCGCCCTGCGCTTATCAAACCGCGCGGATTTTTGGAAAAGGCCCTCTATACAAAATTGTTAGCACCCGCTATCATAGTTAGTATCTTCTAACTAGGAGGGTTTTATTGAGCGAAAAATCGACGCTTTTTATTCTAACGTTCGCTGTTTTTACAGCCGCTTCTCCGGTTTTCGCGGAGGCGGGGCCCTGGGAAGAGGCTGAACGTGAAATGCGCCTTGTTTTGAGCGAGGCGTATTACCGTTTTGTGGCGGGAGACGTTCATGGAGCCGTAGACCTGGTAAACGAGGCCTACACGGAACGTTACCTGGGGGATTTTGAAAAAAACGTCCGCTCTATTATTTCACCGGCCAGAGCGGAAAATATAGACGACTGGTTCAATTATGTTAAAGCTTCTTTGACGGCTGGAAAATCCCAAAGCGAGATGCGGGAAGATTTTAACCAGCTAAACCACCTGCTCTCCGTAACGGCGAGAAGGCTTGACGGGAAAGAAGAACCGGTCGCTTCGGGGCGCAACTGGAAGAAAATTTCAGACGAAATGGGCGCTCTTTTGAAGGAGGCCGCCTCGCTTTACGCCGCCTCGGACGGGGCGGGCGCGAAAGGAAAGGTGGACGCCGCATACTTTCAGTTTTACGAGAAAACCGGTTTTGAAAGGGTTACCTTAAGCCGTATATCCGGCGCGAGGGCGGCCAAGGTGGAATACCAGTTTAGTTTTATAAAGAGGGCGATAAACGAAAAAGCGCCGCCGCAGGAAGTTAAGGCGGGTCTGGACGACCTGGCGGCCTGGCTTTCGGAGGATGCGGAACAGCTTGACGGAAGGAAGGAAAGCGCCGTGGTTGTTTTCCTGGAAGCCCTGCTCATCATCGTTAGGGAAGGTTTTGAGGCTATCCTGATAGTAGGCGCCATTATCGCCTACCTGCTTAAAAGCGGCAACAAAAAACGGGTGCGGCCCGTGTATTGGGGTTCCCTCGCGGCCCTTGCGATGAGCGTTGTCATGGCCTGGGTGTTGAATCAGATAACCAGCGTTTCAGGCGGGCGCAACCAGGAGATAATTGAAGGCTCCGTCATGCTTCTGGCTGTAGCGGTGTTGTTTTATGTAAGCAACTGGATGGTTTCCAAATCCGAAGCTGAAGCGTGGGCTTCCTACATAGAAGGCAAAGCTCAAGCGGCCATAACCAAAGGCAGCATGTTTTCACTGGCTTTCGCGGCGTTTCTGGCGGTTTTTCGCGAAGGGGCCGAAACCATACTGTTTTACCAGGCGCTTCTGGCCGGCGTTGAAACCTACACCAGCATGATTTGGCTTGGTTTAGGCTTGGGCTCCGTAGCTCTGGTGGTTATATACATATTGATACGCGCTTTAAGCGTTAAACTGCCGTTAAAACCCTTTTTCCTGGGAACGGGGGCTCTGCTTTTCCTTATGTCAGTTACATTTACCGGAAACGGAATTAAAGAATTGCAGGAAGGGAACGTGATACCCGCCACCCCGCTCCCCGGGATTCCGTCTGTGGACATACTGGGGCTGTATCCAACCATGGAAACCTTCATACCGCAAGCGGCCCTGCTGGCGGTTACGGCCGCGACTTTCGTAATACAGTTAAAACGGGCGAAAAACGCCGCCCGCAAAGCGGCGGAAAAATCTGCGTAAACAGCCCGCCCGCAAAAAGGCGGCGCGGTTTTACGACATTTGGCTTTAACTCACAATCTCTTGATTGCGAGAAAATTTTATAAGGAGAATCTAGTACAATGAAAAACAGGAATCTGATTGCGGTTTTTCTGATCTTGACTTTCGCGTCCGCGGCTTTTTTGGCTTGTAACAAGCAATCCGACGACAAACAGGCCGTAAGCCGCCCTGAAAACACGGCGCCAGCCGCCGATGAAGCGGGTTTCACCGAATTTTCGCTTGGCGATGATTTCGTGCTTGGGCCGTTAAATGTAGCCGGGGTCTATTTTCAGCCGGTGGATATGCTTCCGGCGGGCGCCGGTCTTCCGGCCTCACAGTCCGATATGCACATTGAAGCGGATATTTCCGCCGCGGAAAACGATCTGGGCTACGGAGTGGGCGATTTTGTGCCTAACCTGACGGTTCAATACGAAGTTATAAGGTCCAGCGGGGAAAAAATTGAAGGCACGTTTATGCCGATGAACGCAAGCGACGGGCCGCACTACGGCGCCAACATCAAGTTGCCGGGAGCGGGCGGGCCTGGAACTTACAAGTTCCGCTTTATGATACAAAACCCGGAAGCCCAGGGCTATGTACTCCACGTAGACCAGGAAACCGGCGTTCCGGGCAGATTCTGGGGCGCCCCCTTAACCGCCGAATGGGACGTCGATTACGCCGGCCCAGCCTGGTAAAAGCCTTTTTTTAGGGGCGCCGTCTTAAAGCCGCAAGGCCTGCGTAATTGTTTACGCCGGCGCCGCCCGCTAAAATTAGAGAAGCCGCAAGAAGACGAAACAAAGATTCGCAAGTTTCGCTTTCTTGCGGCTTTCAGGTTTAAGGAAAAAATGCTTAGGTATCTTGTAGAGGTAGTCCAAAATCTTCTATCGGCTGGAATATTAACGGCCTTGCTGTTCGCTTCAATTTATCACGGCGAAAAAGGCGCGGAAAAAGAGGCGGCGCGGAAAAAAGAAACAACTTTGAGCCTTTGGGCCTGCGCGGCGGGCGGCGGCGCTTCTTTAATACTGGCCGTCTTGCGCAAAACAACGGCGCTCATAAACCGGAGCGCGTTTAACGCCTGGATATTGTTTTTCGCGGTATTTTTTGGCGCTGTTTATATGTTTTTTTTGTGGGGCGGCGGGCGGAAGCGCCTGTTTAAAAAACGCGCATATTTGACGGAAAGCTTAGGCGCGTATATTCGCGCCCTTTTAGTGTTCGCCCTGCTGTTCTACGCCCTGCCCTCAATTTTCCTTTATCCGGCGGAATTTGTTCTCGCCGGGGAGAGCGCGTTTACAACCAGCTTTCTTTTTAAACTCACCGGGTTCGCGAGCGGGCTTATTTTCACCGCGGTCGTAGCAACCGCATTCTATAAAACCGCGCTCCGCGTTCCAAAGAAATTTTTTAAAATTGTCATCACCGCCGCCATATTAATTAATATGTGCGGGCAAATAATTATAATAACGCAATTTCTGCTCGCCCACCGCATAATACCGATGATACGATGGGTTTTCAAATTTATAGTCGCCGCGTCGCCCTACACTTCCGCCGTTCTTTACGTCCTTATGGCGCTTGGTTTTTTAACGGCGTCCGCCGCTTTCGCCGAAAGCTTTAAACCCGCCCCCCCCTGCGGCTCGCCCGCGCAACGCCGGAAGGTTGTGTTTTTAAAACGCCTTAACCGGCGCCGTTGTTTAACAGCGGTTGCGGGATTCGCGCTTTCGGTGTTTCTTTTTACGTTTGTAAAAAGCTATATCAAGCGGGGCGTCGAGCTTTCTCCCGCCGAGCCTATAACAATTGTGGAAAGCGAAATACTCATTCCTGTTTCACAGGTGGAGGACGGGCGTTTGCACCGGTTCGCGTACACCGCCGCGGAAAACGTTGAAGTTCGTTTTATAGTAATCAAAAAAAACGAGGCCGCTTACGGGGTTGGTTTGGACGCCTGCGACATTTGCGGCCCCACCGGATACTACGAAAGGAAGAACGAAGTCATCTGCCGGCTCTGCGACGTGGTTATGAATAAATCGACTATAGGTTTTAAGGGAGGTTGCAATCCGGTTCCGCTGTCCTATTCTATAAGGAACGGCTCAATGGTGATAGAAACAATCAACCTGGAAAATGAAAGGAATAGATTTAAATAAAGCTCGTCCGTCATTTCAATGGCCGGCGTCTTAAAAGCCCGCGTTTTCGCGGCATAAAAGATTAAAAAATAATTTTGGCGCAAAGCCGCCCGTTTTGCGCCGGATGTTATAATAAGGCGGTTTTAAAATGTTTTGGAGAATGGCGCGGGGAGCGCTTTTTAGACAAAAAGGCAAAATGCTTATGGCGGCTTTCACCGTAGCCCTGGGCGCGTCATTGGCGGCGGCCCTGCTTAACGTAATGCTGGATGTGGGCGACAAAGTAAACCAGGAGCTAAAAACCTACGGCGCCAACATCAACGTGCTTCCCAGAGGGGCGTCTTTACTGGACGATCTTTACGGGCTTGACGAAAGCGGCGGAGTTTCAGAGAAATATTTAAAAGAGGCGGAAATCGGAAACATTAAAACCATTTTCTGGGCTTTTAACATTGTGGACTTCACCCCATACCTTAACGCCCGGGCGCGTCTGGTTTCCGGCGCCGGAGGCCGGACGGGGGAGGACGTCCGTCTTACAGGCACATGGTTCAACCGCCGCCTGGACCTTCCCACAGGAGAAAGCGTTGAAACCGGAATGCGCAACCTTAAAAGCTGGTGGGACGTTCAGGGCGAATGGCCGAAAACCGGCGATGAATCTTCCTGTTTGGCTGGCGAGGAGGCCGCTAAAAAACACGGGCTTAAACCCGGAGACTCGGTGGTTTTTCTTTGCGATGGAATTACGCGCGAATTCACCGTATCAGGCGTGTTTAGCTCAGGCGGCGGCGAAGACGGCGTGTTTTACCTGCCGCTTTCGGCCCTGCAAGAGATGACGGGTAAAACCGGCCTGGCGCATCGTGTGGAGGTAAGCGCGCTCACCACGCCGGACAACGAGCTTTCGCGCAGAGCCGCTCAGGATCCAAAGAACCTTTCCATTAAAGAATGGGAAACCTGGTATTGCACAGCCTATGTAAGCGCAATCTGCTATCAAATAGACGAGGTGATGACGGACGCGGTTTCCAAACCCATAAGGCAAGTAGCCGAATCGGAAGGGGCCGTTCTGGAAAAAACCCGCCTTCTTATGCTCCTTATCACGATTTTAAGTTTGGCGGGTTCCGCCTTGGGGGTGTCCAATCTGGTTACAGCCGGCGTAATGGAGCGGGCCGCCGAAATAGGCCTTTTAAAAGCGATAGGAGCCTTCGACTCCCAAATATCCGCCTTGATTCTCGCGGAAATCGCCATAATGGGAGCCGCCGGGGGGACTGCCGGTTACTTCGCCGGTTTAGGTTTCGCCCAAATAATAGGGAAATCCGTTTTCGGGTCCGCCGTGGAAATCAAGCTTATGGTGATTCCGCTGGTTGCGGCGCTGGTTCTGCTGGTGCTTCTGGCCGGAAGCATCCCGTCAATCCGTTTTCTGCTTTCGTTGCGTCCGGCGGAGGTGTTGCATGGCCGTTAATTTAAAACGCGGCGCCCGTCTTTTTTTATGGGGGCTTACATGAACAGACGCGGTTTTTATTTAAAGATGATGATAGGCTCTCTTGTGCGCCGAAAATCGCGCATGGCTACGGCTTTGCTTGCAATCACGTTAGGCGCGGTTATACTGTCCGGGCTTATCACCATCTACTACGACGTTCCAAGGCAAATGGGAAAGGAGTTCCGTTCTTACGGGACTAATTTTCTCCTCCTCCCCGCCGGAAGCGAACCTGTTATGGAAGAAGCGCGGGTTCTAGAGGCGGTTTCTCTTATTCCGAAAGAAAGCTTAACCGGCGCGGCGCCGTACCGCTACCGCATAGCGAAGATAAACGAGCAGCCGTTTATGGCGGCTGGGACGGATTTAGCCCAGGCGCGCAAGACAAGCCCTTATTGGTTTGTTTCCGGTGAATGGCCCCTCGCCGCCGGGGAAGCCCTGATAGGCCGGGAAGTCGCGGACGCGATCCGGCTCCTCCCTGGAAGCGTATTTACGCTTACCGGCTCAGGGCCCGGCGGCGAGACCTTTAGCCGGAACTTTACCGTTTCTGGAATTTTACAGTCGGGCGGCGCGGAAGAGGCGTTTATATTCATGTCTCTGGAAGATTTCGCTTCTTTCGCCGGAAAAGGCGGGATAGACTCAGTTGAATGCAGCGTTTCACTCCCGTCTTCCGGGCTGGAGGCGCTGGCCGCCGGCATTTCCGCCGCCGTTCCGCAGATAAGCCCCAGGCTTGTAAAGCGCGTAACAGAGTCGGAAGGGGCGGTTCTTACCAAATTACAGGCGTTGGTGTATTTAGTAACTGTGGTTGTTCTTCTGTTGATTATGATTTGCGTCGCCACAACGATGATGGCGGCGGCGGCGGAACGGAGGCGCGAAATAGGCTTGCGCAAGGCTCTGGGGGCTTCCAACAACGCTCTTATCGCGGAATTTTTGGGAGAAGGCGTCTTTTTGGGTCTTTTGGGCGGAGTTTTGGGAGCGTTCGGCGGTTTCGCTTTCGCCCAGGGCGTAGCGTTAAGCGTGTTTACAAGGCCGGTCGCGTTTTTGCCCGCGCTTTTACCCGCGACTGCGGCGGCGTCCGTTTTTGTAACCTGCGCCGCCTGCATTATACCGGTTCGGAGCGCCGCCGCGATTGATCCGGCGGTTGTGTTGCGCGGAGAGTAGCGCGTCTATTTACAGGCGCACGCGCTCTCGCCTCGCGTTGCCGGCGCCCTTTGTTTAGACGGCGTTGCGTATTTGGAGTTTATTATGAATTTATTGGAATTAAAGGACGTTTGCAAAAGTTACGGGCGCGTCAACGCCCTGCAAAACATCAACCTTAGCGTAAAGCGGGGCGAATGGCTCGCCATTATGGGGCCTTCCGGTTCGGGTAAAACGACCATGATGAACATAATAGGTTGCATGGACAAGCCGTCTTCGGGAGAAGTTATTTTAGACGGGGCGGACGTTTCGCGTGAAAGCTCCCGGAATCTAACGGTTATAAGGCGGGACAAGATAGGCCTTATTTTTCAGCAATTTCACCTTATAAATTACCTTACGGCGGTGGAAAACGTAATGGCGGCGCAGTATTACCACAGTATGCCGGACGAAAAGGAAGCGCTGGAGGCTTTGGAGCGGGTTGGTCTCGCGGACAGGGCCAAGCATCTTCCAGGCCAGCTTTCAGGCGGCGAGCAGCAGCGTGTTTGCATAGCGAGGGCTTTAATCAACAATCCCGCGCTGATACTGGCGGATGAACCCACGGGAAACCTGGACGAAGCCAATGAACATATCGTAATTGATATTTTCAAAAAGTTGCACGCGCAAGGCGGCGCCCTCATCGTTGTAACCCACGACCCTGAAGTAGCGGAAGACGCGCAAAGAACGGTGGTTCTGGAACACGGGCGTCTTTCACGTATAATAAACAATGAAAAAACTTAAACGTGTACGGCTATTGGTTAAGGAGGATGAAATGCGAAAGTATATTTTGATTTTTTGGGCGGTTTTAGCGCTTGCCGCCGCATTTTCACAGGCGTCTTGCAAAAAAGCGTCTTACAAAGATGGAATTTACCACGGAAAGAGTTCCGCCGATGATTCAGGCGCCTGGGGGGAAGTTACGGTTACAATTTCTAACGGGCGGGTGAGCGCTTGCGATTTTGTATGTCTGCAAAAGGACGGAACAGTTAAAGGCGAAGACTACGGCAAAGTGAACGGCGAAATTTCCAACCGCGTCTTTTACGAAAAAGCCCAACTAGCCGTTCTCGCCATGAAGCAATACGCCGATTCTTACGTCCGGCTTGGCGAGGCGGAAAAAGTGGAAGCCGTAAGCGGGGCGACCGTGGCGTACAACCAGTTTCTGGAATCCGTAGAAGCCGCCCTTTCGCAAGCAAAATAAAAACCGCCGCTTAAAAACAACCTCAAAACAACTTCAATTATAAAAATATTTTAACACGGCGCGTTTTTAACGGGAACGCGCCGCCTGTTTTAGCGGCGGTTTTTAGGCCGCGCCCGCCGCCGCAAGTCTTTTTATTTGGAGTTTTGCAAAACGTTTGACCTTACAGCCGCTATAAAATCGCGGAAAAGCGGGTGCGGCATAATAGGTTTAGATTTAAATTCGGGGTGAAACTGTACGCCCACGCCCCAAATGTTATCGGGCCATTGAACGGATTCCACCAAACTGCCGTCTGGGGTGAAGGCGCCCAGTATAAGGCCGGAACCCGCCATTTCCACGCGGTATTTGTTGGAAAACTCATAACGATGCCTATGCCGCTCCCAGATATTTTTTTCACCGTAGGCTTTAAAAAGCAGGCTTTCCGGCCTGGCTATAGTCTCCATTTTACCAAGCCTCATGGTCGCGCCCATTTGTGTAACGTCGGTTTGTTCTTCCAGCAGGCTTACAACAGGGTGTTTTGTTTCCTGGTTAAATTCCGTAGAATCGGCGTCTTCCCAATGCAGTACGTTGCGCGCCCAGTCTATTATCATTATTTGCATACCCAGGCATATACCGAAGTACGGCTTGTTTCTGGTTCTGGCCCAGCAAGCGGCTTTTACCATTCCGTTGATGCCCCGGCTGCCAAAGCCTCCGGGCGTCAAAATGCCGTCTATGGCGTGGGTTCCATTCGGGCCGAAAATCAAATCCAAATTATCGGCTTCTTCCAGTTTGGAAGAATCTATTTTAACCAGTTGGACGTCAACAGCGCAGGCTAGTCCGGCGTGAAAAAGGGCTTCGTAAACGGATTTATAGGCGTCGTGAAGTTCCATATATTTGCCGACGATGCCTATACGGGCTTTGCAACTACGTTTATTGAAGCGTTCCATCACTGTTTTCCAGGGTTTAAGGTTTGCGTGACGGCTTTCAACGTTCATTTTTTTTAGGATGACGTAATCCAATTTTTGGTCAAAAAAAACAAGCGGAACCTGGTAAATGGTTGTTTTTATGTCGTAGGATGTAAAAACAGCTTCCGCTTCCACATTGCAAAACAGGGCTATTTTTTTACGGGCGTCTTCGTCCAGCATATAGGGGGCGCGGCAAATTAGCACATCCGGTTGTATCCCCATTTCCTGCATCGCTTTAACAGAATGTTGTGTTGGTTTTGTTTTAAGTTCCCCGCCCGCGACTTCCGGTATCAAGGTGAGGTGTATGGACAGCGCGTTTGAGCGCCCTAATTCGTGTATCATTTGGCGGGCGGCTTCCAAAAAAGGTATGGATTCTATATCGCCCACCGTGCCGCCTATTTCTATAATAACTATGTCCGTATCAGCGTCGCAACGGGCTACGGCGAAAATCCGGGCTTTAATTTCGTCCGTGATATGCGGAATCACCTGTATAGTTTTACCCAAAAAGCGGCCTTCCCGTTCTTTTCGTATAACGGAATCGTAAATTTGGCCGGTTGTTATTGAATTAGCCCTGGAAAGCGGCGAATTTGTGAATCTGGCGTAATTTCCAAGATCCAGATCGGTTTCGGCGCCGTCGTCTGTAACATAAACTTCGCCGTGCTGGTATGGGTTCATAGTTCCGGCGTCCACATTGATGTACGGGTCGCATTTTATCATTCGCACGTTAAGGCCGCGCCCTTCCAAAAGAGCGCCTATAGAAGAAGCGGCTACACCTTTACCTAAACTTGAACAAACGCCGCCGGATACAAAAATAAACTTTTGCATTATTAGATGCTATTTTAACAAAAAACGGGAATAAACAAAAGATACGGGAGTATTTTACGGCTTTTAGCCGTTGTTTTTTAGAAATTGAAGCATTACCAAGCAAACCGGAAGTAATTAGCAACGTTTTTTTAAACGGCGCCTTTTAGCAAAGTGCGCCGTTTAACTTTTAAAGTCTGCAAAGATAAAAGAGCGGTTTTGGCCGCTCTTTTATCTTTTAGTTATTGGCTGTTGTGCACATTCTCAGAAGAAGTAGGATCTCCTAAATATTTAATTACAAGTATGCCGTCTCTATTTTTTTGACCTTCAGAACCTCTGCCGCCGTTAAACGGGTCTTTTGCCAGAGTGGCGTCGCCACTGCCGTCGTAACCGCCGGTAACGGAATCCCCTTGGACAATTTGAGAAACGTAAGGATTGTTAAAAACATAACCGCTGTAGTGTTTCTCAACTTCAGTGGCGAAATTGTTGCCGTCGGAGGGGGAATTTTTACCCATTGGCACAAGCCACGTAGCCGTGCTTTTTGGGTCGTAAGATATGCACCTCTTTTCAGAAGAACTCTTGAAGCCGGAAACATAGCTAGAACCGCCGCCGCCGCCCGCATTGCTATTAGTGCCTGTTTTTCCCCAGGAAATTTCACCGCCAAAATAGCCGCCGCCGCCGCCGCCGCGGCCTTCCGCGCCGCAACTACCCCATCCAGGGGGAGCTGGCCCTGTGCCGCCTATACCAAAACCCTGTCCGCCGCGCCCGGAACCAACCAGGTTTGTAGCCCCATTCCAGTAGCCGTTTTTAACACTCGTCCCCAAATAGCCTGTAGCGCTATTTGCGTCGTTAATAGTAAAGGTGTCTGTTGCGTGGGTGCGGCCTCCCATCGCTTCAAGGCCCGCCGCTCCAGCGCGCCCATCATTATGCCCGCTGCCGCCGCCGCCGCCGGCGACCATAATCCTATCTATAAGAACCTGCCAGTCCGACCACCTTCCGCGAGTTAAACTAACGGAAGTAGCCCCGCCGCCGCCGGCGCCCGCGCCATAGGCTCCGCCAGCCCCGCCCGCTCCGCCGCCGTTATAGGTGGCTTTGCCGGGAATTTCCCCCAATCGAGCCCAACCGCCTTCGCCTACATACACATAAACCACATTAAGCGCAGGCGGCGTACCAGTATTGATTTGGTTACGGATAAATGATGATGACGACTCGGTGGAGGAAGGATCCATCTGCATCTGACCGGACGTTTTTCCGCCCCACCCGGCCCAACCGTAAGCCGCCGCATGAGCCATTCCGCCATGCGCCCCCCACGCTGTAAACTCGTAAACCCCCGGGAACGGCGGGACAAAAGCCTGGACGTCGCCGGTATAGTTGTACTGGATTTCGTTGCTAAGGTTAAACCGTTTTATGTTTACAATATATGTTCTTTTTTGGGTGTTTTCATTTTTTTTACCAACTACAATTTTTAGCAACATATCTAACCCAAGCCCGGATCCCTTGTCGGTTATAGTAGCTTTATACGACCCTCCATTCGGCGTGTCAGTTGTTAAATCGGCGTTTACAAAGTCTAAGTCAAAGCTCACATCAAGGTTGTCGGAGGTTGATTTAGCGTCAACCCCAATTTTGCGAGTCGCGTTGTTTACAACCACCGTATAATAGGTGATATTAGAGTTAAAACCATAAATTCCTTTATAAGGGATCTGTTCAGCCTCAGTTCCAAATACGGCGTCTTTACCCTCGCTAGTCGCTATTTCTATAGCGGTTAAATTTGTATCGCCGTATAAAAAATCCGCGACAATAACAACATCCGCCGAAGGCATCGTAAAAATCGCAGGAACCACCCGGCCATCATTTATAAACCTTTTAATATCATCTTCATCTCCGTTAAGCATAAAACCAGCGCCTGTTCGAACGCCATCATTATACACCGGGGATTCTTCTTTACCGCCATATCTCAAACGTACACTATCAACATTTAATTGATAACCGGAATTACCTTTAAAGTCAACCTGCACAGGAGACCCCTGCTGTATTTTAGCGGCGCCAAAAGACACAACGCCGCCGGTTACGGCGCGGCCGTCCGATCCGCGCACTTCAAGATTGTATGTTTTTAGCTCAATATCCACATAAAAAGCAACTACTCTTTCGTCTTCGTTTACCGCCTCAGTAGCAGGAGGAATAATTTTTATTTCTATATTAGGTTTGGATTCAGGAGCTTTTTCTTCCGGCTTACCATCAGTAGATAAGGTGATCTCAAACATCTTATTATAAGCTGAAAAATCTACATCGTAATCCACAAAGGGGTTGCCATACAACGGAAGCCCGCCGTCATTAAGAGTATTCCCGCCATACCAGGCTAGAACAATCATCCCGCTTATATCAAAGTCTTCCTTCCAACCGTATACAAGTTTATTCGGCTTCTTAAAAAGAGTGTATCCCGTCAATTGTTTGCCGGAACTTTCCACCGCCGTTTTAGTTTCCGTTACAAAAATCGTAAAATAATCATCGTTAGTTTTTGACAAATTGTTTGTATCAAAAGCCTGATAATATTTTACAGGAACAGAAGCGTCTAAAGCGTAAACAATTTTAATTTTTACATCGCCCAACCTTGTAAGTTTAGTGCCGGATTGCGGGGCGTCTTTTTCGTCCAAAACCAAAACCTTAAATTCATCATTCAAGGCTAATTCCTCGCCCCTGCCGTCTTCCAGAACCTTTTTAACAGTAATCAGGCTTTTAGGGTCATTATACAAATCACCGCTATTTATTACAAAATCCGGCGCGTCATTTTTTTCGAACCATCCGCCCTTTACGTCGCCTTCATCGGAAGGGTCGTCGCTAAATTTTTGCGCAATATTAAAATTAGGAGTAACCTTTAACGAAGCGACCTTGACAGAAGTTATAGGCTTTGCGGTTTCGGGCGTTACCACTTCGCTTCCGCAGGAATTAAACGCAAAAACCGCCGCGCTTAAAACAAACGCCGCAAAAACGCAATCTTTTAAATTTAAATTTTTCATACCGCCCTCCATACCCCAGTTTTGGTAAAACTGGAAAATCTTAATTAATTGCCATCCGCTTTCACACCGTTACCAAAATCCGGCGCATCTGGAGCGCTGCCAGCAGAACCATCTAAACGGGTGATGCGTACAAATCCATTTTTGCCCGCCGGCTTATTTGTTAAAACAGCGGCGTTAGGATTAGGTTCGTAATTATCAGCTATATCTCCATAATCATTCATAACCCTGTTAACGAAACTAACAGCCCCATAATTGGGTTGCCGCGGCTTACCACCATCAAAAGATGTAATAGGCTGATTAGTCCCAAGGATTTGAGGCGTTCCTGTGGTATAAAAAGTGATCACTAACTCCCCATCTTCACCGACAGTCGCCGAATACACGGGGGAACATTCATTCCAACTGCTTATAAAGTTAGACCCGCCGCCGCCGCCCGCCCCGGCGCCATTGCCGTCCGCGTCTCCGCTAAACAAAGAAACCCTGCCGCCCCACCAGCCGCCGCCGCCGCCGCCTTTGCCGTTATAACCGTCGCCGTACGCGGGGCGCGGGGCGTCGCCAGGACGCCCATAGCCGCCCACTCCAAAACCCTGCCCGTTAAATTTCGCCGTAGGATCGCCTGACGGCGGATTTGCTTGACCGGGAAAATCGGAACGGGCGGGGGGGTAAATAAACACGCCGCCCGCTGGAGAAGTGCTGGCAAAAGCCGCCCCGTAAAATTTAGGCGACGATCCCGCAGTCTTGGCTGCGCTTCCGGCTACACCGCCGCCCACGCCGCCTGCGGCGCCGGGCGCGTTAACCGTAGCATGGCTGCCGCCCGGTCTGCCGGACGGCGAAGCGCCGCCGCCGCCGCCGGCCACAAGAATCCTGTTGGCCAGAACCGCTATGTCGTTCCAGGCCCCGCCAACCAAACTTATAGATGTAGCCCCGCCGCCGCCGGCGCCGGCGTAATTTCCGGATTCGCCGCCGTAGCCGCCGCCATTCCAACCGCCGTAACCCGGAGTGTACACGTTGATGGATCCTAGTTTATCCTCGCCGGCGCCGCCCACATAAACGTAAAAAGGATATTGCAAATGGTTGTCATCTATATAAATATCACCGGAGGCGTACCCGCCTTTTCCGCCGGCTATGCCGGTCCTGGCCTCCCCGCCGTCAGCCCCCCAAGCCTGTATACGATACCATCCCGCTTTAGGCGCTACAAAAGTCTGGTACATACTGTTTCTTGTCGACGTAGCTTCGGTATACCAAAACGAAAATTCTATTTGGCTTTGTCCGTTTTCTTTTATAGCGTACAACGTATAATTTCTTGACACATTATCAGTGGTAGTTCCGGTTGGGGAGTAAAGCGCCTGGATTGTGTACGTTGAAGCGCCGACAGACAAATCCCCGGGGTCGCACACGTACAAAACATCGTCCTCAGCAGTAGTATTACCATTGGACTGAGCAGAACCTACACTTACGTTGCCTTTCTGGACGCCTACAGAAGTCAGACCACTCTCCGCCCGGTCCGGCGACAATTCAAATTTAAAAGCCAGTTTTTTATTATTGTCTTTATCAACCACAATTTGGTAAACTTCTTTGGGAACCTCCACATCAAAGCCCGGCACATTAACCCAATTCTCATCCGGCACAGCCCCCCAATCTTCAGGTTGCACATCCCAAAACGTGTATTTGAAACCATTCAGGTTAGCGGCTCCCTGCACAAAATCGGCCGTTATTTTTACATCATACTTGGGCATAATAAAAGCCATTTTTTTGGAGCCGTAACTCTCGCCCGCGCCGCTTGGCGCGAGCTCAGTAAGCCCGCTCACCTGGCCCGCTTCGGAGCCGGCCCCGTCCACCGCAATAAGCTTTAAAGTATCGGGATTTAACGTGTAGGTTTCCGTGTTGTCTATTTGGAAGCTTACATAAGAACCCGTTCTCGCGGCGCTCACGGCGCTGAAACGCGCGTTAACCCCCGGAGGCGGCGACCATATAACCCTATGCATGGCGGGCTCCACGCTAACATTTAAGTTTAAGGAACATTGATCGGGATATATATCGCCTTTAGCGGTTAAAATTACGGAAACATCCCCATCCGCCGTATTTAAAGCAAGCGCGGAATCATTTATGCCAAGATCCCGCACCCACACAGGAACAGCCCCGGTCTCAATCGTCTCGCCGGCTTCTTTTCCGCCAAACCAGGCCACAACAACCATCCCCGAAGGATCAAAAGACTCGCCGCGATCGTACACCCGCTTAGACGGCAATTTAACGACGTCTAAACTATCAAACTTATCCTGGCGATTAGCGTCTACACTTTCCGCGACAACAAAAATTTGAAATTCAAGCTTTGTCTGCGGAGATTCTTTTAACGAAATTTCTATTTTTTGCCAGCCGTATCTGCCGCGCCCGTCGCTTAATTTGCCGGCTTCAATACCGTCCTCTTTGCCGTTTATAAGTATAGGGCAGTCGCCGTCTTCAGTTTTTTTAACAACCTCGAAAGGTTCGCCCTCATCCGGAATAATCGTAACCTCAAAATCATTTGGATTTATAATATCGTTATAAATGTATACAATATCTTTAAGAGCAAGAACATTGTTTATTCGCGGATATTCCTGAGTTTTAGTTGGATTGGGGTTTGGTCCTGTTTTTTTTATATTGGAGCCGGCGCCTTCGCAAGCCGCAAAAACAACCGCAAGAATTAACAGCGCCGTATAAATCGCTAATTTTTTTATCATCGCACACCTCCTTTTCCGTATAAATATACTTCTACACATTCTTTTGCATTACGTTTTTAATGATAACAATAACAATAAAAAAAAACAAGAAAAGCACATGGCGGCGGCGGCTTGAACAGCGCCGAAAATTTCGCTTTTAAGTGTTTTTTTAACGCCCGTAAACGGCTTAAAACCACAGCCGCTTAAGGCCGAGCCGGTTTCACGCGCGGACGCGGTATGGAATCCGGCTAAGACGCCTATTCTGAAGAAAGAGCTGTTACAGGATCCAGTTTGGCGGCTTTTGACGCCGGATAATAACCGAAAAAAACCCCCACGAAGGCCGAAAACAGGAAAGCCGCCGCGCAGGACGCCCAGGAAACGGAAAAACTCCACTTTAAGACGGCCACCGCAACGGCGCTTACGCCTATGCCGGCGGCTGCGCCCGTAATCCCGCCCAAAATTGTTATGGCCGCGGATTCGGTTAAAAACTGAAGGCGTATAACGTAAGGAGCCGCTCCTATAGCTTTGCGCACGCCTATTTCGCGCTTTCGTTCCGTTACGGTTACTATCATTATGTTCATAATCCCTATGCCGCCCACCAAAAGCGATATGGCGGCGACGCCGGAAAGCAGCATATTCATAGTTCCGGTAACCTCATCGTACCGCTCCAGCATTGATTGCATGGAATTCACCGAAAGCGCGTATTCTTCCCCGGTTTTTTCCAGCGCGTACTTTTTAAGCTCCGCGCTTATACGGACTACGTTTTTTGGAGAACGCGCCTCCACTACGGCGGAGGAAGCGTTTGGAGAAGGGGCTATTTTTTTAAGGTAGAACCCCCTGGGAATGTATACGCTGGTTTTAGGCGAATCAAAGCCTAAAGAGTCGCCTGAAAGCACGCCTATCACCCTAAAACCGAAAAGGTCGCTCCCCGCCTGGGCGATTAACACGCGCCCCACCGGATCCTCGTCCGGGAAAAGCGCGAGCGCCGCATCGCTTCCCAAAACGATGGTTTGAGACCCCTCCACGTCATCGGATACGTTAAAAGTTTCGCCGCTTCCGGTCGTTAGGCCGCACATCTCAATATAGCCGTATTCCACGGCGGAAAGCTGATAAGAAACGCTTAACGGGCCGTTGGCTAGAACCGAGGAAAGGTTGTTTTTGTACCAAATTTTATTTATACCGCTTATAGAATCAAAAATTTTTTCGCGGAAAGCCTCGTCCAAATATATGCGGTTTTCGCGAGAACGCCGCATAAAACCCGCGTCAACCTGAATTAGGCTTAAATTTGAAGACCCGAAGCTTTTTTTTACATTGGTTTTGGCGCTTTCGCCCAAAGTTCCAATTACAATGACCGAAGCTACGCCTATTATTATACCCAAAAGCGAAAGGACGGTTCTGGTTTTATTGCGCTGAAACATCTTGAAAGCGAAAACAAGGTCTTCAAACAAAAACGTCCTCCGCGATTTTACCGTCGAATATCCGTATGCGCCGCCGCGCCGCCGCCGCCACTTTCGCATCGTGCGTAACCAAAATAACCGCGGCCCCCCGCTCGTTTACGTCTTTAAAAAGTTCCAGCACAAGGGCGCCGGTCTCGCTGTCCAAAGCGCCGGTGGGTTCGTCCGCAAGTATGATTTTGGGGCCGGCCGCCACCGCCCTGGCTATGGCGGCGCGTTGTTTTTGACCGCCGGAAAGTTCCGCCGGATAATGGGAGGCCCTGGAATCAAGGGAAACCCGCGAAAGTATTTCCCGCGCCCTTTCTTTTCTGCGGCGTTTTTCCACGCCCTGATAGCGCAGGGGCAGCATGACGTTTTCTAAAACCGTCATTGACGGGAGCAGATGGTACTGCTGAAAAACAAAACCCACCGTCCGGTTGCGCAGAACGGCGAGCGCCTGCTCGCTCATAAAGCGCGTATCGCGGCCGTCTATCAAAACGCGCCCGCTCGTCGGCCTGTCAAGACAGCCTATTATGTTCATGCAGGTCGACTTGCCGGAGCCGGACGGCCCCATAATGGAGGCGTACTCCCCCCGCTTAATGACCAAAGAAACGCCCGATAAAGCCTCGACAACGCCTTCTTTCATGCCGTAACTCTTGCGGACGTTTTCTAAAACAACAACGTCTTCCATTCAAAACCGCCTAAAACCGCATCATCGCGCCTCCCGGCGCCGCCCGCGCGTTCCTATCGCCGCCCGGGCCGGCGGGCCGCGCCGCTTCCTGTAAAGCCTTGCGGTTTTGGCCGGAAACAGGCTTTTCCCGCAAAGCCTTTAACTCGTCGCCTTCAGAAAGGCCGCTTATTATCCTAAAAAAGTTCCGGCCATACGGCGCCGCAACGCAATCCACCCGCACCGTTTTTCCGCCGTCAACAACCTTTTCGGCGTAAGCCGGCGCCCCCGCATCAGGGCCGGAACGCCCGGCGCGCGGGAAAGCCTCAGTCTGAGGGCCGGGTTCGCCGCCGCGCCCGCGCTCCCGTTCTCCGCGCGCTCCCGCCGCCGGGCCGCCGCCGCCTGGGCCTTGCGGCGAGGCGCCGACGCCTGGGCCTCGCGCCGTCTGGCCGCCGGGACCTTGCGGCGAGGCGCCGGAGCCCTGCGGCAAAGGCTCCGTGATAAGGGCTATAGCCTCCCTTTCAACAAGAAGCATGGTTACAGGCGGGCTTATTTCGATTTCACCCGTAAACGAATAGTTGGGCAGGATAAAATCCGGCGGGTCGTAAACCCTTATTTCGGCTTTTACCACAGACGCCCCGCGCGACGATTTTACGGCGACGGCGGGGAAAGAATGGACGAACCCTTCTATAACACGCTCGCCTGAAGCCGGAAAGCTAAGACTCACCCTTTGGCCCGCGGCGAGTTTAGGCGCGTCCGTTTCCACAATTTCCACAACGGCCTTTAAATAACTCCGGTCTATAATCACGCCGGCTACGTCTTTCGCCTCCACCACGTCTCCCGCCGACGCCTGAAATTGGGCGATAAGGCCGTCGAAATTGGCCAAAATCCGCCTGTCTTGTATGCGCTGAAGCAAAACTTCCCGCTGTTTAAGCATAAGCTCTATTTCACGGGGCGAGCCGCTTACGCGCTTTTGCGCCGTCTGAAAATCATGATTGCTAAGATTGTAGCGTTGCTCGCCGTCCTCCAGTTGCAAAATAACCTGGTTTTTTTTTACAAAATCGCCTTCTTTTACAAAAACGGCGGTTACAGTCCCCGCTCCGGCGGCCTGCAAATTCTGCTCCTTGGCGGCGGAAACCGTTCCGGCGATTTCTATAACGTTGGTGAAAGTTTCGCTTAAAACGCGATACGTGGAAGAAGCGGCGTTTTTAGTGGATTTAACCATGCGGAATATAAAAAAACCGGCGAAAACCAGAAGCGCCGCGAATAAAACAAAAAAAACAAGCGGCTTTTTATTTTTTGGGCCGGCGGGCGCGTCCATAATCAATCCTCCACAAAATAAAGAGCCGATTCAAGGACGTGCAAACGGCTTTTTATGTCCGAGAGCGCAAGCTCCCCCCTAGAACGCTTTTCGCTAACCGCCGCCTTGCGATAATCGCTTTCACTTAAAAGGCCTTCATTAAAAGAAGTTTCGGCGTCAAAAAGCAGTTCGCGGTAAAGTTCATATTGGGCGGCGAGGCGGCCCCGCTCCCACTGAAGATCCAGCCGTTTAATCCGAACCGCCTCTACAGCGTCCTCCCATTCCCGTTCCGCATCGGCCAAAGCAACTTCTTCGGCCTCGCGTTCAAGACGTTTCTCCTCGTCATTTAACGAAGAAAGCCTTTGCGAATTCGAATTTAAGCCCACGGCAAATGAAAAGACGGGTTTTCCGCCGCCCGCGCTCACGGGGGCGGAAGCGGAAGCCGATAAACTTACGCCGCGCCAATTGAGCGTAAGCCCCGCGTCCGCCGTAAAGCCGCCCTGAGAGCGCGTATTGTTCGCCGTAAAGCCGCCCTCTCCCCTAAGCTCCCAGTTTTGGCTCGCGGAACGGGAAAGGCCGCCTATGTAACGCGCCCATTCCGCCTTTTCCACGCCTGAAAAGCGGCGTTTCTGTTCATCCGAACCAAACGGCTCCAATTCTTCGAGGTTCACCGGCTCCACCCCCGAAGGGAGGGATGAAAGGGATTGAAAGCCGCAATCACGCGCAAAAACAGAAAGCTCGCGCTCAAACCGGCGCCTTTGCTCGCCCGCGCTCCTGTGGGCGGAAGACGCCTCCAAAGCCGCGGTTCTAAAACGCACGGAAGACGGGGCGTAACCCATAGAACGTATGAGCGAAAGATCTATTTCTTTGGTGTAAGCCGTTTCTTCCGCGGAAAGGGCCTCGTTTTCCATTTCGTAAAGCGAGTAAACCGCCTCGTAAAACTCTTTTTCGGCGGCGGCGGCGCGTTTTTTAAGGTTGCGCGAAGCCTCCCAAAAAGCCCTTTGCGCTTTAAGCAGGGTTACTTTCCGCGTTTTTGAATAATCGCCCAGTATTTGCGCGGAAAGCGAAAGTTGGACGTCTTCCACGGCAAAACCGCCGTCCTGGGATGCGGCGCCGCCGGCTTTAAAAGGCGCCGTAAAATCTATACGCGCGTCTTTTAATTGGGGAATGGTTATCACGGCCCTAGGGGACGCGCTAAAAACAGAATCTGAATCTTCAAAATACAACTGCGACGATCCGGTGGATAAATCAATTGAAAAGCCGTTTTCAACGCCCGCCCGCCTGTAGTTCAGCCCTGAACGGGCGGCTTCTATTTCCAGTTCTTTTAAACGCGGGTCTTTTTTTAGAAAGCCGTCCAAAAGGTCTCGCAACGAAGGCTCGACCGCGGAAACCGGGCTTTCCGCTTCTTCACCGGCCTGTAATGAAAAAATAGAGGCCGCCGCCTGGGAGAATAATGGCGTTAAATCGCCAAGAAAACACGATACGGTAAGAAAGATATGAATAACAGGCGGCGGCCTCACATGATAAAAACGTTTTTGGATTGTAAAAGTTACCGCAACGCGCGCAGACGGAAGCCGGCAAAACCGCCGGGTGTTTTCAAAGTTCCGGCCTCTAAGTTTTTTGGCTCTGAGGGCGGAAGTCAAACGCGCTAAACTTTGATTTTAGGCGCGTAAAAAGGCCCTTTTTCCGTAAAACGGAATGCGCGGAAGGGAAGCTCAAAAACGCCTGCGTTATTTCCCGCCGTATCGCCTAAAGGCGTTCAAACGCCGCCTTTTATCTTAAATTTAAGGCCGCCGTTCCCAAACTGAAGTTTTGAAACAGCCTTCGTTACTAGAATTTTTTCCTTATTTTTTATCATAATTATCTAAAAAGTTTGCGCAAAGTTCAACTTTTAATTTTATAGACGAAAAGGAGTTTAAAATGTCAAGACCTTATTATATAGCCGGAAACTGGAAGATGCATAAAACCCGCGCTGAAGCGGCGGAACTAGCCAAGGCGCTTGTTGCGGGATTAAAAGACGGAAAACATAAATATTTGGCGGCTCCTTCTTTCACTTTGCTTGAAACCGTAGGCGCCATATTAAAAGGCGGCAATATTTTGCTCGGCGCTCAGGATTGCGCGGAAGAAGAACAAGGGGCGCACACGGGCGAAGTTTCCGTTTTGCAGCTTAAAGACCTCGGCGTACAGGTGATAATACTTGGGCACAGCGAAAGGCGCCATCTTTATAAAGAAGACGACGCGCTCATCAACAAAAAATTGAAACTGGCGTTAAAGCACGGTTTTGAAGTGATCCTGTGCGTAGGCGAACTTTTGGAAGAACGCGAAGCCGGACGCGCCGAAGAGGTTTGCGAAAGGCAGACTACGGAAGGCTTAAAAGGCGTAAGCGCGGAGGAATTGGAGCGCGTTACAATAGCTTACGAGCCGGTTTGGGCGATAGGAACCGGAAAAACCGCCACGCCTAACGACGCGGAGGCGATTCACGCATACATCAGAAAAATCGTAGGCAAGCTCTACGGAAACGAAGCCGCCGAAAAAATAATAATTCAGTACGGCGGGTCGGTGAAGCCGGAAAACGCGGCGCAACTTATGGCGCAAAAAAACATAGACGGGGCGCTGGTCGGCGGGGCCGCGTTAAAAGCGGAAACCTTCATCCCCATAGCCAAATTCCAAGCCGTTTAATGAAGCGTCTGCGTCCCTATTCAAGCGTTTCTTCAACAAGAAACGCTTTAGCCTTTTCCCAAACCCAGGCCGGTTTCAACCGGCTAACGCGGTTTACTGGACTTACTTTTAATTATGAAATACTACAGCACACGCAATAAAAACGAAGCCGTCGCATTTTCCAGAGCCGTGCTTAACGGCATAGCGCCGGACGGCGGGCTTTATATTCCGGGTTCTTTTCCCGTTTTAAACCACTCCGTTACATCTTCACTTTTAAAAATGGAGTTTTTTGATTTAGCTTTTGAAATAATTAAACCATACGTAAAAGAAGAAATCCCGGACGCCGTTTTACAAGACATTATTCATTCGGCTTTCAACTTCCCGGCGCCGTTGGCGGAGGTGGAAAAAGGGTTCCATATTTTGGAGCTTTTTCACGGGCCTACGGCGGCGTTCAAAGATTTTGGCGCGCGGTTTATGGCGCGGGTTTTCTCTTATTTGCGCAGAAGCGAATCAAAGCCGCTTAGAATAATAGTCGCCACGTCGGGCGACACCGGAGGGGCCGTAGCGGACGGTTTTTTCGACCTGGAAGGCGTTTATGTAACCGTTTTGTACCCCAAAGGCCGCATATCGCCTTTGCAGGAAAAACAGATAGCCGGTCTTGGAGGCAATATCAGCGCCATAGCGGTGGAAGGCGGTTTTGACGAGTGCCAGGCGCTGGCAAAAGAAGCTTTCGTTACAACAGAGCTAAAACGCCGCATGGAGCTTTCATCGGCGAATTCAATCAACATAGCAAGACTGCTCCCGCAAATAGTTTACTACGGCTCAGGCTCCGTAAAAAAACCGCATTCCGTTTTCTGCGTCCCTTCCGGCAACTTCGGCAACCTCACAGCAGGCCTTTACGGGCAAAAAATGGGCCTGCCGGTCAAACGGTTTATAGCGGCGACCAACATAAATAAAACTTTTGTTGATTACATCAAAACCGGATCTTATTCGCCAAAAAAATCAGTTCAAACTATTTCCACCGCCATGGACGTAGGCGCGCCCAGCAATTTTGAGCGCATCAACGCGCATTGGACGCACAAAGAAATTGTGGAAAAAATCAGCGCCCATTTTATTACGGACGAAGAAACATTGGACGCGATAAAAACGGTCAAAGAAAATTACGGCTATATTTTAGACCCGCATGGAGCCGTAGGCTGGGCGGCGGCAAAACGGGAGGAGTTGAAAAACGAGAACGTTGTGATTTTGGAAACGGCTCACCCGTCAAAGTTTTCGGGCGTAGTGGAACCAGTAACAGGCCCAGTTCCCATGCCGGAAGCCCTTAAACAGGCGCTTTCACGCAAAATTTCGAATTTAACCATACCGCCAAAATTTGACGCGCTGTTAGACGTTCTGGAGAAAATTTAGCGAAACTAAAGAAAAATAGGAGATAAACATTTAGCGCCGGAAAACAAAACAAAAACTTGACTCCGCCGCAAAAACTTAAAGTAAAGCGCTCTAAATTTAGAGCGGATTTTACGGGATTAATTTTACTATTGTTATATGGCTTTAAGAAAAATATATTTTATAGGCGTTAAAGGAACTGGAATGTGCGCGTTAGCCGAGCTTTTACACGGCGGCGGATGCGAGGTCTCCGGCTCCGATACAAACGAGCGGTTTTACACCGACGATATACTTAATTCTCTACACATACCGTTTTTTGAATCTTTTAAAAGCGAACACGTTCCCAAAGACGCGGACTTAATAATCCATTCCGCGGCTTACACGCCGCAAAACAATGTTGAATTGGAATACGCCCTTACAACAGGCGTTCCTGTTTTAAAATACACGGACGCTTTGGCGGAATACTCGCGCGATTTCTTTTTTTTAAGCGTTTGCGGCGTTCACGGAAAAACAACGGCTACGGCGTTATGCGGAGTGTTTTTTAAAGCGCTTAATATAAGCGCCCAGGTTCTAACCGGAAGCGCCGTAAGCGCCTTCGCCCCCAGCGCGGAAGAAGGCCCAAGATCAACGCTTAATTTGGGAAACAAATTTTTCGCCGCGGAAACCTGCGAATACAGGGGACATTTCTTAAGCTTCAACCCCAAAATAACCGTGCTTACAAACGTGGAACACGACCATCAGGATTTTTTCCCGTCTTATGAATCGATGCTCGATATGTTTACGCGCTATGTAAAAAAAATTCCTCCAGACGGGGCTCTGATTTACTGCGAAGACGATCCCGGGTCTAAAGAAGTCGCGCGCAGGGTGAAAGACGCGCCGTTTCGCAAAATCGGATACGGTTTTAGCGCCGAAGGGATTTTTAAAATAAAAAACGCGGTCTGCGATCATTCGGGAGGAACCCCGGCACTAAAATGGGAGCTGGAAGGGTTCAACCACGTCTTTTCGCTTTTTACGCCCGGCAGGCACAACATACTCAACGCTACGGCGGCGGCGGCCCTCTCCCACACGCTTATATCCGGTTACGGCGGACGGGAAGGCCGCGATTTTCTAACTGAAGAAGATTTCGCGGCCATAGACGCGCAAACGGCCCTGTTTAAAGGCGGCAAACGCAGGTGCGAAATTTTGGGGGAAGCGGGCGGAACGCTTTTTATTGACGATTACGGGCACCATCCCACAGCGATAAAAAGCACAATAAAAGGGATTAAAGAATTTTACCCCGGAAGGCGTATAGTGTTAAGTTTTATGCCTCACACATACAGCCGCACGGCTTCTCTTTTAACGGAATTTTCACTTTGCTTTGAAGACGCGGACGTCGTGTATCTTCATGATATATACCCATCCGCGCGCGAAAAAAACGAAACCGGCATAAGCGGCGAAACCCTGTATCAAGAAACAAAAAAACGCCGCGCCAACACGCATTATCTGCCGGAACATTCACAGGCGGAAAAAGTGATAGCCCCGGAGCTGCAAAGCGGCGATATTTTTTTAACCATGGGGGCGGGCGACAACTGGAAGGCCGGCCTCTCTTTGCTGGCGAAAAGAAAAGGCGCTTTATGAGGAGCATGACCGGCTTCGCCTGCGCCCAGACGGAAAACGGCGGTCTTTCGCTGTCTTTGGAAATAAAAGGTTACAACAGCCGTTTTCTGGAAATAAGCGTCTTTTTGCCGCCGCAGTATGGAGAAATGGAAGCGAAAATACGCTCGTGTATAGAAAAAGTATGCATACGCGGGAAAGTGGAAGTATATATAAAAATAAAAGAAAAACATGAAAACATATCGGTGTATATAAATAAAGACGCCGTTAACGCTTATATAAAAGCGGCCAAGGAGTTAAGGCCGGATGAAACGCTGCCTTTATCTTCCATTTTCACCATGCAGGGCGTAGTTGAAGCGCAAAAAACGGACGCCCCCAGCTCCGCCGCCGCGTGGGAGCTTCTTTCTGAAATTCTGGAAAAAACGCTTTGCCGTTTTGACCTGGAGAGGCGGAGAGAGGGGGACGCCGCGAAAAAAGAAATCGAAAAGAACGCAAACATACTTCGAAACGGGGCTATGCGAATAACAGGACTTCTGCCTGAAGTGAAGGAATTAATAAAAAAGAATATAAGAGAGCGTTTTTTGGACGTCCTGGCAAACGAAGAAGATGTAGAACGGAAGATTTTCGCCGAAAGCGCGTCTCTTTTAATGAAATGGACTATAGAAGAAGAAATAACGCGGTTAAACGGGCATTTGGAGGCTTTTTCACAAGAAATTGAAAAGTCTTCCCCCGGGAAAAGGCTTGAATTTTTATGCCAGGAAATCAACCGCGAAATTAATACGATAAGCTCCAAAACGCCTCTTTTAGAAGTGAGCCGGGCTGTGGTCGATTGCAAAGAAATGCTGGAAAATATAAGAGAACAGCTTAGAAACGTGGAGTAAAGTATGAAAATCGCGATATCTGGTAAAAGCGGGTGCGGGAACACTACGGTTAGCAAAATAATATCCGAAAAGCTTAATTTAAAATTCATCAATTTTACATTCAGAAACCTGGCCCAGGAAAAAAATATGACGTTGTCCGAAGTTTTGGAAAAAGCCAAAACCGATGATTTTTGGGATAAAGAAACCGACAGAAGACAGCTTATGGAAGCGCGTTTTAGCCAAAACTGCGTCCTAGGTTCGCGTCTTGCGATATGGATTCTGGCGGAAGCCGGTTTTAAGGCTTACCTTTTCGCGGACTTAGAAACCAGAGTAAGGCGAATTCAAAAACGCGAAGGCGGCTCGTTTGAAGAAATAAAAGCGTTTACGGAAAAAAGAGACGGGGAAGATCACGAAAGATATATGAAAACATACAATATAAACAACAACGAATATTCTTTCGCGGATTTAATAATAGACACCGGAAAATACAACGCGGATGAAACAGCGAACCTAATAATAAACGCCATAAAAAACAAATGAAAAAAATATTATTTACTTTATTTCTTACGCATATATTTTTTATTTCATGTTCATCATCTTCTTCCGTACTTGTTTTATGGACGGAAGCGCCGGTGTTCGCTTATTATGCGCAATTATTCAACGCTTCGCAGACAAAATATAAAATAGAAGTTCACGAAAAAAAAAATTTAGTTAAGGAGCTGCTAAACAACGGTAAAAATAAAAAAGACGCTCCAGATATAGCGGTTGGAAAATGGCTTAAATCCGCCTCCGTCTCCCACCTTTGGAGGGAGACGGGCTTTTTATTCAAAAAGAATGATATACAGGAAGAAATTTTTTACAAGTCGCTTTTAGATTTTGGGAAAATCGCCAAAAAACAGATTTTTCTGCCGCTGTCTTTTAATATAGGCGCCATAGCTTTCCTGCCGGAAGAACTAAAAAAAGCCGCGGAGCAAAATGAAAACTCCGTTTTGGAGCGTAATGTTTTTATAAGTATAGACGAGATGAAAAAATACGCTTCGCTTTTTAACGCCCAAAAAGGCGCCGCGTTTAGGCGGGGGTTTTCGCCTACATGGAACTGGAACGGCGGCTTTCTGTACAGCGCCGCGGGTATATACGGAGCGTCGTTTGAGGAAAAAGATTCCGTTATTTCCTGGAACGACGCCGTGCTTGAGGAAGCCATAACCGGCTTTAAAAGCTGGGTGAATGAAAACGGCGGCTCCGGCGCCGAAGACGACTTTATTTTTAAATATTCGCATGAACCGCCCGACCGACTGATAGATAAAGGGCGCATTCTTTTTATATACATAAAATCCAACGATTTATTTAATCTTTCTTTGGAAGAATTAAACCGCCTGGACTACCGCTGGCTTTCGCACAAAACGGACGATGGAGAAAAAATTCAAATTTTGGAAGACGTCGTGCTTTTGGGCGTTACAAAAAAATGCAAAAAAGAAGACGCTTTTTTGGCTTTTATTAAATGGTTTTACTCAGAATACACCCAGGAAGAACTTTTGGAAGAAAACCGCAAAGCGCACATAAGCGAATCGGTGTTCGCCATAAGCGGCGGATTTTCCTCCATGCGCAGCGTAAATGAATTTATACTGCCAAAATTTTATCCGGCGCTTTTAACCCATCTGCCGCCTGACGACTATCTTTTAAAACCAAAAACGTTTTCCTCAAACTGGCCGGACGTAAAAGAACGCGTTATAACGCCTTATATACGGGAACGCGTAAAAACTGAAGGCGAGCCGGCGCGCCCGCTCGACCAGCGCCTCGCCGAATGGACGCGCATAAATTCAGGCCAGGCAAAAAAATAGCGTGATTTGCGGCGCCCGTTTTGCCGGGCTTATTTCAACAACGCAGCTGGTTGGCCGGCTTGCGGAAACCTGGTTTCTGAACAATTTTTATTATAATTTTTTAACTTCGCGCCTAAAGCCTGCGGGCGTTACAAAAAATTTTACATAAGTCTTTGAGCTTTTGTAGTCGTCTAACGTAACAAATTCCACACCCGCGATCTTTTGAAACATTTCCCTGTGCACATGGCCCATAAAAAAGACGTCGCATTTATCTTTTAAAACGGATATTATTTTCGCCCTTTCCCTGTCATCCTTCCATTGAACATGGTCAAAAAGACTTTTTACAAAAAGATTTGTATGTGTAAAAACAAAGACGCGCTTTTTTTGTTCTTTTAAGCCCAGCAGTTCTTGATTAAGCCATTTTAACTGCATAGAACCTAAAGTCCCGTTAGCCGAATCCAAAAAAAATATGGCCGCGCTATCCGCGCTCACCTTATATGACGAGGAGCCTATAAGCTCTTTGTAAGCGGCCCAGTTGCTAAAATAAACATCGTGGTTGCCTATTACAGGATAGCATGGAACAGAAAGCTCTTTCGCGATATGTATAAAGATTTGTAAATCCGCGTAATCCCCGAATTGGGTTATATCGCCCAAAAACACAACAAAACTTGAACCGGACGCGGCTTCTTTTAATTTTTCAAGGCCGTCCGCATCCTGGTTTTCTATATGGGCGTCGCTTAACACCAAAAAAGAATATTCTTCACCAAGCGTAATATTTCGCGTTTCCTCCGCCTTTAAAAGCGTAAAATCATTTCTGCTCAAAAGCCTTTCTTCCAAAGAGGAGCTGGCGAAAATCCCGAACAAATCCACGTTGCAAGCGGTCAAAAATACGGCCGGAGGGACGATTAAAAATATCAGTATAAATTGAACCGCTCCGTTTTTTATAAAATCCGCGTTAGACCCGCGTCTCACCATAAAACCGAAGCTCCTATTTTAAGCGTGGTTCCGTAATAATCCGCGGACAATCCTCCGCTTCCGCTTTGAAGCAGATAAACTTCCCCTTTCAAACTTAATTTTTCGTTTATTTTAAAAACAGAATTTATTTTTATATAATATGAATTAAAATTATTTATTTTATAATCGTCAAAATTTTCAAAATACGCCGTCAACGTATATTTTTCGCCGCGTATAAATTCATAATATACTGAAAAATTAAAATTCGGCTCAAAAATATATTGGCCGTAAAAAGAACTAAACCGGAACGCCGCTCCAAGCGAAACGCCTGAACGCTCGCCGCTTAATAAAACGAACGGCAGTATTACATGCATTTTATTTTTATACACGGGGATATTTGTAAAATTATACATCGCGCAAAAAGACAGTTTTTTATATAATGGAAAAATATAAGATCCGCCCAAAGTCAAAGATGTTTCCGGCGCCTCGCCGCTAACCCAAAAAGAAAACGCGCTTTTTATATTTATTCCTTTATTTAATTCTAGATTTGAAAGCAAATCAAAGCTGTAATTCTGATAAAACGACGAGTCAAAACCGGCGGACGCCGCGGCGTATATTTCTTTTTTTACAAAAAGCGCTTTTTCTTCAGTCTCTAAAGCAAATAAAGAAGCGCCGCCCCGTAAATTAAAACAAAATAAATTTATATAAATAAAACACAACGCCAAAATACGAAGCGGCGCAACGTCTAAAAAGCGGGAAAGCCCGCCGCGCAAAACCGGTGAAACCCGGCGCCCGCCGTTTATATTACGCATAAAATCGCAGACGCTCATATACAGTGGACTTGTTCGCCAACCCGGTTGGTTGTCGCCCAAGTCTTGCAAAATGCTACGCATTTTGCGTTTTTTAAGCGGAAGTTGTTCGAAAACTGAAGTTTCCGAACAACTCTAGTATAAAAACAAAATCTTGTAATTCTTTTCACTTTTTACCCGCATGGGATTTACGGCGTTGTTAAATTGAACTTGTTTTAACGACCCGGCCGGCCGCCCCGGACGCCCTTGCAAAGCGATCCGCATTCGCCGTCTTTTAGCGCTCGCCGGGCAAGCCAAGCGCGGCTATTGCTCGCCTCTAATTTCCGGGCGGCTCTATTAAACTTAAGTTTTTAACCGCGGCCTTCCATTTGCCGCCCCTGTCGAATTCATTTTGGAACATTCCAAAAGAAGCGCAACCGGGGGACAGCGCGACGAAATCCCCTTTTTCGCAACGAGAAAGGGCCGCTTTAACAGCGTCTTCCAACACGCCGAAAGGCCCCAAATACGGCGTGTTCATATCTTTTAAAAGGCCGGCTAAAATGCGGGAGCCGTTTCCTTCCAAAAGAATCACCGTTTTAACCCCCGCGCAGGCGCGGGCCAAAGGCGTAAAATCCAATTTTTTGTCAGTCCCGCCAGTAACAAGGATTAAAGGCGATAAATTTTTACAGCAAGCGGCGGCGGCTTCGGGGATTGTAGCGGCGCTGTCGTTGTAGAATTTTACGCCGTCTTTTTCCAGAAAAAATTCCATGCGATGCTCAACGCCGGTAAACGAGGAGAGAGCGTCGGCGGCCTCTAAATCATCAAATCCCAGGGAGCGAAGCGCGGCGCGGGCGTTTAGCAAATTAATTTCGCGTATGCGGGCGTTTTCTTTTAAAGAAGCCCAAACTTCTTTTGACTCAGTAAAAACGCCCCGCCCCCGCGTCTCGTTAAAAAACACTTCCCCCCATTCATCCGGCGTACACACGGTAAAATCCGTTTCGTCCTGAAACATATATATTAATTTTTTATCGGCTATGTAAGGTTCCATAGCGCCGTACCTGTCCTGGTGATCTCTCATAATGGAAGTGATAACGGCGGCTTTAGGTTTAAGAAGTTTTTTACTTTTAAAATGAGGCGTCAACGCCAAATCGCCCAATTGAAAGCTCGAAAGCTCCAAAACTGAGTAATCGTCTTTTGTTAAAAAAGGCAAAAATGAAAGCGGGGAAACCGTGATGTTCCCGCCAAGGCGGGCCTTTGATTTTAAGCCTTTTTTATCAAGAAGCACGTTTAGCGCATAACAAATGGCGCTCGCCGTAAAAGACTTTCCTTTGGAACCCGTAACCGCGATTAGAACAGACGGATTATAATTTAAAAAAATAGATATATCTGTTTCTATACATTTTACGTTTTGTAAATACGGCGAATCCGGCCTTACGCCCGGGTTTTTTATAACAACGTCCGCTTCCTCAAAATCACGTTTTTCGTGGCGCCCAAGCACATAACGCACCGCTCCAGAACCGTTTTCACTGGCGAAAGAATCAAGCGCGCACACAGACGAAAAAAGCTTTTCTTCGTCTTTTAAGTCCGTCACCGTAACGGAAGCCCCCGCTTTTAAAAGAAACTCAGCGGCGGAAAGCCCTCCTCCGTGCAACCCCAGCCCCATAACAAGGACTTTTACACCGGCCCACGAATTCTGAAAATCTGCGTTATGTGTCATTTTCGCCTCCTAAAAAGCGGCTCAAAGTATTGGTCTATTTCTATTTTTTTAAAAATTACGCTTAAAATTTTATGATATATCAAGAAACTAAAAAAAACAGACAAGACGAATAAAAGCGGTATAACCCACAAAAAAGCTTCTTCGTTTGAGCCGCGCAAAACAGGTATGCTTATCGCGAAAAAAACAGCGAAAATTAAAATGGAAAGCAAAATAAAAAAAACTGAAGCGGCGGCGGTAAAAAAAATTGTGTTTCTTTTTTTGTTTATTATTTTTTCGCTCATATTATTTTTTTACTTTTGATTTTTCATCCGCAAACTTTGATTTTTCGTCCGCAAACATGGAAATGAGCCAAAGAATAACGCCAACCACCACGGCGGCGTCGCTTATGTTGAATGTCGGCCAGCGCTCAAACCCGAAAATCCCGAAAAATTTTACGCTTATAAAATCAACAACTCCTTCCGGCCTGAACATGCGGTCTATTAGGTTTCCAAGGCCGCCGCCAGTTATTCCGGCTATAGCCCATCGTTGAAACTGGGTGCATTCAGGGCTTTTGAAAAAATAGTACAAAAGAAAAGCAAGCACGCACAAAGGCAGAACTATAAACAGCAAGGGCCTAAAATTCTCAGGGATCTCCTGCCCCAGGCTGAAAGCTATCACTTTGTTTCTTACATGGTATATATGCAAAATGTCGTTGTTAAAAACATCCGCTATCATAGTTCCGGAAGGCCAATTTTTAACAATATAAAATTTTGTAATCTGGTCCAGCAAAAGAATAAAAAACCCGAGAGAAAGAGGAAAAAGTTTTTGTTTCACACGTAAATTCAAAAAATACGCCTCCTAAAATATTTTAAGGAAAGCCCCGTAAAACTTTTTCCAAAGCCGCGGAACCCGCCTTTTAACCGCCCTCAAACAACACGCCGGAACGGCCCCGCTAAAACAAAGGTTGCGGGGCTTTTACCGCGAAAACTCTACAAACCCGTAGGAACGTCCAGAAAAACACATTCTATGCCGGTTTCTTTTTCGCATTTTTCGGCCAACGCCCGCACGCCCCAAACTTCGGTGGCGTAATGCCCGCCGCCTATCATATTTAGGCGCCCTTCCAACGCGATATGGTAAACAGAATGAAGCGCCTCGCCTGTAACATACAGATCCACGCCTTCTTCCACAGCTTGAACGGCCTCCATTGAGGCGCCGCCGGAAATTACCGCGCAAGTTTTATTCTCTTTAGGCCCGAAAGGAAGAACGGCGGCGGCTTCCCTACCCATAAATGAAACTCGCAAAGCGGCTTCGTTGATGGTGACAGGGCGCTCAAAAACGCCTTTAAACCCTATTTGAACTCCTTTGTAAAAACCAAAGGGGCGGACGTCTTTTAACTCCAAAAGCCTGGCTAAACAAGCGTTATTGCCCACTTCGGCGTTTTCGTCCAACGGCAGATGAGCCGCGTAAAGAGCTATGTTTTTATCCATTAAAAATTTTACACGCCCGCCCTGGATGCCTGTAAGCGCCGTTGCGCCGCCCCAAAAAAGCCCGTGATGCGCAAAAACCATTCCGGCGTTAATTGCGTAAGCCTGTAAAAAAGTTTCCATGCAAGCGTCCACCGCAAAAGCTATTTTTTTTATGTCTGCGCCGCCGCCGCCGTCCACTTGAAGCCCGTTAAGCGAAGAATCTATTTTTTGAAAATCTTTAATTTTAAGAACGCTTCTAAAATAAGCGTCTAATTCCAACGCCGTCATGTGAATAGTTTACAAAAAAAGAGCTTTTGGTAAAAGGAAGTGCAAAAAAGCAATTATCATTGAATAGACGCCGGTTTTTCTTTTATATGCGGAAAGGACTTCAAAAAAACGGGATTTAATAAACGGTTTACCGTCCCTGGCCGAAAAATATTCGTCCACCAAACACAAGCCGCTTAACGTGGAAGCCGCCGCCGGAAAGGCGTCGCCCAAAAAAGGAATACCGCTAACAGGAGAAAGCAACGTTAAAACTCCGGTAATTATGGAAGCGGAGCCCACAACAAACCTGGCCGTAGAACCTTCATCTAAAATGGAAAACGGAGGCTCCAGCAACGGGACGGTGGAGCCGCTTTTGAACAACAACCAGCCGGAAAGGGCGGGAAAAACAACCGACAAAAAATAAATTTGCAACAAAAATCCCTCCCCTAGAGGCCGTCTAAATTAAAGAACCTGTTTGAGTTCTCCCATAGTTTTTCCGCAAGCGCTTCAACTTTCATTCCAAGCAACTGCGCCATAGCTCCAGCGGTTTCGCTCAAATACTTGGGCATATTCCGCTTGCCCCGGTAGTTGGCCGGAACCATAAAAGGGCTTTCCGATTCAATTAAAATTCTGTCTAAAGGCAAAACGCCTACGGTTTCATGCAAATTTTTGGCGTTTCTGTACGTTAAATTACCGGCGAACGAAAAATAAAGGTTTAAATCAAGAGCCTTTTTAGCGTATTCCGCGTTTTCGCTGTAGCAATGCAAGACGCCCCCTTTCGCCGGAAGCCTGTCTCGCAGTATGTCCAGAACGTCATGCCCCGCCTCCCTGTTATGTATAATTACAGGCAGGTTGTATTTGGAAGCAAGGTCAAGCTGTGTTATAAATAGCTCTATTTGTGTTTTTTTCTCGCCAAACCTGTGATGGTAGTCCAGGCCGGTTTCGCCTATAGCCACAACGCGGGGAAGGCTTACGCTTTGCTCTATGATTTTAACCCAATTTTTTCCGGGGTTGTTCACCTCGGAAGCCGCAACTCCCACCGCATGGTATACGTTTGTGGCGGATTTTAGGTTTTCGTAGACTTTAATAAAGTCTAGCAAACTGTTGCAAATAGAAACGATCCTGGAAACGCCGGCTATTTTCGCTTCCTGCGTTACAAAAAGCTGGTCGAGAGGATCATCAAAAATAAGCCCTATATGAGCGTGAGTATCAAAATACTGCATGATTTTTCCAATAATTAAGATTGGATTCGCAATTCAACCGCCGCGGTTGTCAAAAGCAAATCTTGCGACTTTCCGTCACGGACGAAAAAATCGCGTTTTAATACCAAAACCGCCGTTCAAAATAGGTTTTTGAAAGCGGCCGTCAAAACAAAACGCGCTAAACATAGTTTGAAGCGCCGGAATTTCAAAAATACAAACCGCTATTTTATAACGGCAAACCGCCGCAATTGGATTTTGCGCAAAACAGTTTGCTATATACTAAAAGCCGTTTTCCCAAAAACTTAAATTTTTCAGAAAACATCCCGGCGACGCAACAAAAATAGTTTTTGGTAAAGTTACAAAATTTAACGCAAGGTTTAACGCGGAGGGAACGGCTAAAAATACAACCTCAAAATTTTAAGCCGCGGAAATTACCGCCTAAAATCAAATTTGGAACCTTTCTTTAATTCTATTGTCAAAATTATACGGCGTCAAGCATTTTAATCCAGCGCGCAACCTGTAAATTCGCCCGGCGCAAGCGCGAAAAACGCCGCCGCCTAAATCAACGTCTTTTTAAAGTGAAGCCGCCCAGCTTTATTGAAAGGCGGCCCCGCCCGCGGCGCAAAAGAAGCCGGTTAAGCCCCCTCGCCCATTCGTTTTTACGGCGTCCTAAAACGGGTTATAGCCCCGTAAAGAGCGTCCAGGCCGTCGTTGTTGCGCTCCACTGTGGCGCGAGAGGCCTGGGTGGCCTCCGACACCCGGCCCGCCTGGGCGACAATGCCGGTAATTTCACGGCGCATCGTAGAACTCATATCCGAAAGTTTCACCGTGGCGCTAATGGATTGGTCGGACTCGTTCTTTATCTTTTCCGCGCCGGTTTGCACTTTTTCCGTAATTCCGTTTATTTGACCCAGGCTTTGCAGAATCATGCCGGAGCCGCTGGATTGCTCTTCCATGGAAGATCGTATTTTTGAGACCAGGTTGTTGACGTCCCGCACCATGGAACTAGTCGCCTCAAACGTTTCTTCAATAAGGCCGGCTATTTTGGCGATCTCGTTTATCCTGCCCCTGATAGCGGTGAGGGTTTGGTTTGAATTCTTGGCCTGTTCCGCCGTAGTCTCCGACAGTTTCCGTATTTCGTCCGCCACAACCGCAAACCCGCGCCCGGCGTCTCCGGCGTGGGCGGCCTCAATCGCGGCGTTCATCGCAAGTAAATTGGTCTGGGCCGCCACCGCCGCGATAACCTTGTTCATTTCCAGCAATGTATTAGAATCGGATTCCACCTGTTTAACCGCCCCCGTGGATTTTACTATATGGCCGCGCTCAACGTTTGAGCTTTCCACAAGGCCGTTCAAACTTTTTACCAGAGTGAGCGTGAGCTTTTCTATGGACGCGATATTCGACGTCATTTCTTCTATCGCGGAGGACGAAATTTTCAGTTGCTCCCTCTGCTCCCTGATAACCCCGCCCAAAGCGGTGAGCTCCCCGTCAATATTGGAAATATCCTGCTGCACCCTTCCGGTTTCCCCGCCAAGCCGTTCATCAATATCCCGCAAGTTATGCACAGAACCGCTTATTTCTTCCGCCGCGCGGGAGGCGTCGCCTATAGTGATGTTCAGTTCCTCGCCGTTGGACTTCATTACATTGAAAGAATGAACGATATTTTCCACAAGGCCGTTAAGATTTTCCGTCATGCGAAGAAAGGAATTCTGCAATTCGGTTATTTCGTCACGCCCGTTCACGGAAATTTTCGCGGTAAGATCGCCGCCGGCGAGCTGTTCAGCCGCCAGAACCGTCTCCCGCAACGGCTTGGTAATGGACCTAAGGGTAAACACGCAAAGCGGCAATAGTATCAAAAGGGAAAGAACCAGTATCAAGGCTATGACTATGATCATAAGATTGCGAACAAAGGCGGACATACCCGCTTCCACCTCCGCCTTGTGCGCGTCTATGTTGTCGACATAAACGCCCGTGGATATCCATATATCCGTGCCTGGAATGTACTCCACATAGGCCAGCTTGGGGGCGTTCTCCATGGAAGGCGGCTTGGGAAAAACGAAAGAAACAAAACCGCCGCCCTTTTGCGCGTTCTCGTAAAGTTCACGCACATAGTAAACCCCGTTCGCGTCTGCGGTCTGGCCCAGATCCTCACCCTCGCGATGCGGAAGGGTGGGATGCATAAATATCACCGTGCCGGTGTAAGTAAAGTAATAACCGGACTCGTCTTCCTCAAAGCGGTAGTCCTTGATATACGAACTGATGACGTCGTGCTGTTCGCGCCTGTCCGCAACCCCGTCAAGAGCCTTGCTTAACGCAACGGCCATAGACTGGACGCCTAGCCTAAGCTTTTCCCTCTGGCCGTCAAGCATCACCGCCCCGGCGTCCGCTATCCCCGCATCCTTAACGCTGTGCGCGATAAAGTAACTCGTTACGATAAGTCCTGCGATTGTAAACGCCAGCACGCTGATAATTATGGTCAGCCTAACCCCGATAGATATATTCCGCAACATAAGATTTCCCCTACATAACTTCCGGTTCCAAGCTGTATGAGGCCGGGCTTCCAGGTTCCGCGCCCGCGCGCGAAAAACGCCGGAAAACCCGCCGCCTCCAAAACAACACGCTGTAACAACGCCGGGTGCGGAGTTTTATGGATTTACATTTTTTTAAGATTTCAGCGCAAACAAGGCGTGAATTGTTAGTTGACGGGGTTTACAGGGCGTTTGAACAAAAACGGTTTTCACCAAAACAATTCTTGTTCCGCCTCTTACAATAAAGAGCGCCGGCTCCCTCGGTTCCTCGCTTCAGCTATTATCACGCCCGCGCAAGCGCGGCCTAGCTTCGTTCATCAACAAAAAAAGATTCGCCTAAAACTTCCGCTTCCGTTTGAGCTTTTAGATTTTTATAGTATACACGGACTATGGCGATAGTCAATGCGCCGCCGCGCCTAACGGCGGTTTACGCCTTGTTTTGGATAAAATTCGTGATTAAACGGAACAACTTAACTATGGCGTCAAAGCGTCGGGGCCGTGGCTTCCGGCGGGAAAGGCGGGGCTGGGCGGGGGTTCAACGGCGCAACCGGACGCCGATAAAACGCAACCCAAAAGAAGGCCGGCTTTATTAGGACGCCGTATCACGCCCCAAGCAACGGCATAATTTTTACAAAGGAGTTATAACCGCAAGACGCGAGGGGCGCAAGTCCGCGTCAATTTATTTCGCGAATTTCAAAACAGCGCGGCGTCCGCCTCCCCTTAAAATCTTCGCCGCGCAACCGCTCGCTTATTTCTTTTACGCGGATTTCCGCATCCCTAGCCGCGCCGCGCAGGTCAAATTTACAGCCGCTAAATTTACGCGCGTTCACGCAGAAAAAGATTTTTCCGCCGGCGCTCAACAGCGGGAGGCATTTAGAAAGCAAAAACTGATAATCCCGCTTTATATCAAAAACGCCGCCTAGGGCGTCGCCTTTCATTTTTTTTGAGTTGGAAAACGCGGGCGGGTCGACGATTATTATATCCCAGCGTTTTTTAAGAAACGCCGCATCTTCCAGGAACCTGAACACGTCGGCGCGCACGGGATTCATTTTAACGCCGTTTAATTCACAGTTGGCGGCGGCCCATTTAAGGTATGTCGACGACATATCCACAGAATCCACCCGCCGGGCGCCGCCGCGCGCGGCGTACACCGAAAAAGCGCCCGTATAACAAAAAAGATTCAAAACAGCTTTGCCGGACGCCTCCTCCATCACCATTTTCCGCAAATTACGCAAGTCCGGAAATATGCCGGCGTCGATATAATCCGACAAGTTTACGATGAATGAAAGTCCGTTTTCTTTTATTATCATTTTAAAAGAACCGCCCTCCTCTTTCTGATACTGATCGCTCGTATTTTCGCCATGCAAAAATTTCCGCCGGCGCCGTTTGCGTATTTTCAAAAAAATATTTCGCCCGTCAATTTCCAGAGCTTCCGCGGCGGCGGCCTTCATAGCGCAAAGCCAGCTTTCTTCCTCGCCGGGATCCTTGTAGTAAGGCCGCTCATACAACGCGCCGGAGAGCGCCCGGGTTTCATCGTTTTGATAAAAATCAAGCGCAAGCGGAATCTCCGGGACGTCGCGGTCGTAAAGACGGTACACGCCCGCGCCCGTCCGCGCCGCCCATTTACGAAGATGGCGGTGCGTTTTCACCAGACGGTTAAAAAAAACGCCGGCCTGATATTCGGTTTTATTTTCCATTGTTTCCCAATAGAGCCGCCCGGAAACTTCAGTTCCCGCCAGCCTAAATCCAAGTATAGCATAGCTTGGGCTTTTACGGCTGGCCCGCAACCGCTAAAAAACGCAAAATGCGATGCGTTTTTCAAGACTAAAAGCAAAGTTCTAACCACAGGTTAGTAGACGACCAAACTGTTATGTGCCATTTTTTCTGAAAACTGTTGTAAAAAACATCAAAAAAGGACTTGAAAAATATAAAATAATAGTATATACTCAAAATAAGGTATTTTAAGACTTAAATTATTGGAAACAAGACAATTTATTTGGATAACTGTACATAAAACAGGCCGTTTAACGACCAATCTCAGTTAAGAATTTCTTTGGAGGCTCAGGCAAAGTTATATATACAGTCTTTGATAAAAGATAATAAAATAGATTTGATCTATTCTTATGTTTGATTTTATGAAAATTATATAAATCCATTTGAAAACAAAAAACTATCCATATCTGATTTTGCCAAACATGCAAAATATTCTGTTAGGGAAAGTCATGATATTCTGATTAAAGCAAATGAAATAATACAAAAGAAAATAAAACCATTGGATGCGTTGCATTTATCATGTGCAATTAATGCAAAAGTTGATTATTTTATAACTGTCGATGATGACATTTTAAGATATAATTCCAACGAAATAAATATACTTGACCCAATAACGTTTATAAAACATTGGGAAATGCAGGAGGGGAAAAATGACTTGAAAAATATAAAATAATAGAATATACTCAAAATAAGGTATTTTAAGGCTTAAATTATGGGAAACAAGACAATATATTTAGATAACTGTACATACAACAGGCCATTTGACGACCAATCTCAGTTAAGAATTTCTTTGGAAACTCAGGCAAAGTTATATATACAATCTTTGATAAAAGATAATAAAATAGATTTGGTCTATTCTTATGTTTGTTTTTATGAAAATTATAT